>JBBIHI010000001.1:0-38798 GCA_037447095.1 Thiotrichaceae bacterium
AAATCGGCCTCATTAATCCGGCGCTGCGGTTTGAACAAATTAGGCAGGTGTGCATAGTTGAACACCGAGATACGATCCGGGGACAAACCAATAATGGTATCCAGGGTCTGCCGGAAACTGTCCACCGTCTGGAAAGGCAGGCCATAAATCAAATCGACGCTGATCGACTTCGCACCATATGCCCGACATGCCTCAATCACGGCACGGGTCTGTTCAATCGGCTGGATGCGGTTTACCGCCACCTGCACACGCTGGTCGACATCCTGCACACCCAGACTGAAACGGTTGAAACCGATTTCCCGTAACACACCTATCGTATCAGGCGTTACCGAACGCGGGTCAATTTCAATGGAATAATCACCCTCATCCGTAATATGCAGGGAAAAGTGCTGGCGCGTCTTATCCATCAAGGCACGCATTTCATCGTGGTTCAGGAAAGTAGGTGTACCGCCCCCCCAATGCAACTGCTCCACAGTACGGTCACGATCATACAATTTTGACTGCATTTCGATTTCGCGGAACAGGTACCTTAAATAAGTATCTGACAGGCTACGGTCTTTGGTCGCTATTTTATTACAGGCACAGTAAAAACATACGGTATCGCAAAACGGGATATGGAAATACAGTGACAGGGGCAACGGAATCGGGTCTTCGTTGCTCATATAGGCATGAGCCTTGTATTCGTCTTCGGTGAATGGTGCAAAGGCAACCGCTGTCGGGTAAGAGGTATAACGCGGCCCCGCCGTATCATAACGACGGATTAAATCTGCATCAAACTGGACTATGCTCATATTAACCTCTTGAAACACCCGGATGGGCGGCTACATAAATGCGATATGCCGCGCGTAAATGCAAGTTTGCGATAACAAAGCTTATGCTAAGTTGACCTGCATCAAGAAACCCGCATCGCATGGATTGTATCCCCCACACAAAACAGGTTTAATGATTTCCGAAGCCTGCTGGCATCGATGTTCGTTACCTCCTCTGGTTAGCAGGCTTCATCAACGCTCTACATACCCTAAAGCACTTGACCCTCCTTTTGGAGGGTCTCCTTTTTCAGGATACCGAAAAATACAAAAAGGCCACCACACTTTCCAGTGCAGCAGCCTCTCGACTACTTAGTGGCTCCCCTTACAGGGCCGGTTCCAGCTTTATCTCCTGGATGGATGCATTATCCATCGTCCCCCCCAGGCGCCAGCTTTCATCCAGCGGCAACAAATCCACAAACCATTTGCCCGCCGCCAAGGACTGGATCTGCCCTTCCCACAAACCAGTACCTGCTTTGTGCAAAGCTATCGCTTGGTCGTGGCCTGCTATGGTGGCATGGGACAGTTTCAACTGTAATTGCTGCGCGGACTCCAGTTGCGGGCTACTCATCGACAGTTGAACCTTATCCCCTTGAAAAGAAAGGGTTCCACTCAAACCCAACTTCTGGGCAAGCTTCCCCCGATCCAGTGAGCGGTTAATAGCCTGACCTTCCTTGTAATAGTCATCAACCACCAACCCGTCGCGATTAGACGCCGCAATCGAATAGGTATAAAGCCCCGCCACCACCGCAGTAGCAGGCATCGCCATCAGTGCCCATGGCCAGAACTGGCGATACCACGGTTTTGTATCCTCAACAACACGCATCATATTTCAGCTAACTCCTGCCATTATTTAACGGGACCCAAAAAACGGGCTTTCTGGTCTTCGGCAAGCTTGGGGTTGTCATCGGCAACGATATGGAACATGACTTCCTGGCTACGCGCAGTCATACGGTCAGGATTAGCACGCACACTTACAGGAACCTCTGCCACTTTACCCGCACCTACCTGAATATTTTCCGCACCCTGAATCTGCATACCTTCGATACCTGATACCGTTACCGTATATTTGTGGATCGCCTCATCCATATTGATGACTTTCAGGGTGTAAATGTTCTCGACATTACCATCCCCCGTGTCGCGGAACAAGGCATTACGGTCACGGATAATATCCATCCCCAACGGTACACGTTGCAGGATGGAATACAGCAAGGCCAACGCGATCAACATCAACAAACCGGCATAGACAAAGGTACGCGGACGCAACACATGCGTTTTTCCACCATTCAGAACATTTTCTGTCGTATAGCGCACCAAGCCCCGTGGATAGCCCATTTTATCCATGATGTCGTCGCAAGCATCAATACAGGCTGCGCAACTGATGCACTGGTATTGCAAACCTTCACGGATGTCAATGCCTGTCGGGCAAACCTGCACGCACATACTGCAATCGACGCAATCCCCTTTCCCGGCTGGCTTGTCCACACCACGTTTACGGGCACCGCGAGGCTCACCACGTGCTTCATCATAGGAAATGATCAGGGTGTCCTTGTCAAACATCGCACTTTGGAAGCGGGCATAAGGACACATGTAAATACAGACCTGTTCACGCAGGAAACCGGCATTACCGTAGGTGGCAAAACCGTAGAACAATGTCCAGAACAGTGCCCAACCGCCCAATGTGCCAGCAACAGCATCCTGCCACAGGTTTTCAATCGGGACGAAATAGCCAACAAAGGCAAACCCCGTTAACAAGGAAAAAGCCAGCCACAAGAAGTGCTTGATGACTTTTTTCTTGATCCTGGTTCCATTCCAGGGGCCATTATCCAGCTTGACCTGCTGGGGACGGTCGCCCTCCACCCATTGTTCAATCCAGATAAATACTTCGCTCCAAACCGTTTGCGGACAGGCATAGCCACACCATACCCGCCCTGCCAGCGACGTTACGAAGAACAACAGTAATGCGGCCAGAATGAGCAGCACTGCCAGATAGAAAACATCCTGTGGCCAGAAAACCATGCCAAAGATGTAAAACTTCCGGGCTGGCAGATCAAACAAAACCAAGTGCTGATCATTCCACTTCAACCAAGGCAGTATGTAATATAAGCCCAGCAACCCCCACACACTCAGCTTACGCAAAACAGTAAACGTACCTTTGGTTTTGCGCGGATAGATTTTCTTGTGCTTCTGATAGAAGCTCCCAGCATCATCGTTCCCGGTGTCTGCCTTAACAGAGTTTTCGGACATATCCATACCCCTTTCACCTGATTCACACAGATGTGTAAGCTACCATCCAAAACCTTGGAATCATTTGACAAAAAGCGATTTGGAAAACAGTTTACTCTTTTACAAATCACTTTCACGACTTTTATCAAGAAACAGGCCGTCATACGACGGCCTGCTTTTTTGTATTGGCTACTAACCAATCACTTATGAGACAAGCTGTAAACGTAAGCTGCCAGCAGGTGAACCTTGTCGGCCCCAAGGAAATCACCATGAGCAGGCATCTTGCCATTACGACCCTTGGAAATGGTTTCCTTGATGGTGTCAATGGAAGAACCATACAACCAGGTATTGTCAGTCAGGTTAGGCGCACCCATTGCCTGGTTGCCCTTGGCATCAGCACCGTGACAAGCCACACAATCCAGGGTTGGATACATTGCCTTGCCTGCTGCGGCTTTGGCAGCATCCACACTTTCAGTACGGCCACTCAGGCTGGCAATGTAGTTGGCAACCTTGTCAAGGTCTTCAGGACTCAAAGCCGGATGAGGCGGCATTGCACCCTGGCGACCCATCATGATGGTTTGCTCAATCTGGGCAGGCTCACCGCCGTACAACCAGTCATTGTCAGTCAGGTTAGGGAAGCCTTTATTACCATGCGCATCAGAGCCATGGCAGATCGCACAATAGCTAAGGAACATACGACGTCCCATGCCCAGTGCTTCCTCATCCTTGGCAACCTGATCAATGGGCATGGCCGCATACTTCTTGAAGATCGGGTCGTATGTTGCCGCAGCCTGAGCCATTTCGGCATCGTACTGGCTACCATGCGAACTCCAACCCAACACGCCCTTGAAGTTCCCCAGCCCTGGGAAGAGCACCAGATAACCCAAAGCAAAGACCATGGTAATGTAGAACAACCACAACCACCAACGTGGCAGCGGATTGTTATACTCTTCCAGACCGTCCCAGACATGCCCGGTCACGGAACCCTCTGCTGCTTCACCCGGACGACGCTTTGTTGTCCAGCGAACCAACCAGTAACAGGCAAAAATATTGCCCAGTGTGATCACAAGGTCGAAACGCCGACTCATTCCACTCATTTGTCTACCTCCTTAACTGACGCATCGTGTAATTTCTGCTCTTCTTCATCGAAAATGGAGTTGGCGTCATCTTCAAAGCGCTTTTTGCGCCTGCCGCTATACGCCCACCACACTACGCCAAAAAAAGCGATCAACACCATCAGCGTCGTTATTCCACGGAAATCGTCATAACTCATACCATTATCACCGTTTGGTCTTAATGGCAGTTCCCAGATTTTGCAGGTAAGCGATCAGGGCATCCTGTTGGGTTTTACCCTTGACCTCATCCTGCGCCTTGGCAATTTCCTCATCGGTATAAGGTACGCCCAAAAACTTCATGGTCTTCATCTTGGCAGCCGTATCCGCACCATCCAGTACGTTTTGGGACAACCAAGGGAAGGCAGGCATGTTGGATTCAGGAACCACATCACGAGGATTATTCAGATGCGCACGATGCCAGTCATCGCTGTAACGCCCACCAACACGTGCCAGATCAGGGCCAGTACGTTTGGAACCCCATTGGAACGGATGGTCGTAGACAAACTCACCGGCAACTGAATAGTGCCCGTAACGTTCAGTTTCAGCACGGAAAGGACGGATCATCTGTGAATGGCACAGATAGCAACCATTCTGGAGATACACATCACGCCCTTCCAGTTGCAATGCGGTATAAGGTTTCAAACCTTCAACCGGCACGGTCGTGTCCTTCATGAAGAAGAGTGGCACAATCTCGGCCAACCCACCCATGCTCACCACGATCACAATCAACAAGGCCAACAGCCCTGTGTTTTTCTCAACTAACTCATGTCCGCTACTCATGATCCATCCTCCTTAGTGGGCAACTGCCGGAATGACTGCATCAACAGGCTTGGTGCCAACGACAGTTTTCCACACGTTGTAAGCCATAATGAACATACCGGCCAGAACCAGCACACCACCAACGAAACGCACGAAGTAGAACGGATACATGGCTGCCACAGACTCGACAAAACTGTAGGTCAATGTCCCGTCAGGGTTGACTGCACGCCACATCAAACCTTGCAGTACACCAGAAATCCACATGGCTGCAATGTAGAACACCACACCGATGGTCATGACCCAGAAATGCACTTCAATCAGTTTGGTGCTGTACATTTTTTCACGACCAAACAGTTTTGGGATCAGCGCATACAGGGAACCGATAGAAACCATGGCTACCCAACCCAAAGCACCGGAATGGACGTGACCGATAGTCCAGTCAGTGAAGTGGGACAGTTCATTAACAGTCTTGATGGACATCATCGGGCCTTCAAAGGTAGACATACCATAGAAGGACAGGGAAACGATCAGGAAGCGCAGGATAGGGTCAGTACGCAATTTGTGCCATGCACCAGAGAGGGTCATGATACCGTTGATCATACCACCCCAGGATGGAGCCAGCAGGATCAGGGAGAACACCATACCCAAGGATTGGGTCCAGTCAGGCAGCGCAGTGTAGTGCAGATGGTGGGGGCCAGCCCACATATAAGTGGAGATCAACGCCCAGAAATGCACAACAGACAAACGGTAAGAATAAATCGGACGTTGCGCCTGCATTGGCACGAAGTAGTACATCATCCCCAGGAACGCTGCTGTCAGGAAGAAACCAACCGCGTTGTGGCCGTACCACCATTGAACCATTGCATCAATCGCACCAGGGTAAACGGAGTAAGACTTCCACCAGTCATGGCCACCGAACAATACAATCGGAATCTCGGCATTATTGACCAGATGCAGCAAAGCGATGGTCAGGATATACGCCCCAAAGAACCACAGTGCCACATAGATGTGTGAAGTCCTGCGTTTCATGATGGTGCCAAAGAACAGGATTGCATAGGCCACCCATACAATGGTGATCAATATGTCAATCGGCCATTCCAGCTCTGCATATTCCTTGGAAGAGGTAATCCCCAACGGGAACGTAATCGCCGCCAGCAAGATAATGAGCTGCCAACCCCAGAAGACAAAAGCAGCCAGCTTGTCGGAAATCAAACGCACGTGGCAGGTACGCTGTACAGCATACAGCGAGGTCGCAAACAGGGCGGAACCCCCGAAAGCAAAAATGACTGCATTGGTATGCAGCGGACGCAGACGGCTGAATGTCAGTTCAGGAATACCAAAATTCAGTTCCGGCCAACGCAACTGTGCAGCAATGATCACGCCCACCAACATGCCGACGATCCCCCAGACCACCGTCATAATGGCAAACTGCCGCACGACCTTGTAATTATAGGTCTGCTGATTTTCCATAAGTCCCTCCGAAAAAGTTGAACACCTCACCGGGGAGCCATGTAATCACACAAGCACGCTGTGTGAAATCACACACTCCGGTGCGTCAAGCATCTACTAGAGCCGTGCTAACATGTTTGACTAAAATCAACATTGGCTGTGGCAGATTGGAGACACTGATACAAAATTCAAATTCGATGACTTATATCAAGTAATCTCCAATCTTCTGGCGTCTAAACAGGACGCGAACCTGTTGAATTTCTGGTGAAATAAAGCGCAGCCGACAAAGCGTGTTGGTTAAAATCAACCCGAACCGTACTATCAACCGGGCTTTGCCTTATGCCGCCCTGTGCCCATTCCAGATATGGCACGACCATTTTGTCGCGCTCCTGAACCGTAAGGCTGTCCAGGAAAGCAAAACCTTTCAGGCAAGCTTCCGCAAAGTTCCGGTAGTTCCATCCCCCGTTTCCGTGTGCGTACATGACTGAAGCAACGGCAGCGACCGCTTCCAGATAGACTGCGGTCATGTAATCTGCCCTGCCATCCGTTTGCTGCCAGGTTGTAAAGCCACCATCCTGCATTGACTGGAACTGCACAATCCACTCGCACATTGCGTTGGCCTGTTCCAGCCATTCGGAGCGGTGTTCCATCTGCCAGCAGGCAACCCATGCCTGGGCAAGCCAACTGACCTGATCAGCGCGGCGCTTGTACTGGAAACGATGCCAGTAATACGCCTGCGCCCGTTGCAACTTTCCTGCATCAAGCTTGCTCAATCCCGCCTGACAGGCCAAGGCCAAAGCCAGCAGCACCTGCCCTGGGATATAATCCTGGTAAACATCCTGCGGGTAGGAAACATTGGGGTAAATGTAATTCTCGATCCGGCCATGTGGATCAATGGCTCCCCACAAGGTTTCCGCCAGTTCTGCAGCAAGGCTGGCATCTTCCAGGGAACACGAATCCTGGCTACTCAACGCCATCAGTAACAGGGAAGCACCTGCCAGTGTGTCATAACGGCGTTCTGCGGGATTAACCGTTTCCGCCAGCCAGCATTTCCCCGCATCCCGCTGCACGAAGCCTTTAAGGTAAACCAGCAACGCATCCAGTTTGCCTCCATCAACCACCGCCATCCCCTGTTGGCGGGCGCGTGACAATACCCACGCCGCATGGGCTGTGCGTACATTATCCATGCTACCCGTCACCTGATGTGCAAACGGCTGGTAATAAAAGTGCATACCTCCCTGTTCGGTCTGCTGGCGCTGGATATACGCCGCCCAGCTATCGCATAGCGGTTGCAAGCGGGTTTCCATATCACGGTCTGCGGCAGATGGGCGGGGGAAAGCTTTTTCCAGCCATTGTACGTTCTGCCCATCATCCAGCCAGGTACTGCATTCATAGCGCCGCCACGCATACGGCCCTTCGGTAATACCGGCCTTGTCCAGCAAGGCTTCGACATATCCCTTCTCATCGTAACCTGCTGTTACCGGCCAGTCAGGCAGTAACAATGCCTCACGCCCACCCTGATGAACCATCAACGCCTGCTCGGCAAAACGCACTGGCGTCATGACTTCATCCGGCTGGTACGCCCCCAGTTCCAACGGCGCATACAACAGGGAAATTTTTACTTTCAAGCCATCCAGATCACCTACGTCCAGGGTAGAGGCAAACCGTTCATCATGCAGTGCTGCTTCTGCCAATACCCGCAAATCACTGTCCAGATCGCCGACCTGTTTGCCCATGCAACCCAGCATCCGGTAGCCGGAATAAATGCTCAGGAACAGGGAATCCAGCGCCGGGCACAAATTCTCTGGCAACGCCCCGCCCCTGACTGCCTGCCCAGTAACAGCCGCCTGTATGTACGCCCGTGCCCGCTGGCCAATCAGCCGCGCAATCGCCGCAGACTCAAACCAGCGGGGTTCAGTACCTGAGCGCCCTACCCCACTTTTCTGCCAGTCCACATCGGCCTCAACCAGCTTGAAAACATCATGCCGGTACAAGGTATGTGGTTCGAAAGACACCAGCCCGGCATTATTGCGGTAGGCATACTGGAACTGTTGCCCACTGACCGCAATACCCGGCATACGTGGCAATGCGCCCCCCATTTTGTCGGGACGTTCATTGCTGCGCACCACAATCCCATAGCGGTCATTATCCAGATCACCTACCGAGCAGGCTTCCAGACGGGAAAAGAATGTCACCGCAATGGCGCAGCGTTCCAGCATGGCAATCCCTTCCGCGCCATGTGGCAAATGCAAACCGGCCTGCCAGCTTGCCAGCACCACATCCCTGGCGGCGCTATACACCGGCTCGCCCGGAAAATGCCAGAAACCATCCCGCGCCGGACGCACCTGGATATTGTCACGCTCACGCAAACTGACGTAACAACCACCCTGATGGCTATATTGCCGGTCAAGCGTTTCCGGCGGGCGTAACAGTTTTCCCGATGCCAGAAATTCTCCCAGTACCTGACGGGCAAGCGCCATAGGTGACAAACCTTCTGCTGCCGCCTGCTCATGCCACTGTGGCGTAACCCGTGTGTAATGCTTGCTCGGGTTCAGTACTGGCCTCGGCTCATTTTCCAGGCACGGGGCAATGTCACGGTCAACATCAAACAAGGTTTCCATGTGATAACCCTGTTCCTGCATCAAGGCAAAACCGCCATACCAGTCAAACCGTACCAGACAAACGCCCCCTTCCACCCGGAATCCTTCTGCTTCCAGAATATCGCGGCACTTTTGCATGGAAATCCCGGAACTGACCGAATCATCAATCAGGATCACCGGCTCATCGCGCTTGGCACGCCCTTCGATCAGCTTCAGGGAACCGTGTGCCTTACGTTCCTTGCGTACCAGCAACCCTTCATAACGCCCGTTGGATTGCATGACACAGGCTGTCAGCAAGGGGATGGCGGTCGTACCATAGGTTGCAATTTGCCTACCCTCAAACTTGTCCAGTAATTCCAGCAGGCAGGCGGCAGCCAGATTCAGCCCCTCGTGGGAAAGTGATACGCATAAGGAATCCAGCATCCAGCGCCCGGTGGTGCCATCACGGGACAGGACAGGTTGGGTTGCGGTTCTATACAAAATGCCATCGCGGACAATCAGGGATAACAGGCGGGCTTTTTTCTCAGGTAGGGTATCCATTATTTCAGTGCCTTATTGTTGGTTTATGCGTATAAGCAACGGGATACCCTGACAGGCATCCCGTTGCAACAGGCTCAGCGTTTAGCAGCGTGAACCGCCGGAATGGCCACCGCCAGAGTGGCCGCTATTGCCACTACCACAACTTGGTGGAGACGATGTAACAGGCGGATCAATGCGGCATTCAGGGCGTACTTCCGTTTTCACCTCGGGGCGTATTTCTGGACGCACCTCGGGGCGGCATTCCGGGCGGGCTTCAGGACGCACTTCTGGTTTTACCTCTGGGCGCACTTCAGGCTTCACTTCGGGACGTACCTCGGGACGGCATTCCGGGCGGGCTTCGATGATCACTTCCGGCTTGACCTCAGGACGTACTTCAGGACGCACTTCCGGTTTCACCTCTGGCTGCACTTCGGGACGAACCTCTGGTTTCACCTCCGGGCGTACTTCAGGGCGTACTTCGGGGCGAACCTCACATGATGGCGGGGTATGGCCACCGTGACCATGACCACCGACACCACCGCCGTGGCCACCGTTGCCTTGGCCGCCATTGCCACCGCAACCACAACCGCCGCCCTGGCCTGACCCGTTACCAGCATCCTGGATCATTTGCATCAAGGATACGACCAGTTGCAACAATGCCATCATGCCTTGTTGGTCAAAACCACCCATCCCCATCCCGAAAGACGGACACGAACTCCCTCCGCTAAAGTTTCCCATCGCATTTGACCTGGAGGTGTACGCATCCTGCGCTCCCCCAATGTCCATGGATTTATATCCACCATAATTGCTATTGATCATAGCTAACTCCTTTTACAGTTAAGACTGGTGCCGACATACGCCTGCACCACTTACGGTTGCCAGCTAAAACGCAAGGAAAGTCTTTCCCTCCGACTGGCAGTACAACCGTATAAAGGATTGAATCCGCACACTACCGCACCAACAATGGGCGGTAAAACCAGCAGGACAAACGGCTTTTCCAGTTATCGCCCCAACCCGCCCGGCTACCCAAACCCGGCATGTCACTGATCAACACGGGTGTTATGTTCAAAACACCCCCTTATGATCAGCCTGATACTGCTATTCCGATGCGTAAGAAAACCAGCCAGATTCATGTTGTCCACATCATTACCAGCCTGGCAGCAGATGGTACGGGTAGCATGTTGTACCAGCTTTTGACCCACACCAACCGCCGCCAGTTTTTCCCGGTCGTCATTTCACTGGAGACGGAAACCCCGCTTGCCCGCAAAATACGCTCGCACGGCATTCCGGTGCATTGCCTGAACATGGTGAACAGCCTCAGCTCCGGCTGGCATATCCTGCGGTTGGTACGCCTGTTGCGCGAACTGACGCCCGACATCATCCAGGGCTGGATGTATCACGGCAATCTGGCCGCCTCCATCGCCAATCTGGCGCTGTCCAACCACTACCCTGTACTGTGGAATATCCGTCAGAGCCTGTATGGCCTTGAGCATGAAAATATCCCGAAGCAGTGGGCCATCCGCCTGTCTGCCAAGCGTTCCAGTAAACCTGAACGGATTTTGTATAACTCCTACCTGAGTGCGGAACAGCACACCAATTTCGGCTTTGATGAAAGCAAAACCCACATCATTGCCAACGGTATCGACACCGGGAACTTTGTCCCCAACCCATTTGCGGGCCATACCATCCGTGAAAGCCTTAGCATCCCGCCGGATGATTTTGTCATTGGCATGGTCGCGCATTACCACCCCATGAAGAATTACACCCTGTTCCTCGAAGCGGCCAATTTTCTGGGAAAACACCAGCAGCGCGTCCACTTTGTACTGGCGGGGCAACAAGTCGACCGCAGCAACCGTGAGTTCAACACCTTCTTTGCCCGCCACCCCCACCTGCAAGGCAGGTTGCATCTGCTGGGTCAACGTGAGGACATCCCCGCGATCCTCAATGCACTGGATGTTTTCACCCTGACCTCTTCCCATGGCGAAGGCTTCCCCAATACCATCGGTGAAGCCATGGCTTGCGGCATTCCCTGCATTGCCACGGATATTGGCGATACACCGCGCATTATTGGCAACACCGGGCAGACCCTGACGGCAGCTACGCCCTCCCAACTGGCCTTTGCCTGGCTGGAATGGATACGTGCGGGGAAAACCTGGAGGCAGGAACAGGGGCAGCGGGCAGCACAACGCATACGCCGCCATTACGACATACGCGACATCACCACCCAATACCAGGAGCTATACAAGGAAATCTTGCAGGAAAGGCAATATAGCGAGGAAACTCAGCCGTTCATGAAAAACGACTCATCAAACATTTCAATGAACCTTCTGGCCTGAGGGGTGAAAAACTTGCCGCGCCGGACAATCAGGCCATAACTGCGTGACGGGAAATAATCGCTGAGGGGGAAAACTTTGACGTTCTCATGTCCGGTCAGGCAAACCTCGGTGACAATGGAAACCCCCAGCCCCATTTCCACGTATTTCTTGACGATTTCCCAGCCACCGGCCTCCATTGCCACGGAATACGGCACTTCATTCTGGCGGAATACCGTATCCACCATCCGCCAGGTGCTCATGTTGCGCGGTGGCAGGATCAGGCCGTAAGGGCTGATGTCTTCCAGTGACACATTATCCTGCATTGCCAGGGGGTGATCTTCCGCCGCAATCAGGATGGAGCCAAAGGAAGCAAACGGCTTGTAGATAATGCCTTCAGGAACCTGCAACAACGGCCCCACCGCGAGGTCAACCTGATCCTCCAGCAACATTTTCATGCCGCTTTGCCCAGCCACACTGTGCAAATTGATGCGGATACCCGGATAGGCGCGGTGGAAACGCCGCAGGTATTCCGGCAACACATACAGTGCTGTCGACTGCCCGGCGGCAATGTTCAACTCACCCTTTTCCATCTTGCCGAGGTTGGCGGCAAAGGTTTCCCGTAAACTGTCAATCCCGGCAGCCAGCGGTTGCACCAATTGGTAAAGTACCTTGCCTTCCGGGGTCAGGCGTACACTGGGGCCACGCCGTTCCAGCAACTGCTCGCCCATTTCACGCTCAAGCGCCTGGATTTGCAGGGAAACGGTTGGCTGGCTGATGTGCAGTTGCTCAGCGGCATGGGTAATGTTTTCCTTCTGTGCCACCACGCAAAACGTCCGCAACAGCTTGTAGCGTGTTTGCTTGTAATAATGCATCGCCAAGATTTTGCCCTCCATAACAATGTCATTATTGTGCTACACAATAGTAATAATTGAAACAATTGATTTTTTAATATCGGCTTTTTTAGGTATCGTAAGCCGCAGTTAAACATTCATCGCGAATGTTTATCTCATGCTAACTGTGGTGCTTGCGGCGTCGATTATGGACGCCGCTCTTTTTCCCCCTCCCTCCCTATGAAACAATAACCTGAAGCACACAAAAAAAGTAGAGCCTGACAATCAACCCGCAACATTCAAGGAGTCATCAAATGGCGGATTACATTCTTTGGTTCGATCAGTTGGGGATGCATGATGTCGGCATCGTCGGCGGAAAAAATGCTTCCCTCGGGGAAATGATCAGCAATCTGGCCAACGCCGGGGTCAGCGTCCCGAACGGCTTTGCCACCACCACACACGCTTACCAGGATTTTATCCACGCTGATGGCTTGTCTGGCCGCATCAACGCGCTCCTTGATTCACTGGACATCAACGACATTCACGCGCTGACCAATGCGGGTAAAACCATCCGTGACTGGCTGATGGATGCCCCATTGCCACAACACCTGCTAGATGATGTCACTGCCGCTTACCACAAGCTGGCGGAAGGCTCCGGTGATACTGCCTCTTTCGCAGTACGCTCATCCGCGACGGCGGAAGACCTGCCGGACGCTTCCTTCGCAGGCCAGCAGGAAACCTTCCTCAATGTACGCGGCCTCGACAATGTGATTGCCGCCATCAAGGAAGTCTTTGCCTCCCTGTATAACGACCGTGCCATTGCCTATCGCGTCCACCAGAATTTCGAGCACGACAAGGTATTCCTGTCCGCCGGTATCCAGAAAATGGTGCGCAGTGACATCGGCGCGAGTGGTGTCATGTTCACCCTCGACACAGAATCCGGTTTCCGCGACGCAGTTTTTGTCACCGGCGCGTATGGCCTGGGTGAAACGGTCGTACAAGGCGCGGTCAACCCAGACGAATTCTACGTTTACAAACCGAATATTGAAGCTGGCCGCCCGGCAATCCTGTCCCGCCGCCTCGGTGCAAAAGCCATCGAAATGGTTTACGCCGCCAGTGCGGGTGAAGCGCACAACAAGGCAACCCTGACCCGCGATGTAGAAGCTGCCCGCAGTATGCGTTTCTGCCTGACGGATGAACAGGTCGAGTCGCTTGCCCGTCAAGCCATCATCATTGAAAAACATTACCAGCGCCCGATGGACATCGAATGGGCGCTCGACGGTGGCGACGGCAAGCTCTACATCGTACAGGCACGCCCGGAAACCGTGGAAAGCCGCGCTTCCGCGACCATCATTGAGCGTTACCAGCTCAAGGAAAAAGGCAGCGTGATCGCCGAAGGCCGCGCCATCGGCCAGAAAATCGGTCAAGGCCCTGCCCGTATCATCAGCAGCATCAACCAGATGCACGAAGTGAAAGAAGGCGATGTACTCGTTACCGACATGACCGACCCGGATTGGGAACCGATCATGAAACGCGCTTCCGCCATCGTCACCAACCGGGGCGGCCGTACCTGCCACGCCGCCATCATTGCGCGTGAAATGGGCATCCCGGCAGTCGTTGGCTGCGGCGACGCCACCGACCGTATTGACAGCGGCGCGGAAGTGACCGTGTCCTGTGCGGAAGGTGACACTGGCTTCATTTACAGTGGCTTACTGCCGTTTGAAGTGCGCACTGCCGACACCGGCAACCTGCCAGACCTTTCCGTCAAAATCATGATGAACGTGGGCAACCCCTCCCGCGCGTTTGCTTTCTCCCGCCTGCCTAACGCGGGTATCGGCCTGGCACGTCTGGAATTCATCATCAACAACACCATCGGCATCCACCCGAAAGCCCTGCTGGAATACGACAACCTGCCGATTGAGCTGATGACCAGAATCGGCAAAAAGATTGCCGGTTATGCCAGCCCCGTCGATTTCTACGTGGAAAAACTGGTGGAAGGCATCGCCACCCTGGCCGCTGCTTACGCACCGCACAAGGTGATCGTGCGCATGTCCGACTTCAAATCGAACGAATATGCCAATCTGGTAGCAGGCGACCGTTACGAACCGCACGAAGAAAACCCGATGATCGGCTACCGTGGCGTTTCCCGTTACCTGTCGGCTAACTTCCGTGATTGCTTTGAACTGGAATGCCGGGCACTGCGCAAAGTGCGCAACGACATGGGGCTGACCAATGTCGAAGTCATGATTCCGTTCTGCCGTACCCTGGAAGAAGCCCAACAAGTCACCGAATTGCTGGCGACCCAAGAGCTGAAGCGCGGTGAAAACGGTTTGCGCCTGATCATGATGTGCGAAATCCCGTCCAACGCGGTACTGGCGGAAGAATTCCTCGAATACTTCGACGGATTCTCCATCGGCTCCAATGACATGACGCAGTTGTCGCTGGGTCTCGACCGTGACTCTGGCCTGATTGCCCACCTGTTCGATGAGCGTAACCCGGCAGTGAAAAAGCTGCTGAAAATGGCGATTGATGCGTGCAAGAAGCAAGGCAAATACGTCGGTATCTGTGGGCAAGGGCCTTCCGACTACCCGGATTTTGCCGCATGGCTACACGAACAAGGCATCAGCAGTATCTCGCTGAACCCGGATACCGTGGTGGATACCTGGCTGTACCTTGCCGGTTTAGATGAAAACAAGGCATGAGTGAAACATGCAGAAAACGGCGGACGGTGTTTTACCTGTCCGACCGTACCGGCATCACCGTCGAGACCCTGGGTCACAGCCTGTTGACCCAGTTTGACGGCATCCAGTGGCGCAAGGTCAGCATTCCTTTCCTCGATTCCGAAGACAAGGCAAAGGAAACTGCTGAACAGATCAACCTGATGGCGCAACTGGATGGTTGCCGTCCGCTGGTGTTCAGTACCCTGATCAACCCGGAAGTACGCCAGCATATCGAACACGCCGACTGCGCCATTTACGATTTTTTCGACAGCTTCATCGACTCGATGGAACGCGAACTCGGGCAACCCTCCTCCCACGCTATCGGGCGTTCGCACGGGCTGCACAACGATGCGTCCTATTCCAAGCGCATTTCCGCCATCAATTTTGCCCAAGCCAATGATGATGGCATCAGTGCTAAAAACTTTGCCGAAGCCGACATCATCCTGATCGGCGTATCGCGTTCCGGCAAAACACCGACCTGTCTATATCTGGCAATGCAATACGGCATCTACGCGGCCAATTACCCGCTGACTGAAGAGGATATGGACAGCAATAGCCTGCCGCGCATTCTCCACCCTTTCCGTAACAAGTTGTTTGGCCTGACGATTGGTGCAGAGCAATTGCAACGCATCCGTCAGGAACGCAAACCCAACAGCCGCTACGCCTCGCTTGCCCAGTGCGAACAGGAACTGGAATGGCAGCAAAACCTGTACCGGCGGGAAAACATTCCTTACATCAATACTACCGCCATCTCCATTGAGGAAATTGCCACCACCATCCTCAACCGCAGCGGCCTGAAACGTCAGTTGTACGGGGAATAAACCCGCACTTCTTCCCGGCACAGCCCGGAATAATCTGCTAACATCTGCCCTTCTGTAGTGTATGCGGCTCTTGTGTGCGCTCAATCTTTATACCCTTCGGCATGCCCTGAGCTCACTCCCTCATAAGGTCATGTCATTCATTTGGCTGGAATGCCCACCACTCCAGTCGATTCAATGCCCCAGTGTGCCCGCACGACCTGTCCCAGCCGTTCCGGGTTGGAGGCATCCATGCTGCTGATGAAGTAACGGGGGTTTCTTCAGTGGTCTTATCCTTGCATTCACGGATGGCAGTGACAGCGATAATGCTGGTCAGTTTTGTCCAATGGGGATGGTCTTTCTTCAGCCAGCCAATGTCGGAGGTAGCCCACACGATGCGGGTTTCAATCCGCCCATGCCCGCCATCATAAATGGTATGGCCAATGGGAGGGCAGGTACTGGCCGATTCAAAGAACAGCTTCACGTCCTGATGGAGCGTGCCCTGGTTGCCTTTCAGGCTGAGCAGGTAATCGGCTTGCTGGTCGACGATCTGCTGGGCAATGGCCGTTTGGCAACCCATCGCATCCAACGTCACTACCGCTCCTGTAATGTTCAGTTGCATCAATAGTTTAGGGATGGCAGTGATTTCGTTGGATTTATCATCCACGCGCTGTTGCCCCAGCACCAACTGATTCTGGGTCGCCCAGGCACTGACCATGTAGATGGCCGCCTTGTCCGAAGCACTGCCCAGGCTGCGGCGCAGGCATTTGCCATCAATCGCGATGATTTCACCATCACTGAGGTCGGACAGGTCAGCCACCCAGCGGCTGAAACATTCACTGAACTGCTGCGTGTCGATCAGGCCAAAAACGCGGCCAAAGGTATCGTGTGGGGGGGATGCCGTGTTGCAACCCTAACACCTCCGTGAACCATTTTTGCTTGGATTTGCCGAACAGCTCAATGGAAGCCCAATCATCCGCGCCGCAAATCACGGCGCACAGGGTAATGAAGAAGATGTCACTGAGTTTGTGCCGCTTACGGCGGTTCAGACGTGGATCAGGGATGGAGGCAAAATGGTCAATAATGGCGGCGGTGGGGCAGAGTTTCATAGGTTACCAAAAGCCACGCAGCTAAACCCTCGGCACAGCAATTTGTCAATAGCGTTTTAATGCGATTATAGGGCGACCGCATTTGACTTTTTAAATCACTTTAAAATCAATAGATTGATTACTTTTTAGGCATTGGTGCATTGATTATATCTCATTGATTCATAAGAGTTTAAAATTTATATGCATTCACCGTGAATGCGATTACCCTGCGTGAGAGAAGACTCTGTATTGTGCTAATATGTGCAGAGAGTCATAATCAGCACACCATCTTTGTATATGTCATCAGTGTTAATGGGAAAGGAATGACCACCAAAAATTCTGCGGGTAGTTTCGATATTATTCTCGGCATGGAAGAAATTAGCGGACGGAATAACGTCTGTATTGCTTTCGGGGCGGGGTTGTTCAGAAAACTTGGCTGGTCATCGGGCGACTGGATACAGTTTGACGTCAGCAAGGAAAGTTTCATTTCATTCCGCAAGATTCCAGAACCGAGTGAAACTTCATTCTATGCCAGAAAAATCAAGTTAACCTCAGGCTCCTATAGAATCTGTTTCTATTCAAAGTATTACAGCTTCCCGCAAGACACATCCTTTGCCAAGGAAAAGGCCACCTATAATATTGAATCACGCACGCTGACGCTGGAAATTCCCGAAGAATATTGCCTGCGCCCGGAAGAACAACCGCAAAATGAATCAAAACCACTCAGCGTTGATGATATAGCCGCTGCTTTCAGAAAACTCTGACGATAAATACCTTTTAATTGCTGCTCGCAATAACCCGCAGCTTATTGGCATTGCGCAACTGGATGGATTGACGCTGTTCGCCAATGATGTCTTCACGTTTCCAGTGTGCGAAAAGCCGACTGACTGTTTCAATGGTCAAACCCAAAAGCTGGGCAATCTCCAGACGGGAAAGGACGAGGGGTTTCCACCTGTCAGATGGCGTGTCATCGCACCATTCGAGCAGAAATGATGCCAAGCGTTCAGCCGAACGTTTCGCGCCGAGTTCCAGCAGGCGTTCATCGGCATGTTGCAATTCCCGGATGCACCTGACCATTAACAAGCGTTCCACTTCGGGTTTATATTCCCCAAGGTTTTGCAGATCGGCAACAGAAATACGGCACACCTGTATCGGACGCAAAGGGACAGCGCTATGGTTATACATCGCATCAACCAGACCATCGAAACCAAATACCCCCCCTGGTTTGACTACCCGGATAATCTGGTTTTTTCCAGTCGCACTGGTTTTGAATAACTTGATGTAACCTTCATTCAGGATATACACATCCTGTGCCGGGGAACCTGCCTCGTAAATGGTTTCAGTCGCCGCATAGGCCAGATTATCACTGGCCAGCTTTTCAAGTGCCGTCAAGACAGCCTTGCCTGCCCCTGCAAATACATCTGATGTATTCAGGCCGCAGCGGTCATTTGCCCTTTGTTCCATGATATGTTCCTCGTACTACTGACGAGACTATCGGAGATTGCCCCACAGAATGCATTGCGTTTTATCAAGGGTGTAACGGGCGTGGGTTCAACAAAGAAAAAGCCCCGCATTGCGGGGCTTTTCCGGGTGCAAAGACTTGGGGACGATTACATCATGCCGCCCATGCCACCCATCCCGTCCATGCCACCGGCAGGCATTGCTGCTTCTTTCTTCGGCAGTTCAGCGACCATGGCTTCGGTCGTGATGATCAGGCCGGAAACAGAAGCCGCATTTTGCAGCGCGGTACGGGTTACTTTGGTTGGATCCAGGATACCCATGGCAATCATGTCGCCGTATTCGGAAGTACGGGCGTTGTAACCGTAGTTGCCTTCACCCGCTTTAACGGCGTTCAGGACAACAGAGGCTTCGTCACCGGCATTGGCGCAGATTTGACGCAGCGGCTCTTCCATGGAGCGCATGGCGATCTGGATACCGACATCCTGCTCGTGGTTTTCACCTTTCAGGCCAGCAATGGCTTGCAGGGCACGCACCAGTGCCACACCACCACCAGGAACCACGCCTTCTTCAACCGCAGCACGGGTAGCGTGCAGGGCGTCTTCAACGCGGGCTTTCTTTTCCTTCATTTCGACTTCGGTGGCTGCACCGACCTTGATAACCGCTACACCGCCTGCCAGCTTGGCAACGCGCTCTTGCAGCTTTTCACGGTCGTAGTCAGAGGTGGTGGTTTCGATTTGCGCACGGATTTGGTCAACACGGCCTTTGATGTCGTCGGCAGAACCCGCGCCATCAATGATGGTGGTGTTGTCTTTGGTCACGTTGATACGCTTGGCTTGGCCGAGGTCATCCAGGGTAACTTTATCCAGGGTCAGGCCAACTTCTTCGGAAATGACCGTACCACCGGTCAGGATGGCGATGTCTTGCAGCATGGCTTTGCGGCGGTCGCCAAAACCAGGGGCTTTTACCGCAGCCACTTTGACGATACCACGGATATTGTTCACCACCAGTGTCGCCAGTGCTTCGCCTTCGATGTCTTCCGCGATGATCATCAGCGGCTTGCCAGCTTTGGCAGCGCCTTCCAGCGCAGGCAGCAACTCGCGGATGTTGGAAATTTTCTTGTCGTACAGCAGTACGAACGGGCTTTCCAATTCAGCAGACATGCTTTGCTGGTTGTTGACGAAGTAAGGGGACAGGTAGCCACGGTCAAACTGCATACCTTCCACGACATCCAGTTCGTTATCGAGGCCGGAACCTTCTTCAACCGTGATAACGCCTTCCTTGCCTACCTTGTCCATCGCGGAGGCAATGATCTGGCCGATAGCGTCATCAGAGTTGGCGGAAATGGTGCCGACCTGGGCGATGGCATTGTTGTCTTCGCAAGGCTTGGACATGTCGTGCAGTTGCGCAACGGCTGCGGCAACAGCCTTGTCGATACCGCGTTTCAAATCCATCGGGTTCATACCGGCAGTAACCGCTTTCATGCCTTCGCGGACAATGGCTTGAGCCAATACGGTTGCAGTCGTAGTACCGTCACCTGCTGCGTCAGAAGTCTTGGAAGAAACTTCCTTGACCAGTTGCGCACCCATGTTCTCGAACTTGTCTTCCAGTTCGATTTCCTTGGCAACGGATACGCCGTCCTTAGTCACGGTTGGTGCACCGAAAGATTTTTCCAGCACCACGTTACGGCCTTTAGGGCCGAGGGTAACTTTTACGGCATTGGCCAGGACGTTAACACCTTTGACCATGCGTGAACGGGCGTCATCACCAAAACGTACTTCTTTAGCACTCATTTCTATTAATCCTCTTCAAATCTGGTTCGGGTGGAGTCGGGGCTTAGCCAACAATGGCCAGCAGGTCTTCTTCGCGCATGATCATCAGCTCTTCACCATCAATCTTGACGGCTGTGCCAGCGTATTTGCCGAACAACACCTTATCGCCCACTTTGACTTGCAGTGCCATGCGCTCACCGTTGTCAGCCATTTTGCCAGGGCCTACAGCCAGGATTTCACCACGGTCTGGTTTCTCGGTTGCATTATCAGGGATGATGATGCCGCTGGCGGTTTTACGTTCTTCTTCCATACGGCGTACAACAACGCGGTCATGCAAAGGACGGATATTCATAGTTGAAATTGCTCCTTAAACCATTCAGGTTGATCAATTCAGGGTTCATCTGTTAGCACTCTCGGCTAGTGAGTGCCAATGATAAGGTCGGGTTGGGTAAAGTCAAGGGCGGGCAACTGAATTTTTTATCCGCACTATCGCCATCAACTATCAGTGCCATCCCCACGCCCCACCACTTCCCCTTCAATATCACGGTACTGCCTCGTGGATGATGCTGGCTGGCGGAACACGGTAGATTCATAATGCGTAGTGCGGGTTTGTACAAACACCTGGCTACGGCTCAGCAGGACTTTCAGGATCAGTTTGCGTGACAAGGGGAACAGGCATAAAAAGCCCATTGCGTCGGTGAAAAAACCGGGCGTCATCAACAAGACCCCACCGACCAGCAAAACCATCCCTTCCAGGATTTCATTTGCCGGAAGCTGGCCGTTGTGCAGGTTCTGCTGGAAACGTGCCAGCGTCGCCAAGCCTTGCTGACGGAGCATGAATGCCCCCAACACAGCCGTCAGTACCACCAGCAAAATGGTCGGGAAAGCACCGATAATTCCCCCGACCTTGATCAATAACCAGATTTCAATGAACGGGAGAACCAGAAACAGGACAGCAAAAATGGGAAAAACAGGCATCGGGCTTCACCACGGCAACAAGCAATATACCCGTATATTGCCCCTCCACACGGATTTTTCAAGCCTGAATCAAGAATCAGACGGCAATGGAACCGATGTTCCCCGGTTGCTTTTCACACAATTGTGCCAGTGGTACCGGACGTCCGCAGTAATAGCCCTGTGCGAAATCCACCCCGATTTCGCGTAACTGCCGCATGGTCTGGGCATCTTCAACCAGTTCTGCAATGGTCAGCAAATTCATGACCTGCCCAACATCGCGCACCGCCTTGACCATCGCTGCATCAACCGGATTGGTGACGAGATTGTGGACAAAATTCCCGTCAATTTTCAGGTAACTCAGCGGCAGTTCCCGCAAGTAGTTCAAGGATGAAAAACCACTGCCAAAATCATCCAGCACCAGACGGCACCCCAAACCATGCAAGGCATTCATCAACCGTTTGGCATGGACAAAATGGCTGATGGCAACTGATTCGGATATTTCAAAGCAAATGATTCCTGGATTGATATTGACCAGTTTGACCTGCTGCTCCACATAAGCGAAGAACTCAGGATCCTGCACCGAATGGGCGGACAGGTTAATCATCAGACGGGGCATTGTCCCCGACGCCGCAGAGCAGCACGTCGTCAGCATTTCCAGTGCCTTACGGATAATCCAGCGGTCTATCCCTGCCATCAAATCCAGCCGCCCGGCCATCGGCAGGAAGCTTCCAGGACTTAACAAAGCCTGACGGAACGGCAGGCGCAGTAAAACCTCATACTGCCTCGGGGTATCCGCGTGCTGGTCGGAAAGGGGGAGTATCGGCTGAATGAACAGCATGAAACGGTCTTCACGCATTGCATCACGCAGCAGTTTGCTCCAGTCATGAACCCGTTGGCTGGATTCAGGAACCAGTGGCTCCTGTTCATTGGCGTGGACAAACACCTGGTTACGCCCCAATGCCTTCGCGGTATAACAGGCACGGTCTGCATCAGCAAAAAGCTGCTTGATTTGCAAATGGGCGGCAGGCATGAATTCCAGCAAGCCAATACTGGCACCAATGGAAAACACCTTGCCTTCCCAACTGAAACGGAAATTGCGGATTTCCGTCAAAACCGCCTCCATAATGCTGCGCCCTTTCTCAAGGCCGCAACCTTCCAGGAACACCGCAAATTCATCCCCACCAATACGCGCAACCTTGTCCGATGTCCGTACAGAGTGACGGAATATCTGTGCAACCTGTTTCAGCAATTCATCACCGGCCAAATGCCCGCAGGTATCATTAATCGTTTTAAAATTATCCAGATCAACGCTGGCAAGCACATGGGTACGCAGCAAACTGGACGTATCATGCGCCAATTGCTCAACATACTGCTCAAAGCTGCTACGGTTCATCAAATCGGTCAGCGCATCCCGTGATGCTTGTCGGTAAAGCCGGTTGATGATCTTACGGTCTGCGGTCACATCCCTGAAAATGAACACAATGGCCTTGCAATCATTCAGTATGCAGGTCGTATGCAACTCGACAAAACGCGGATCACCAATACGGGGAAACAATTTGACCTGACCAAATTGCAGCGGATGCCCTGGGTGCACACGGTGCGCTTCAAACGCACGCTCCAATAATGAATTCCCCTGCAAGTCTTCCAGTTTCAGTATGTCACCAACATTTTCGCCAACAGCCTTCTCACGTGACCAGAGCAACAGCTTTTCCGCACTGGAATTCATATAACTGATCTGGCCTTTGGGTGTGACCACCATGACACCACCTGCCAGTGCATCCAGCACCCACTCGGTATTGACCTGCTCTGAACCGGAATCAGTATCAAAACGCCCTGCACCCTCAGCTTTCCCTGTCTCCCGGAGGCTGGTGCGAACATAGGAAAAAAGCAATAAACCTTGCAGGGTAATCATACCCAGCAACAGGTATAGCATCGACTGTGCGGAAAACGACACATCACCTGTATCCCCGCCCGATACCTGAAGCTCCCCATTGAGCCATCCCCAGACCAGAGCAAAAATCAGTCCCGACAGTGATAAAACAGGAACTGCGAAACGCATTGGATTCCCCTGCATAGATGACCATTATTGTTTTGATTACAGATTTTTCCCAATTATAAGCAAGTCCTTGATACAAGGCTAGGCCGTTTGTCTGATATAAAATGAACCCCAACCAAACCACCCTGGGCGGACATTCAACAGGCCAATCCATAAAATATTTAAAACATTAAGTAAATATTAAAGAACTGCTCTTGACAATAATGAAAAGCAAAATAAAATACAGGTCATCGTATTACTGTTCAACCCATAACATAAAGGATAGGTACTTACCGTGGCTAATGTTGATATATCCAACCTGAGCGTTTCAGAACTTGAAGCATTAAAAGGCAGCATCGAAAATGTAATCGTTGGCCGCCGTCAATCCGAACTGGTTAGCCTGCGTGCTACTTTTGAAGAAATGGCAGAAAATGCCGGTTTTACACTTGAAGAAGTCATGCAGGCAACTACCAGTAAAAAGCGTACTGTAGCGGCCAAATACCAGAACCCTGATGATGCAGCACAAACTTGGAGTGGGCGTGGCAGAAAACCACGCTGGGTTGAAGACCTGATCGCTTCTGGTGGCAGCCTGGATAATTGTCTGATTGACTGATAATTCATAACATCAAACAACAAAAAAGGGTCTGCATAGTCAGACCCTTTTTTGTTATTCCGGTACACTTGATATGTTGCAAAAAAACAACCTTGTTGCAGGAGGAACAACAAAATTATGTTGCGTAACAGCAACCTTAACCGGTGATACAGGAAAAAATACCCAAGATGCGAAGATGTTTTGCTGATCACTGCCATTTAATCTACTATTAGCCGTGCCCAATAAATCACGGACAGATAGGATGGCATATCTGCCCGGCTGGTTTGTCTGGCCACACCTTTAGGATGGACACAAGAGAGCACCCGAGAATGAAGAAACTGTTCTGCTTTCTGCTTATGCTTGCAAGCCTGCAAGCCCATGCAACCGAGCAGGAAAAGCCCGCCTTCCTGGCGCCCGATCAGGCGTTCCAGTTCAAGGCAGAAGCCGTATCCCCTTCCATGGTCAAAGCCTCATGGGATATAGCAGAGGGACACTACCTTTCCCGTGAACAGTTCAAGTTTGAGACCGAAACCAGCGGGGTAAGCCTTTCGCCCGCCCAGTTTCCGCCTGGGGTAAGCAAAGAGGACGCGGCAACCCAAAGCAAGCATGAGGTTTACCGCAAACATGTGGACATCAACATCCCGGTTGAGCGCGGGCAGACCAGCGCACAGGCTGTCCAGCTTGCCCTCAAGGTAAAATATCAGGGCTGTTCGGATAACGGGCTTTGCCTGCCCCCTATCCGTAAAACCGCCGATTTACAGCTTGCAGCCATCGACGCTGCACCCAAAACGGCTGTTGCCGAGGCGGCCACCCCAGCAGAAACCCCCACGCCAGCACCAACCACCCAGCCCTCCTCCTCCAGCAGTATACTCCCGAACATATTCCAGAAGCCCCAGGCAGACGAACAGGGCAAACCACTACCGGTTGATGAGGCTTTTGCCTTTGACATGACGGCGGTCAATCAGGGAATCCTGGATGCCCACTGGGCTATCCAGCCGGGTCATCATCTGTATAAACCCAAAATCACCTTTTCAGTTAAATCACCGCAAGGCGTTACGCTGGGGAAGCCTGTCTTCCCGACTGGACAGCAGGTTGATGATGAATACTTTGGAAAAATAGAAGTATTCAGCGATGATATTCATGTCCGGGTTCCTATCCTGCAAACAGGTGATCTGGAAAAAATCATTGTCACCACCCAATATCAGGGTTGCTCGGATACCACTGGCACATGTTATACGCCAGTCAAAAAAGACAATGAAATAAAACTGGCTGGTTTGCCTGCGGCGGATACCAGCAATATGGAAGAGGTTGCGGCTGCCCCGCAAAAACTGAATAAACAGGATGCACTGGCACAAAAGCTGGAAGGCAGTAACTTCTTCCAGAAAATCCTCATCATGTTTATGGCCGGTTTGCTGCTGGCATTTACCCCATGCATTTTCCCGATGATCCCGATCCTTTCCGGGATTATCGCTGGTTATGGCAATACATCTTCACGTAAGGCTTTCTTCCTGTCATTAACCTATGTGTGGGCAGGCGCAACCGCCTACGCCCTGATTGGTTTTGTATTCGGTTTCTTCGGCCAGAATCTGCAAACTGTCCTGCAACACCCGATTGCCATTGGATTGATGAGCGTGCTGTTTGTCCTGCTGGCCCTGTCCATGTTCGGATTTTACGACCTGCAACTGCCCAACAGCCTGCAAAGCCGCCTCAGCGAGATCAGTAACAAGCAGGAAAGCGGCAGTTTTATCGGTGCTGCCATCATGGGTTTCCTCTCTACCCTGATCGTTGGCCCTTGCGCAGGCCCGGTCATTGCCGGAGCACTGACCTATATCGCACAAAGCAAGGACGCCCTGTTAGGGGCTACCGCCCTGTTCTCGATGGGGGTAGGGATTGGCGTACCATTACTGTTGATTGGCATGTCTGCCGGACACCTGTTGCCGCGTGCCGGGGCATGGATGGATACTGTCAAGGCCGTATTCGGCATCATCATGCTGGGCATTGCCATCTACATGCTGAGCCGGATCGTTCCCCCTGAAATCACCATGGCCCTGACCGGCATCCTGCTGGTGTCGTCCGGCGTCTATATGGGGGCATTGGAGAAAACCAGTGAAGAAGCTGGTGGCTGGGGACGCTTCTGGAAAAGCACCGGCATGATCCAGCTCTTCTACGGTGGGCTAATCCTGCTGGGTCTGGCGGCAGGCAGCCAGAACCTGCTGCAACCGCTGAAAGGGGTTTTTGCGGTCAGTGCCGGTGAACATGCAGAAACGGGTATCCATTTCCAGCGCATCAAAGGTGTTGCAGGGCTGGATGCCGCGCTGGAACAAGCCAAAGCACAGAACCGCCCGGTCATGCTTGATTTCACCGCAAGCTGGTGCACGTATTGTCAGGGCATGGAAAAAACCACCTTCAAAAGCCCTGAGGTTGCCAGCGCGATGGGCAATACCTTGTTCATCCAGGCCGACGTTTCCAAAAATGATGACGATGATCTGGAGCTGGAAAAGCGCTTTGGCGTTACAGGCCCGCCAGCCCTAGTCTTCTTCTCTGCCCAAGGGAAGGAACTGCGTTCACAGCGCCTGATTGGCAATGTGACACCTGAACAGTTGACCGCCCAGGCAGAAGACTTCCTCGCGGAAGCAGCAAAATAACGCACATAACAAAAGCCCCGGCAGTACCGGGGCTTTTTTTCATACAGCACACGCCTTATTGGCGGATATGCCCATCCCCCAGTACGATGAATTTTTGGGTTGTCAGCCCTTCCAGCCCTACCGGACCACGTGCGTGAAGCTTGTCGGTACTGATACCAATCTCCGCACCAAACCCGTATTCAAAGCCATCCGCAAAACGGGTGGAAGCATTTACCATCACCGAACTGGAATCCACTTCACGCAGGAATGCCCGCGCCCTGGTGTAATTCTCGGTAATGATCGCATCCGTATGGTGTGAACCGTAATGGTTAATATGGGTAATGGCCGCTGCCATATCCGGTACAACGCTGATGGAAAGGATCGGGGCAAGGTATTCGGTCGACCAATCCTCTTCCGTGGCAGGGACACAGGCGGGCAGGATGGCACGGGTCTTTTCGCAGCCACGCAGCTCCACACCTTTGGCTGCATATTCTTCTGCCAATGGCGGCAATACTGCTGATGCAATCCCTTCCGCAACCAGCAGCGTTTCCATCGCATTGCACACACCGTAACGGTGGGTTTTGGCATTCATCGCCACCTTGATAGCCTTGCCAATATCCGCCTGATCGTCGATGTAGACGTGGCAAATACCATCCAGATGCTTGATCACCGGAATCCGTGATTCTGCACTGACACGCTCAATCAAGCCCTTTCCGCCGCGTGGGACAATCACATCCACGTACTGCGGCATCCGCAACAACTCACCCACCGCAGCCCGGTCGGTCGTTTCCACGACCTGTACACAAGTCGCAGGCAAACTGGCGGCTTCCAGCCCTTCCTGCACACAGGCGGCGATGGCCTGGTTGGAATGGATGGCCTCGGAACCGCCGCGCAGGATCGAGGCATTACCGGATTTCAGGCACAAAGCTGCCGCATCCACCGTCACATTCGGACGGGATTCGTAAATGATCCCGACCACACCCAGGGGAACCCGCATCCGTCCTACCTGAATACCGGAGGGGCGATAATTCATGTCGGTAATGGTTCCCACCGGATCGGCCAGTGTGGCCACCTGGCGCACACCCTCTGCCATTCCGGCAATGGTTTTATCACTGACGGTCAAGCGGTCAAGCATGGCGGCATCCAGCCCTTTTTCCCGACCTGCTGCCAAATCCCTGGCGTTTTCGGCCTTGAGCCATTCGGCACGCGCCAGCAAGGCATCCGCTATTTTCAACAGGGCATTGTTTTTAACACTGGTTTCCGTATTTGCCAGGGTTTGCGCGGCCTGTTTTGCCCGCTGCCCGATACCCTGCATATAACCCATCATATCCAAGCTGTGTTTCCTCATGATTCCTGATCCATTTGCGGTGCATGATAGCATGGCAAGTGACTTGTTCAGCGTTTTCTGCTACAACTACGCCATTTTCCGCTGAGGCTACAAGACATTGAGCGACCGCATCTACCGCATTGCCTTCGTCAATCAGGACAAGGTATATGAAATGTTTGCCAAACAGGTTTATGAATCCGATCTGTATGGCTTCGTTGTCGTGGAAGAGATTGTCTTCGGTACGCAAAGCAGCGTCGTTATTGACCCCGGTGAAGAACGCCTGAAAACCGAATTTGAGGCGGTGAAGCGCAGCTTTATCCCCATCCATTCCGTCATCCGTATTGATGAGGTGGAAAATCCCGGTGTCAGCAAAATCCATGCACTCGACAGCGGCAGCACCAATAATGTCAGCCCGTTTACGCGCCCGGCCAGCACCAAGAAAAAGGACTAACATGGAACTTTCCTCACTGACTGCCCTTTCCCCAACCGATGGGCGTTACGCCAGCAAAACCGCCGCCCTGCGCCCGTGGTTCAGCGAATATGGCCTGATTTATCACCGGGTACTGGTGGAAATCCGCTGGTTGCAAATGCTTGCCAGCCACCCGCAGATCAGTGAAGTGCCTGCCTTTTCCGCCGAAGCCAACAGCTTTCTGGAAAGCATCCTCAGTAATTTTGCCGAAGCTGATGCCTTGCGTGTCAAAGCCATTGAGCGTACCACCAACCACGACGTAAAAGCGGTTGAATATTACCTGAAAGAAAAAATTGCCGGGCAACAGGAACTGGAAGCGGTCAGCGAATTCATCCACTTTGCCTGTACCTCCGAAGACATCAATAACCTGTCGTATGCCCTGATGCTCAAAGGCGGGATGGAACAGGTCATCCAGCCGGATATGTCCACCACCATCGACGCCATCCGCAAACTGGCGCACGACTACGCCGAGATTCCCTTGCTGTCCCGCACCCACGGCCAACCAGCCTCCCCCACCACCCTGGGCAAGGAAATGGCCAACGTGGTTTACCGTTTACAACGCCAGCAAAAACAAATTCTTGCCGCGCAATATCTGGGTAAAATCAACGGTGCGGTCGGTAACTACAATGCCCATCTGAGCGCTTACCCCGAGATTGACTGGCAAGCTACGGCTGAACAATTCGTCACATCCCTTGGCTTGGGCTGGAACCCATACACCATCCAGATTGAGCCACACGATTACATCGCCGAAACCTTCGACGCGGTGGTACGTTTCAACACCATCCTCATCGACTTCTGCCGGGATGTGTGGAGTTACATTTCATTAGGCCATTTCAAACAGAAAGTGATTGCCGGTGAGGTTGGTTCTTCCACCATGCCACACAAGGTCAACCCGATTGATTTTGAAAATGCGGAAGGCAACCTCGGCATCGCCAATGCACTGATGACCCATCTGGCGCAAAAACTGCCGATTTCCCGCTGGCAACGTGACCTGACCGACTCGACCGTCCTGCGCACCCTGGGTGTTGGCCTCGGCCATTCCCTGATTGCCTACCAATCCGCCCTTAAAGGCATCAGCAAACTGGAAGTCAATATGGCCAGCACCGCTGCCGACCTGGACGCCAACTGGGAAGTCCTGGCCGAACCCATCCAGACCGTCATGCGCCGTTATGGTATTGAGCAACCTTACGAAAAACTCAAGGCGCTCACCCGTGGCCAGCGCATTACGCCAGAAGGCTTGCGAGAATTCGTCAAGCAACTGGACATGCCCCAGGAAGCCAGGGACGCATTATGCGCCATGACCCCCGCTTCCTATATCGGCAACGCCGTCCAGCAAGCCAAAGCCATTTAACCCATGTCAGGCATGTTTGGCGACATCAGCATTGAAGTATTCCTGCGGGATTATTGGCAGAAGAAACCCTTATTGATCCGGCAGGCATTCCCCGGATTTGAATCGCCCATCACCCCGGACGAACTTGCCGGATTAGCCTGCGAAACGGACACCGCCCGGATTGTCCTTGAAAAAGGCGGGAAATATCCGTGGGAAGTCCGGCATGGCGCATTTGACGATGGTGATTTTGCCCATTTGCCGGAAACACACTGGACGCTGCTGGTTAATGACACAGACCAGCATTTACCAGAACTGAAGGCAGTCATGGAACCTTTCCGGTTTATTCCCGATTGGCGTATAGACGACCTGATGATCAGTTTCGCGGTGGAAGGTGGTTCCGTTGGCCCGCATGTGGATGAATACGATGTCTTTCTGATTCAGGCACAAGGGCAAAGACGGTGGCAAATCACCACCCAGCCTGCCCACCCGAATAACTTCCTGCCTGACCTGGAATTGCGCATCATGAAAGACTTCCAGCCGGAACAGGAATGGGTCGTCAATCCCGGTGATCTACTATACCTCCCCCCCAATGTGCCGCATTATGGGGTGGCACTGAATGAATGCATGACCTACTCAGTGGGTTTCCGTGCACCATCCCAGGCGGACATGCTGGAAAAACTGGTCGAAAACCTGTTGGAAGAACCGCGCCTGAAGCAGCGCTTCAGCGATGCAGACCGTGAACAGCAAGGTAATCCGGGGGAATTGACTGAAGCTGACATGGATCGGCTGATTGATTTCGTGCTGGATGCCCTCCCCCAGGATACCCATGCATTACAATTGTGGCTGGGCAAATACCTGAGTGAATCCAAAACCGGAATAACGGCTGATGGGGTCGAGGAAATCAGTAAAACCGAGTTTGCCCGCCTGTTAAAGAAGAAGACCGTTTTCGGTAAAACACTGGATGCACGTTTCCTTTATTTTACGTCAGCAGAAGATGTAAACCTCTTCATTAATGGCAAACATTATCCGCTACCTCTCGATCAGCTTGACTTTGTTCGCCTGCTGTGCATGTCAAATATTTTTCATTATGACGACTACAAAGCCTTTACAGAGAAAAAAGAAGGCGTTGCATTGTTGTATGAACTGTTTCTTGATGATTTGATTTTCATCAATGAGAATTAATTAATCAGCCCTGTGTGCAAGAGTTTCCCCTTGAAATCAAGCCCGTTCATCGAAAATTCAGGCTTGTATTATTAGCATTGGCTATAGGTGTCGGTGTTCTACTTATGATCAAAGAAAGACATCCAATTGCGTTTTTATTTTTAACAGGGGAATTTAAACCATGGGTTGTAAAAAATCCATTATTGTTAGTGCGGGTACATTAATCACCAGCGCACTCATAACAATGACGTATCCATCCATTGCACAAGCTGCAATAAACTACATATCAGGCGCTACGCCACTTACCTTATCCAGCGCCCAAAAAGCAGCAACGACTGCTGCAATAGGTAGTGGCAAACCCGAATCGACCATTACGGTACTGAAGTCAATGAAAACGGCTACCCCGGGATTTCCTGACTGTCATACGGTTAACCTGTTAGCTAACGGCGAGCTGATGACCTATAAAGTTAACTGTAGGTAAGCTAGCCAGCAAGGGCGGACAAGGTTCCATCCTATACCAGATGCCCGCCCTCTTGCTTGACGGCGGGCATTTTTTATTTAACAGCCATACTTGGTGTTTTTTTATTCCTGATAAGTTAGTATAGCCAGCGGGCTGGCTTGTCTGAAATTAGCAACATAAGCACAGAAGGCAAGTTGGAGGAATCGGCTAACCTAACCAAGAAGAAGATAACCTATGCGCGTACTCATTGTTGAAGACGAAAAAATTATTCGTGAGCAGGTCGCAGAAGATCTGAAAAAAAATGGTTTCACCGTTGACCAGGCGGCAGATTACTCACAAGGACTATACGTTGCCCTGGAATATCCAATTGATGTTGCAGTCATTGACCTTGGCCTGCCCAGCACCAAAGGTGCCCCGGTCAGCAATGAAATGGGGCTGGAAATCATCCGCACGGCACGAGCCAGAGGCAAGGATTACCCTATTATCATCCTGACGGCCCGTGACCGCTGGCAACACAAGGTGGAAGGTCTGGAAGCCGGGGCTGATGACTACATCACCAAGCCGTTCCATACGGAAGAATTGATTGCCCGCCTGCGCGTCCAGTTGCGCCGTACTGGCCGCTGGACCCAGGCTGAACTGAATTGCGGCCCTATCCGCCTGAATACCTCGGAACAACGTGTTTACGTTGACGGTGGGGAAATCAGCCTGACAGCCTATGAATACCGCGTTCTGGAACACCTGATGCTACATGCGGGTGAAGTCATTTCCAAAACCCGCCTCACTGATAGTTTGTACGAAGAAGATGCTGACCGCGACAGTAATGTTATTGAAGTCTTTATTCGTCGCCTGCGTATCAAGCTTGACCCTGATGACACCCTGAAACCGATTGAAACCTTGCGTGGACGTGGTTACAGATTTACCTTGTCCCGCCTGTAATGTACGATAACTGACCAATAAATAATCACGCAGACCAAGTTATGTCCAGATCATTACGGAACAGGCAGTTGATCAGTGGCTTCGGTGTCATCATGGTAGGGATCGTGATGCTCGGGGTTATGCTGCACTGGTTTACCTACCGCTATAAAATAGAGCAGAAGCAGAGTGAACTCAGTGAAATATCGTATAACATTCTGGGTTTCCTGGAGTTCCGTGATGGTACCTTCACCATCGTCGACGACCCCGATATTCGGGAAAAAGCCAGACAAACAGTCAGCCAGTACGGTTTGCAGGATATTGGCGGTCGCGCCCGCTTTGCCTATGTGATTGATGTATCGACTGGGCAAATCGTATGGGAAGCCTATGATCTGGCTTCTCCTCCCAGTAATACCCTGGATCAGTTCCTGTATTTCGACCTTGATAGCCACAAGTCGAACCTGGAGCCGTTTTTTTCGCAACAAAAGCCCGTCCCCCCACCCACCACTGAAGGCAAGCTGCAAAAAGGCCAGTCCGCATCTTCCATTTATAATCAGGAATACCTCCTTTCAGTACAAAACTTCTTCATGAAGCCTTACGGCAAATACCAGTTTATCGTGGGTGTTTCCATGGCGGACGTGGACAAGGATATGCGTGCCATGCGCCGCAGCATTGCCATCCTGTTGTTCTTCTCCGCAGTCCTGGTACTGATTGCCCAGCTTGCCCTGAGTTTCTGGGTCGTGGCTCCGATCAAGGAATTCGAGGAAGAGGTCAAATCCATTGAGTCAGGGGAAAAGGAAAGCATTACCGACCCCTACCCGGAAGAACTCGTACCGGTACAAAATGCCCTGAACGCCCTGATCAGCTATGAAAAAGGCCAGAAACAACGCTACAAGGACTCGCTGGATGACCTTGCACATAGCCTGAAAACCCCCCTCGCAGCAATGCAAAACCAGCTTGACCAGCTAAACCGAATTAACCAGCACGAACCACCGGTCAAGGCCGGTTTACTGGTGTTCGCCAGCCAGATTGACAGGATGCATGAAATCATTGCCCATCAGCTCCGCCGCGCCATGGTTACAAACCAGGGGGCCATGCTGATGTCCAAGCCAGTCCGCCCGGTATTGTTCCGGCTACGTGATACCCTGCAAAAAGTGTACCGCGACAAGCCGTTTGAGTTCCGCATCAATGTTGACGAATACGCCAAATGCCGGATGGATGCGGAAGACATGATGGAACTGTTCGGCAACCTGCTCAATAATGCCTGCCGCTTCTGCAAGGATTTGGTGGAGGTTTCCGCGCACCATGAAAACAACATGCTGATCATCGACATTGATGACGATGGCATGGGCTTCCCGAGTGATAACCCTGCCAAACTGTTGCAACGCGGTATCCGCGAAGACAGTAAAAGTGACGGGCAAGGCATTGGTTTGGCAGTCAGTACTGAAATCATTTCCGCCATCGGTGGAAAAATCGAGTTGCTGGTTTCCCCGCATGTCGGGGCGCGGGTACGCCTGCACCTGCCGCTGTAACCTGCTACCGGTTAATGACGCGGATGGTAAGCTTATCCACCGCGCCAGCCTCATCCAGGACGGTCAGGGTGTAATCCCCGGCCTGCCTGAAAATATACCGTAGCGGCTCCTGATTTCCGATCCTGCCTGCCAGCTCACCATTGACCAGCCACAGGTAACGCCCCTGCCCACCCTGCGCCCGCAGGTCAATACTTACCGTTCCCTGCTTACCCAGTGTCAGCTTGCTGGTGTCATCCAGATCAAGGATTTTCAGCTCATTACCGGCCTGCAAACGCATCCCTACCGGACAACTGGCATCAAAGTCCGGCAGGTGCATCCTGTCCAGCAAATCATCTGGCAGCCATGGCCATAACTCGACCGGCCATTGGGCAAACTGGTGTTGTTCTCGCAATGGGGAGGCGCATTCCGCCGTTACCCGCAAGCCACTGGCCGGATTAATCCAGTAATGTTGCACACCCGCTGACCAGGATGGCTTTTGCAGGTTCGGCAAGGTAGGGGGAATACGCCCATCCAGCACCCATGCTGCCTGACGTACATGGCAGTCCTGCGGCAAGGTCTTTTCCGCTGCCTCCCCGAGTGGCCAGCAAATATCGGCCTGGGTAACACTGCCAGGACGGCGGCGCCCGCCTGATATTGAACGGGGCAAAGCGCGGAACACATCGAACAAAACCGGCCCGGCAGCATAAGCACCGTAGCGCCCCGGCAGAGGCGTGCCATCCGGGCAACCCGTCCAGACACCCACCGTCAGGCTGTCGCTGACCCCTACCGCCCAGGCATCACGGAAGCCATAACTCGTACCGGTTTTCCAGGCTATCCCGTCACGGTTGACCGAACCTTCCGGCGGGGCAATGTCCCGCAAGATTGCCTGGATGATCCACGCTGCACCCGGCGACAACATGCGCCGCTCCACCACTGGGTCTCCCGCCACGAATCGAGGGGCAACCGTCATACCCTCCCGCCCCAGGGCACTGAAACCGCGCACCAGGTTTTCCAGGCTCGTCCCCGCCCCACCCAGGATCACACTCAGGTTCGGTTCCGTCTGTTCAGGGAAATGCATTTCCAACCCCCCGTTACGCAGCCGCCCGACAAAGCCCGCCGGGGTCAGGCGTTGCAACATATCCACAGCCGGAACATTCAGCGATTGCTGCAATGCCTGCGCCACACTGACCGGCCCGGAAAAGTTACGGAAAAAATCCTGCGGCGCGTAATCATCCAGTCTGACCGGCACATCACTCAACAGGCTGGCGGAATGGATCAGCCCGTCATCCAGCGCCATGCCATACAGGAAAGGCTTCAGCGTCGAACCGGGGGAACGCACCGCCTGCACCATGTCCACATGCCCAAACCGCGCGTCATTGTAAAAATCCGCCGAGCCGACATAAGCCTTTACCTCGCCAGTACGGTTTTCCATCACCAGCACGGCCAACGATGCTTTGTCCGGCAAACTGCCGGTACGGGTACGCACCACATTTTCCACCGCCCATTGCATATTGGCATTCAGGGTAGTCTGCAAACGTGCCCTGTTTTCCTCAAACGCCCGGTTTTTCATGCGTCGGGCAAACAATGGCGCCATGGACGGCTGCTGGAAACTCGCCTGCACCACCGGCTCCTGCATGGCATCGGTGACGGTTTCCTGCGGCCATATTCCCTCGCTAGCCATACGCCGCAGTACCTTGTCCCGATACTGGCGGGCAAGCGCCGGGTGACGGTCAGGGCGTAAACGGGATGGTGCTTGCGGCAATACTGCCAGCAAGGCAGCTTCCGCATGGCTAAGCGCAGTGGCAGATTTGTGCAACCAGGCGAAGCTGGCAGTCTGCACACCTTCAATAGGCCCGCCAAACGGGGCAAGATTCAGGTAGAAGGTCAGGATTTCAGGCTTGCTGTAATGCCATTCCAATTGCAGTGCGCGGAAAATTTGCTGGGACTTTCCACCAACATCACGGCTGTGCGGAACCAGGATACGTGCCACCTGCATGGTCAGGGTTGATCCGCCCGACACTGGCTTGCCCGTCAGCAGCCATTGCCAGCCCGCCCGTGCCAATGCAAATGGGTTAACCCCCGGATGCCAGTAAAACCAGCGGTCTTCGTATTCCAGCAGGGCTTCCACATACAGTGGGGAAACCTCATCCAGCGTCACCGGATAGCGCCATACCCCCTGATTGTCGGCAAACGCCCGTAACGGGGTACGGTCTTCCGCCAGGATCAGGACACTGCGCACCCGTTCCGGGTCGGGCAACGGCCACACCCAGTCTGCCAGCAGGAACATCACGCACAGGCTGATGCATGTGGCAACCAGCCCAATTCCCCACTTGCCTAGCCGCCTCCACATGGATCAGTGTGGAACAGTCAGTTTACCCTCGCTCAACCCCGTACCGTTCAGCTCGGGGCGATACATGTCTTCCACATGCGGCGGGGGAATGACAAACGTCCCGCCCGACACAACCCTGACCATGTAGAACAGGTGGTGGCGGGTTTTCGCTTCCAGCGGCAGGGCGGCCACATAACGGTCATCGCGGAACTCCTGGGTACGCAGGGTACTGCTGTCGAGCAGTTCCGTCACTGGCTTGTTGGTGCCTTCCAGTTGCAAGGTCTGCAAATCCTCATTGTTTGCCAGATTGGTATTTTCAATCTCAAACCCGGCAGGCAACATATCCACCACCAGGGCATCATGAACCGCCACATTGCTGTTGACGATCAGATGCACCAGCAACAAGTCGCCAGCCTTCACGGCATCCGGCTGCACCTTTTTGCCTTGCAGGTTATACCACTCACGTTTGATGTCTATCGGATCAGTGTCCAGTGAAGGCATGACCGCCGGATAGCCATCCAGTGACAGATCAACGTAAACCGGATGGTTGCCAGTCGCCGTCAAAGTGGCTGCACCCTGTAAATCGGCAGCCGTCAAACTGCGTACCTGCATTCCCGAGCCAGACAGGTCAAGGCTATTGCCTGCCAGTTTCAAGGTGGCTTTCCAGGGTTCCCGGGATTTTTCCTGAATCTTCAAACCGGCCAGGAAAGCAAACAATTGTTCCTGGGTGCTGAGGTAATTGTGGTCATGCACTAATCCGGCCAACTCACGCACACGGTCGCCCAGCTTGGGCACATCCACTTTGTAACGCAGCAACAAATACAGGATCGCTGCATCATCGCGCAAGCGGCTACCATAATCACCGATGTATACCTTGTCGTCACGCACCAGTGCCAAACCTTTCTGGATGGCATCGTTGCCGCGTTTGCTATCCCCCATGGCGTTCAAGGCCAAACCCAGGTGCACCAACGGCAAACCGGACGTTGCCTTGCTGATGTCCTTGTCGTAAATGACCCGCAGTGTACCCAAAGGCGCCTGCTTGACCCGCGACAATACATACGCTGCATAGGCGCGTGCCGCCAGATCAAGGTCTTCCGGTGTATCGGAGTAATCATAGCGGCTATCGATATACCGCTCATTTTCCTGCAAACGTTCCCCCAGGTTCTTGAGTGCTGCCTGCAACAACCAGTCCGGCACCACAAAACCCTGATCCTTGGCATCCAGCAGGAAATCGGTGACGTAAGGTGTCAGCCAGTACTCCTCCTCGCCGTAGTTGCTCCACAGCGTAAAGCCGCCACTGGACAACTGCATCCCGGCCAATTGCAACAGGGCGGCGTTGACCCGCTCATTACGCTGTTTCATATCCAGCGGTTCCAACCCCAGACGTTCAGCAACACCCGGTTCCAGGAACAAATACGGCCACGCGGTACTGGTGGTCTGTTCCAGGCAACCATACGGATATTGCAACAAACCTTGCAACACGCTGCGCATGGGCAATACCGGTGTGGCGGACAAGCTCAGGCTGGCACGTAATCCGGCAGGCATCAGTCCTTGCAAGCCTGCAGCCCCCATATCCAGTGATTCACCGGGTTTCAGTTCACGTGACTGGCTGATATGCGTACCGGCATACGGCGGGCGTACCGCGAGCTGCACCTGGCGGTGTGCGGTGAAATCCTTGCCGGTCAGCTCCAGCCTGATCTGGCCGCTACCCAATTGCTGGGCACTGGCAACAGGAAAGCCAAGGGTCTGGCGTTGCTTTTTATCCAGCGTGACATCCTGTAGCACCGGGGTAAATCCCAGAACCGGGTCAGCCCCGATTTTCAGCTTGACGTTCTGCACGACATCCGTCGTATTGTTCAGGTCAACGGTCAGGAAGCTGCTATCACCAGTGGCGAGGAAACGGGGTGCCGCCATGCTCGCCACCACCGGAGACGCCACCTGCATCTCGCGCTCGGCACTGCCAAACCGGTCTGCCGATGCCGCCACTGCCATCAGCCGCAAAGTGCCGTCAAACCCCGGAATCGCCAGATCAATTTTCGCCTTGCCCTGGTCATCAAACTTTACCGCACCGCTGAACAGGGAAACGATGCGTACCCCGGCAGGAGGCAGGAAACCACCGTGCCGCCCGCCTGCATCACCACCGAAACGCTGGCGCAGCGGCTGGCCGTCAACATTTTCAATGATCCTGCCGTAAGCATCGTGCAAACTCACCCCGTAAGCATGTTGGGCAAAATAGAACGCAAACGGGTCGGGAGTCTTGAAATCGGTAATGTTCAACACCCCGACATCCACCGCTGCCAGCGTCACCACGGCTGAACCATTCGGCAGATTGCCTGCGGACACCATCACACTGACCGTCTGCTCAGGCTGGATTTTTTCAGGCGCTTCTATCGCCAGGTTCAACTGCCGCTCTTCCCTGTCCAATGGCAGGAAAATCACCCCCAGCGCCCGGTTAGGGGCAATTTTCTGCTGGCTGCTGGCCGGACGGAAGGAAGTCACAGTGATGTAGAGGTCATGCCGGTTCCATGCCTTGTCAACCGGAATATCCACGGTCATGCCATCTGCGGGCAGGCTGACCCGCGTTGACCACAGCATCGACTCACCTTCCACCGCCACAATCGCTTCCCCGGCAGACGG
>JBBIHI010000002.1:0-35498 GCA_037447095.1 Thiotrichaceae bacterium
ACCGAGGCACACGCGAAACGCCTGTGCGAACGGGTGATCGGCTACCGTATTTTCCCTGATGATGCCGGGCGCATGAATGTGTCGCTTCAGGATAGCCAGGGTGGGCTGTTGGTCGTGCCGCAATTTACCTTGCCTGCGGATACCCGCAAAGGGATGCGCCCCAGCTTTACCCCGGCAGCCCATCCCGAACTGGGTAAACAGTTGTTTGAAACGTTTTGTGCTTATACCGCGCAACACCTGCCGCAGGTACAAACCGGGATTTTTGCCGCTGACATGCAGGTTTCCCTGGTGAATGACGGGCCGGTGACGTTCTGGCTGCAACAGTAGGCAGCCCGCTCAGGGGTTGCCTTTCATCTCCCGCGCCACTTCCAGCAAGTCCAGCACCGATTCCGCGTGCATCTTTTCCATCATGCGGGCACGATGGTATTCCACGGTTTTCAGGCTGATACCCAGGGCTTCGGCAATCTGTTTGCTGTTCTTGCGCTCAATCACCAGGTTGTACACCTGATGTTCGCGCTCGGTCAGGTTGGAAATACGCGCCTGCAAGGTCATCAGGTTGAGGCGCTTGTGCTGGTTTTCCTTGTCCTGCGCCAGGGCGGCATTGATCGCATCCAGCAATAACTGGTCATCCAGCGGCTTTTCCAGAAAGTGCATCGCGCCATGCTGCATGGCACGCACCGCCAGCGGCACATCGCCGTGCCCGGTAATGAAAATGATCGGCAGGGCATACGGCTGCTTGATCAGGCGCTGCTGCAATTGCAGGCCGCTCATCCCTGGCATACGGATGTCCAGCACCACACAACCCACCATATGCACGGAATAGGCTTGCAGGAATTCATTGGCCGAGCCATACGTCCGCACGTTCATATTGACCGATTCCAGCAGGAAACGCAGTGCATTGCGCACTGCCGGGTCATCGTCCACTACAAATACAGTTGGTTCAAACGTTATCAAATTGCCACCTATCCGGGTATCGGTAAGGTGAAGCTGAACGTTGCCCCACCGTTGATGTTACAACTGGCTTCCAGCCTGCCACCGTGCGCCTCGACAATGGAATGGCTGACCGACAAGCCCATCCCCATACCATCCGGTTTGGTGGTATAGAACGGCTTGAAAATATTGGCCAGCTCCCCTTCCGGGATACCGACCCCTTTGTCGATCACCTGCACCTGCACCGTTTCCTTGTCCAACAAATGGCTGCGGATGCGTACATACGGCAGCTTGTCATGCTTGGCGCGGGATGCATCCACCGCATTCTTGATCAAATTGACCAGCACCTGCTCAATCTGGATCGGGTTGGCAATGATAGATGGCAGGTTTTCATCCAGCTCCAGCACCAGGTCAACCTGACGGAATTGCGCCGTGGTCTGCAACAGGTGGATGGTTTCATGGACAATCTGGTTGACATCGGATGCCACCATCGCGTGCGGCTGATCCTTGCGGGTAAAGCTTTGCGTGTGGCGCAGGATTTCCCCGGCACGGCGTACCTGTTCAGCAGCCAGATCCATGACATCGCCCAAGGCTTTCTCATCACAGCCACCCCGCGCCAGACGGTGGCGGCAACCCTGGATGTAACTGGCCAGCGCCGACAACGGCTGGTTCAACTCGTGGGCAAGCCCCGACGCCATTTCCCCTAACGTATTCAGGCGCATGATGTGGGCAAGTTCCTGCTGGCGCTCCTGCATGAATGCCTGCGAACGGATACGCACGGTCTGGTCACTGATCACGGAAATGATCAGCTTTTCGCCCTTGCTGTCTTCCATGACTGTGGAATTGATTTCCAGATAACGCTGGTTGCCTTTCAGGGTCATGACTTCCAGGCTTTCCTCGTGGAATTTGCCAACTTTGCGGATACTGCTCAGGCAATCCTGCAACATACCGCTGTATTCAGGCAGGGCAAAGTCGATCAGCCGCTTGCCAAGCAGTTGCTCACGCGAGTCAGCTTCCATGATTTCCAGCGCTGCCGGGTTCACTTCGGCAATCGTGCCATCCATCCGGCAGATATTGACCCAGGTTGGCTGCATTTCAAAGATCGCTTCCAGCTTGCCGCGTTCTTCGTCCAGTTGTTTCTGGATACGGGTGCGTTCGCTGATTTCGTGGGACAAGCGCTCATTGGTGGCATGTAACTGCTGGTTGGCCTGTTTCAGGCCACGGTTGGCCACTTCCAGTTCACCACTTTTGACGCTCAGTTCCTGGTTGACCGTGCGTAATTCTTCATTGGTGGATTGCAGCTCCTCGTTGGCGGTCTGCAATTCCTCAGTGGTGGTGTAAAGCTCTTCGTTGGTGGACTGGGCTTCCTCAAACGTCGATTGCAGCTCTTCGTTGGAAGTTTCCAGTTCTTCAATGGTGGTCTGGAGGCTTTCACGGGTTTCGCGCAATTCCGACTCCATCTCCCGGATACGCACCACCGCCGCTTCATCCAGATCAAAGGTGTCGATGTCGGGCGTATTATTTTCCTGAACCACCACCTCGAAAATCACCAGAATCAGCGCATATTCTGCCGTTTCGGTGTTGAGGAAATTACGCAGGCGCAAACGCACATTCTGCATCACCCCATCCACCTGTATGGAAATCGGGCGGCTCATGGTGGCCACTTCAGTTGCATCTTTCGCCCGGTACAGCAGACCTCGCAAATCCTGACGCAACTCATCGCGGATCAGGTCAAGGACACCTGTCCCCAGTTGCCCATCAGGGAAGTTCAGGAAAGGTGTCAGGTTGCCCTGCAAATAAATGACTTCGTGGCGGTCGTTCAGCAATAAACAACGCGGGTTATAGGAGCTGGAAATCAGCTTGTCCAGCACATCCTTGAGCGACAGTTTCTTGCTATTCTGACGCAAATTACGCCCATTATTGACCTGCCCCGGTAATACACGGTTTTGCAGGAACAGCGGCAAACGCCCCTTGACCTCTTCCCGCTGCCGGTAAATACGCGCCTTGCGGTCAACCGTTGCAAACAGGCTGTCACTTTCCCCCACCGTCTCGGATTTACCCAGGAACAACAAACCGCCCGCCCGCAAGGCATAGTGGAAAGTATCCAGCACATTCTTTTGCAGGTTCTGGTTGAAATAGATCAGGACATTACGGCAGGTGATCAGGTTCAGGTTGGAAAACGGCGGGTCACACACCAGATTGTGTTTGGCAAACACCACCATATTGCGGATTTGCTGGATTAACTGGTACGACCCTTCTTTCTGAGAAAAATATTTGTCTACCAGATTGGAGGGCGTATCTTCTAACGCTGTTTTTGGGTAAGTGCCCTGACGGGCGATGGATAACACCCCTTCGTATAAATCCGTGCCGAAAATCTGTATCTTGTAATTTGATATACGACTGCCGAGAAACTCGGATAACATGATCGCAATGCTATAGGCTTCCTCACCTGTTGCACACCCAGCCACCCAGATGCGCAAATCAGTCATATATTTCTGCTGAAACAGCGAAGGCAGGCAATTCCGCAAGCCCTGGAATGCATCCGGGTCGCGGAAAAAACTGGTGACGGAAATCAGGATGTCATTGTGCAGCTCGTACAGCTCTTCCGGGCGCTGGTGCAACAACTCGATGTACTCATGCAATTCCTTGCACTTGTGCACGGTCATGCGCCGTTCCAGACGCCTGAGCAAGGTTGCCCGCTTGTAGTCCCGGAAATCGCTATTGGTCTGGCGCAACAGCAGCAACAGGATTTCGCCAATTTCATCCTCGCCATCAGCCATGCCCTGCTGCGCCAGTTTCAGCATATTGCCGGGCTGTTCGATGAAATCCTGGATTTTGCGGGCAATCGCATCCGGCGGCAGGATCAGGTCAACCTGCCCGGTGCTGATTGCCGCGTGGGGCATATTGCTGAATTTGGCGGTGGATTCCTGCTGGGCAATGGTAATGCCGCCTTCCGCCTTGATCGCACGGATACCGTGTGCGCCATCCGTACCCGTGCCGGACAGGATAATCCCGACGCTGCGTGCACCGTGGTTTTCCGACAGGGAAAAGAAAAAGCGGTCGATGGAAGGCTTGGGGCCGATGCCGACGGCCTTTTCCAGATGGATACGGCCTTTGGCATACAGCGCATCCATCGCAGGCGGAACAATGTAAAACTTGCCGCCTTGCAAATCTTCCCCATGCATGACTTCTTCCACCGGCATTTCCGTTTCACGCGCCAGAATGGAAACCAGCATACTGCTGTGTTTGGGGTCGAGGTGTTGCGCCAGAACGTAAATGACATTGGCATCGCGGGGCAAATCCGGCACCAGTGTGCGCAGGGCTTCCAGTCCCCCGGCAGAAGCGCCAATACCGACAATGATGTGTTCCTGGTGGGAACCATCCTGCTCTGGCAATGCCTCAGACTTTTTCATGAATTACCCAACCCATCCAAAATTACGGGGAACCTGCCGGATTATATGCAGCAATGCCCGCTTGCGCAGCCACGGGAAATCAGCAATTTGGTAACGCGGCTAGGGTTCATACGTACTTTATGATTAATTTATAATCAGCCATTGGCGTCAGGGGTGGAGTGCTTGACCAGCCGGGCATTTTCATCACTTAAATAACGCACCAGGGCATCCAGGCTGCGGATCACGAATTCCAGCAGGTTGGTGGCAATGTAAGGTTCCTCGATACGGATGCGGTTATACATCTGACGGTTGATTTCCAGCAAACGCACCCCGCTGCGGCGGGCACGCAGGCGGACTGTGCGCGGGCGACGGTCAAAGAAGGACATTTCCCCCACCAGCCCGCCAGGCCCGACCTTACCAACCTCGAATTCCCTGTCGCCATCCACTTGCAACAGTTTCACCGCACCGCCGATTACCAGATAGAAGCGGTCAGTGACTTCATCGATATTGGCAATGATTTCCTGTGCACCCAGCTCCCTGAGTTTGGTATAACGCAACAGGCGGCCAACCTCATCATCGGTCAAAGCCGCGCAGAAGTCATGGCAGGTATCCTTGACCTGCCCCAGTAATTGCATGTCACCACCCATAGCCCAAACGCTCCCAAAATTGTTTAATGGCTCCATTATAAGCATAGAAACAAGCGTTGCGAGTGGGTGCGTTGTATAATTGCAGGCTTGCCAACAGGAGTTACCCATGAGCATCAGCAATGAAACCGTCAAACAGTTGATTCTGGAGAAAATTCCCGATGCACAGGTAGTCGTCAGCGGGGATGGTTACAAATACGAAGCGGAAGTGGTCAGCAGCGCTTTCGGCGGCCTGAACACCCTCAAGCGCCATCAACTGGTGTATGCCGCCGTCAACACCGCAATTACCTCCGGCCAGCTCCATGCCCTGACCATCCGTGCCCTTACCCCGGATGAAATGCAGCCGTAACCGCCATGAACCACCACAGCCGCACCCTCCACCCCGCCCTGATGCCGACCGATGAAGCGGAACTCGCCCAGGAAAGCTGGCGGGTTTTCCACATCATGGGCGAATTCGTCAACGGGTTCGAGCGGCTGGCACACCTGCGCCCCTCGGTCAGCATTTTCGGCTCGGCACGTACCCCGCCCGATGACCCGCTGTATCGCCTGACGGAAGACATTGCCTACCAACTTTCCGAGGCAGGCTTTGCGGTGGTCAGCGGCGGTGGCCCCGGCTTGATGGAAGCGGCCAACAAGGGGGCATTTTCAGGCAAATCGCCCAGTGTTGGCCTGAACATCCAGCTTCCACATGAACAGCGCTCCAACAATTTTCAGGATGTTTCCCTGTATTTCCGGCACTTTTTCTCGCGCAAGGTGATGTTCGTCAAATACGCTTCGGCCTATGTGGTGATGCCCGGTGGCTTTGGCACGCTGGATGAACTGGTGGAAGTCATCACCCTGGTACAGACCGGCAAAATACGCCGGATTCCCATCGTGCTGGTGCATACACCTTTCTGGTCAGGGCTGCTCGAATGGTTCAGCAACACGCTGGTAAAACAGGGTACAATCACCGCCGATGACATGGGGCTGTTTGTCCTGCTGGATGATGCAGAGGCCATCGTCAAACACATTTTCCAACACTACGAACGCGCCATTTCCGGGCCATCCGCAGAAGAACGCGCCAATTTCATGGAGTTATAACAATGAAAATGACCACAATCATGGCTGTCACATTAGGGCTGGCAGTGCTGGGCGCAAACCTGGCACAGGCCGACGATACGGCTGCCGAACCTGCTTACACCGTCCCGGCGGGCGATGAAATTCCCCCACCACCCGCAATTGATGATACTGCCACCCAGGCTCCGGCTGAACCTGTGGCAAATGCAGAAATGCCAGCACCCGAAACAGCACCAATGGCCGGGGCGGAAACCGACAGCGAAACCGTCGGCAAACTCAAAATCCAGAACATCCGCGTCCCTGACCGCTTCGGCACGATTGAAGAAGACCGCGTACAGGCCATGCGCAGCGAAATCCGTTACGTCCCGACCGGCAGTGCGGAAGGCTACAACCTGGTGGCCGCCAGCGGCTCACAAGGCAAAAGCCAGAACGCCCATCAGGACGGCGACATGAAGATTTCAAGCTGGAAACTGTTCTCCTGGTAAGCGGATGTCTGTTTATACCCCTGTCAGTGCCACCGAACTGGATACCTTCCTGACCCGTTACCCGGTGGGGACACGGCTGGATTTCAGCGGCATTGCCGGGGGGATTGAAAACAGCAATTTCTTTGTGGCCACCACAGGTGGGGCGTTCGTCCTCACCCTGTTTGAGCAACATACCCCGCAAGCACTGGATTACTTCCTCAAACTGATGGATTGCCTTGCCGAAGCAGGCATTCCGGTCGCCAAACCTGTGGCAACGCTGGACGGAAAATTCCTCAGCAGCCTGAATGGCAAACCGGCAGCACTGCTGGCACGCCTGCCCGGAACCCACGATCCAAAGCCGTGGGAACACCAGTGCAGCCAGATCGGCACTATGCTGGCGCGGATGCACTTGGCCGGAAACGCTTTCTCGCCTTATCGCGCCCCGGATCGCGGCCACACCTGGCGGATACAAACCGCCGAAGCCATCCTGCCCCATCTGGAAGCTGCCGATGCGCAATTGTTACGTGCCGAAGTGCAGTTTCAGGCCAGCATCCCGTTCGGGGAATTGCCGGTTGGTACCATCCATGCCGATTTGTTCCGCGATAATGTGCTGTTCCACAACGGCCAGCTCAGCGGCATCCTTGACCTGTATTTCGCCTGTACCGACAGCCTGCTGTATGATCTCGCGGTCGTGGTCAACGACTGGTGTTGCCATCCCGATGGCTCACTGGATAAAGCCCGCCTGCAAGCCTGCCTGCAAAGCTATCAGGCTATCCGTCCGTGGGAACCGATTGAGCACGACTACTGGCCAGCCGTATTAAGGGCTGCTGCCCTGCGTTTCTGGCTATCGCGGCTGGTCGTCAAACTGAACCCGCCGGAAGGCGAGCTGACCCTGCAAAAAGACCCGCAGGAATTCCGCAACAAACTGCTGCAACGGATTGCCCCCACTGACAGGAAAGCCCCCATGCAAACCATTACCCTGGATGCCCGCCGCCTGCTCTGCCCGATGCCCGTCATCCGCGTGCAGGAAGCGATTGAAAACCTGCCTGCAGGCAGCACGCTGACCGCCATTTGCACCGACCCCGGCGCCTTGCATGACATCCCGGCCTGGGCACGCATCCACGGCCATACAGTGCTGGAAACCCGCAGCGAAGGCCGCGAGCACATCATTACCCTGCAAACGGGACATGCCTGATGGGCGGGCATCACCACCATCACCCCGGCCAGGTTGAAACCCAACCGGATACACCCGACATCAGCCGTGAGGAACGGCAGGCCGCTACCCGCCGGGTGACACTGATGGGCGCTTTCCTGAATACAACCTTATCCATTGCGCAAATCATTGGCGGCTTTGCTACCCATTCACAGGCATTGATTGCTGACGGCTTCCACTCGCTGTCAGACCTGGCCAGCGATTTTGTGGTGCTGGCCGCCACGCATCTGGCGCACCGTGAAGCGGACGACAACCACCCTTACGGACACGGGCGTATCGAAACGCTGGCCACAGTCGTGCTGGGGCTGATGCTGGGCGGAGTGGCCGTGGGGATTTTCATGCAAGCGTGGGGACGGCTGTTTTCCGGCGTACCCCTGCCCACACCCAAGCCAATTGCCATTGCGTTTGCGGCAGCGGCGATTATTGGCAAGGAAGCGCTTTACCATTACACCATGCATACGGCCAAACGCCTGAACTCGCCGATGCTCAAGGCCAATGCCTGGCATCACCGTTCGGACGCCATTTCTTCCGTGATCGTGCTGTTGGGGATTGCCGGGGCGCAGTTTGGTTTCCCGTGGCTGGATCCGGTGGCAGCCATTGTCGTTGCCATCATGATCCTGTACATGGCCGGGCAACTGATCATGGAAAGCACCCGCGAACTGGTGGATACCGGCCTTGCCCCGGAAGAAGTGCAGGAAATCCACGATTTCATCGCTGCCATCGAAGGCGTGGAAAGCATCCACCTGCTGCGTACCCGACGTATGGGCGGGCATGTGCTGGCGGACGTGCATTTGCAGGTCGACGGGCGCATCAGCGTGTCGGAAGGCCATTTCATCAGCGATCAGGTCATGTACCGCCTGCGTAAACGCTTCCCCGACATGAAGGACGTCATCATCCATATCGACCCCGAAGATGATGAAACCAGCCACCCCAGCAAGAACCTGCCCACCCGCAAAGATTTGCTGGAAGCGCTGGCAGCCATCCCCGGTACTGCCGCCATCTGGCCGCTGGTACAGGACATCGGCTTGCATTACATCGCCGGAAATATCCACATGGAGGTCATTTTGTCAGCTATTCCGGCGCAAGAAGCACTTGCAGATTTTGAACATGCCTGCAACACTGTCGGCTGCATTGAGAAGGTCGCATTCCTGACCCGGATTGCACCATTATAGTGCGCTATACAATAGCTGGGCACAACCATAGTGCATACAGAACGCTAATTCTGGCGCGGGATGCCCCTGAATCAGGCAATTCGCACTGGCATAGCTATTGCATGTAAGAATTGGCAAATTTTTTCGCTTGTTTTCATCTACCTTTTTTCAGGAGGCGACAGCAATGTCCATGTCTGCACAAGACGTTTTCAACATGATCAAAGACAACGACGTCAAATACGTCGATTTCCGTTTCACTGACACCAAGGGCAAAGAACAGCACGTGACTGTTCCAGTCGGCGAATTCGGCGAAGACATCTTCACCGACGGCAAAATGTTTGACGGCTCCTCCATCTCCGGCTGGAAAGGCATCAACGAATCCGACATGATCCTGATGCCAGACGCCTCCACTGCGGTTCTGGACCCATTCTTCCAGGATGTCACCATGAACATCACTTGTGACATCATCGAACCAGCCACCATGGAAGGTTACGAGCGTGACCCACGCTCCATCGCCAAGCGTGCGGAAGAGTACCTGAAATCCACCGGCATCGGTGACACTGCATACTTCGGCCCGGAACCTGAATTCTTCATCCTCGACGACGTTCGCTGGAGCATTGACATGAGCGGCTGCTCCGTCAAGATTGACTCCGAAGAAGCGGGCTGGAACTCCGAGAAAGTCTACGCAGACGGCAACATGGGCCACCGCCCAGGCGTCAAGGGCGGCTATTTCCCTGTACCGCCGGTCGACTCCCTGCACGACATCCGTTCCAGCATGTGTAACGTCATGTCCGAAATGGGCGTTCCGGTCGAAGTGCATCACCACGAAGTGGCGACTGCTGGCCAGTGCGAAATCGGTACCCGTTTTGGTACCCTGACCCAACGTGCTGACTGGGTTCAGATCCAGAAATACGTTACCCACAACGTTGCCCACCAGTACGGCAAGACTGTTACCTTCATGCCCAAGCCAATCGTTGGTGACAACGGTTCCGGTATGCACGTTCACCAGTCCATCGCCAAAGACGGTGTAAACATGTTTGCGGGCGACGGCTATGCTGGCCTGTCTGAAATGGCACTGTACTACATCGGCGGCATCATCAAGCACGCCAAAGCACTGAACGCCCTGTGCAACCCTTCCACCAACTCTTACAAGCGTCTGGTGCCTGGCTTTGAAGCACCTGTTATGCTGGCATACTCTGCGCGTAACCGTTCCGCTTCCATCCGTATCCCATTCGTTTCCAGCCCTAAAGGCCGTCGTATCGAAGTGCGTTTCCCTGACCCGACTGCCAACCCATACCTGGCATTCGCTGCCATGCTGATGGCTGGTCTGGACGGCATCCAGAACAAGATTCATCCAGGCGAAGCGATGGACAAGGACTTGTACGACCTGCCACCAGAAGAAGACGCGATGATTCCAAAAGTCTGCCACTCTCTGGACATGGCTCTGGACGAACTGGACAAAGACCGTGACTTCCTGACGGCTGGCGGCGTCTTCACCAACGACATGATCGACGCTTACATCGCCCTGAAGATGGAAGAAGTGACCCGCATCCGCATGACGACTCACCCGGTTGAGTTCGACATGTACTATAGCTGCTAATCTGCGGATAACCAGCGAACGGAAAGCGCCCCTCCAGAGGGGCGTTTTTCATTTGGGAAAGGCTCAGGCGGCCTATTTACGTATCAAACGCCACACCGACCATGACGGCATTTTCATGCCAGTTGTCACCATCACGGCGGGATTTCGCATAATGTGCATCAGCATACAGCCTTGCACCCTTGGTGAGGTGGAAATCCGCACCAACCGATGCATAGTAATCCTTACCCATCCCCGGCACGCCGCCTTGCTTGCTTCTGCCAACACTCAGGCTGGAATTGAAATCCAGACGTTCCGAGACAGGAATTTTGGCATCCATCACCAGTGCGGTGGAACGGTATGATTGCGGCGCCCAATATTCGCTCTGCTTGTACTGATAGCGGCCATGTGAAGCCTCCACACCTGCCCAGACTTCCGGGGATTTTTCCGAGCGTTTGGGTACAACAGCATAGTAGGCGCCAACCCGGTCTTCCCGGCCACGGTTGCCATCACTGAACCGGCGATGCGTGGTTTCCGCTGTCAGCTTGACCCGATCAGTAGGACGGTACTCAATATCCGCGCGGGTGGTTTTGGCACTGAGAATCTGCCCATCATCACCAATCACTGCCTGATCACGGAAAACGAAATCCTTTTCATGCTCCAGGCCAACCGATACACGGTCAGTCAAATCAATATCCAGACGCCCCCGGTAGGAAGTCAGGCTACGGGATGGGCCGCCACCGTCACGGGCTGAGACTTTTCCCTGCCCCAGACTGCCACTCAGGGATACCTTGTCATTCAGCCTGCTTGTCACCCTGACTTTTGCCTCGGTAGCCTTGTACCTGACGCCATACTCTTTCAGGTTGTGCCCCGATACCTTGACCCCATAGCGGGTATTGTCAGAAATCCTGCCGGTATACCCCAATTCAACGGAATGGCGTGAGAAGCCATCCGAAGTATTGATACTGTCAAACTGGGTTCCAAACCAGTCATCTGCATCATTTGCCCAGGCAGAGCTTGTCGTCAATGCCAAGCCAATGGAGGCTGTTGCAGCGAAAGTTGTTCGTGTTGCCATGCGTATGATTCCTTTACTCCAGGCGTGGTTTCGTCAATGTGCTGATACCCTACCAATGGTGGTACAGGAATCCGTCCCCACCACGAAGATCAGGATAGGTGGCAGGATACTCCCGCCAAAATGCATGATTTTGCCGATCACCGTTTGGCAAAAATATCTGAAGACTGGCTGCAACCAATATGACATTTTGATGACAAAGCAGTTATGCTTGTTGACCAACCAACCTGATTCGGATACGCCATGTTTCAATCCCTGCTGCGTCGATTACCTGCCCTGATAGCCATACCCGGCATAGTGTGCGTCCTGCTCGCGCTGGTCATCGACAATGGGGATAACGGTACATGGGGCTTTATTTTCAACCGCCTGTATATCCTGCTGTTATGGGCAAGCCTGTCAGGCGTACTGCTGCTGGTTTCCCGCCGGACATGGTTCTCCATAGGCTTGGGGGCAACGGTTATCGGCGGCTTGTGGGTCGGTGCAGCCATCAAATACCAGTACCTTGGCTCGCAACTGGTTGCACCTGATCTGGTGGTTGCCGCCCTGAGTGCTGAGACATTGCTCGAAATGGGTTTGTTGCCAACCCTGGCAATACTGGCCTGCCTGTTACTGTCGGGTGTTGCGTTCCTGCTGGAAAAACCTGCCGTGAACACTATCCGGCGGCTGCAAGCGGTTGGCGGGGTAGCCGTTGCCTTCATGTTGCTGAACCTTCCGACGTTTTATATTGACCTGCAATGGACAGCCCAATACAAAAATACCCTGCCAGTCTTCGTGCAAAGCATCTGGCGCACGGAGCTGGAGGAACCAACCTCCCCCCACAAAACCAGCTATTGCTGCTTCAAGGCTGATCTGGCCGCAGAAAAGTTCACCACCGTCCCCAAGCAAAAGCCCAATATTGTGGTCATTCTGGAAGAATCCACGTTCCCGCCGGATGAGCTGAAAGGTTTCAAGGCAACCGGCAAATTCTTCGAGCAGGCATATCCCCTCAAGGTGTATACCGTCGGCGGCGGAACCTGGGTGCAGGAAATTTCGTTCCTGCACGGTGTTGCCCCGCCACTCTACGGAACTGGCTGGAAATCAATCAACCTGTTTGCCCCTGGCCATCTGGATGGACGGATTGCCCCGCAACTGATCAGTGAGGGCTACCGTACCAAAACCATTTACCCTACCGCAGGCCGTTTTTATTCCGGGCAGCGCTTCCACAAACAACTGGGGATGCAGGATTTTACCGATTGCCCCTCTATGCCGGAATGTGCCAAACGCCGCTGGAACAAAATCCCCGATGAAATTTTCTTCAGCGAAGCTGTGAAACAACTACAGCTCAGCAAGCAGCCGGTTTTCATGTTCATTGCCACCATGCGTCAGCACTCCCCCCATGACAAGGATCGTCCCTTTGACCATGCCCGATGCGACTCAAGCCTAACCGAAACCCAATGTTCCATCATGCAGGACTACAACGAACGCATGAGCCTGTCGGTGAAAGCCTACGAAGATTTTCTTACCCAGTTGAAGAAACTTCCCCAACACACTATCGTGGTCGCGTTTGGAGATCATATTCCGGGGGACGTTGCAGCGCACTTTGTTGAAAACGATTTCCACGGAACCGACCGCTTCCGCACCTACTTCAATATCTGGGACTCAGAACAGGGCTATGTGACCCATAAGGCATTGCAGGGGGAGGAGTTTGAAACCATCGACATCGCCATGCTGGACGCCGTAACCTTGCGTTACGCCCGGTTCGACAGCCGCTACCTGACCGACAAGCTGGTGCACATGGCGGAATGCTCAGGCAGTTTCTGCAACTTTGACAGCACAAACCCCAAAAAACCCACAGCCCTAAGCCAGCTTAAACCGCCGCCGCCATCCCCCTAACCTCACGGATAATCAGACGATACGCACGACTTGTAACAATAGACTTCCGTTGTTACCCTCAATTCTTCACCTTGAGTCAAGTTTGGTAAAATTTTAGGCTTTCGCTTGACGCGCATCGCGCATCGCGCATCGCGCATCGCGCATCGCGCATAAAATAAAAAAAGGTGTGCGTATGTGCAATATTTTTTGAAGATTCCTTACTGGAAGGTGTAAGAAATTTATTTTGCCGAAACGCTCAAATGCGGCGAACTCACAAAACCAATTCGCCACTACTGTACCGCAATGGCAAAGGTGAATAATGCTCCAGAGTTTATACGCTTCATATGCATTAGGTATGAAAGCTCTCGGTTTTGAACGAAGTATTTCTAGTTTCATTGAAAGCCTTGATCTTGACCACCCAAACGATGCCAGAATCCTTGACGTTGGTTGCGGAACAGGCATTATAGGACTTACCTTAATGCAAGATCGCCCTGAATCAACATTAGTAGCAACTGATCTGAATAGCGACCTCCTTCATCAAACAAGACTAAATGCAAAAGAAAGAGGCATTAATGAATCCAGAATAACTTTAGGAATTTCCGACATTACAAATCCTAGAGAAGCAAAATCCATTAACATACCATCCAAACAGTTAAATATTGAGAAATTTGATATTGTATCTACTGGTGCTGCCATTGGATATTCACAAAACCAAGAAAATACCTTAAAAATTTTACTTAACATGGTAAAACCAAATGGATATTTTATAAATATTGAAATGAATGAACAGTTTTTTGGAAGAATAACATCAAGAAAGTACTGCTACCCAATAATCCCATTATCAGACATGAAAGAAATAATTGAAAATGCGGGCTTCACGGTAACATCAATTCCAGTTGACAGATTCCCAGCCCGCTTAACCAGAACTTGTTATATTGCAAGGAGGATGTAGCCACATAAGATACATCAATATTTATTCAGCATACCATAACCGTCAGCAGTTTTAGTTTAAATAGAGGTATTTCCAATGAAACGATATTCCTTATTAATTGCAGGCTTACTAGCACTCACCTATTCTATGTCTGCATCTGCCTATGATGCTGATGCAATCCAGAGAAAAGCTCAGTCTGCCTTGCAGTGCGTTAGTCAGTTTGGGCAAGTTGCCGGTCTTAGCCTTACTGATGCAGAAGAAAAAGGGGATGAATTGTACATTCGTGGGCAGTATACCATGGTAGGTTTTTGGGGTAGAAGTCCAGGAACTTTTAAAGCAGGTGTAGATAGTAATAACAATTTGACATGGATGACATGGCTTGAACCCAACAATGGCGGTTCAGTTTCAGATTATTGCCTAAACTAAGCGATACATTGCAACAATGACCAATCCCGAGCCAAATGTAGCTACATGGACACTTCAACAAGCGACCTTACTAGAACAAGGCCGCTTTGAAGATGTTGATCTGTTAACTATAATTGAAAAAATGGACGGAATGAGCAATGCAAAGAAACGAGCCTTAGTAAAGCTTCTTGAGGTCTTACTAATGCATCTGCTCACTGACCGCTAGATAGCTGCCACATCAGCCTTAAACATCTTCGATGTCCAGCTCCTTGAGCTTGCGGGTCAGGGTGTTACGCCCCCAGCCCAGCAGGTCGGCGGCTTCGATCTTGCGGCCACCCGTTTTCTTCAATGCGGCCTGCAACAGAATCTTTTCAAAAATAGGGCTCAGCTCGTTCAACAGGCCGCTCGCCCCTTTGGCAAACCGGCCATCGGCAAACTGCGCCAGTGACTTTTCCCAGTTGCCGGGCAAATCCTGCTTGCCAGGATCATTTTCCAGCAACTCGGCAGGCAGGTCATCCATGACGATCTCACGCCCGGAAGCCATCACCGTCAGCCAACGGCAGGTATTTTCCAGTTGCCGCACATTGCCCGGCCAGGTCAGGCTTTGCAGGTGTTCTGTCACCCGCGCGGACAAGGTTTTTACTTCCACCTGCAATTCATCCGCTGCACGGCGCAGGAAATGGTTGAGCAGCAGCGGAATGTCTTCGCGCCGTTCACGCAGGGGCGGGTTGTGGATGCGGATGACATTCAGGCGATGGAACAGGTCTTCACGGAACGAACCACGGTTGACCAGCTCTTCCAGGTTTTGGTGGGTGGCGGCAATGATGCGCACATCCACGCTGACCGGGGTATGCCCACCGACCCGGTAGAATGTCCCCTCGGCCAATACCCGCAGCAAACGGGTCTGCAACTCGGCAGGCATGTCACCGATTTCGTCGAGGAACAGGGTTCCGCCATCCGCCTGCTCGAAACGTCCCTTGCGTTGTGCATACGCACCCGTGAATGCACCTTTTTCGTGCCCGAACAATTCCGACTCCAGTAACTCACGCGGAATCGCTGCGGTATTCAGGGCAATGAACGGCTTGCTGGCACGCGGACTGTGCGTGTGCAGGGCTTTTGCCACCAGTTCCTTGCCGGTTCCCGACTCCCCGGTAATCAGCACGGTAATGCTGGATTTGGACAGCCGCCCGATGGCGCGGAACACTTCCTGCATGGCCGGGGCATGGCCAATGATTTCACGCCCACCCAGCAGGGCGATCGTTGCATCGGGCAAAGCGCCTTCCTCACGTTCACGGCGCATCTTGCAGGCACGCCGTACCAGATCAACCGCCTCGTTGACATCAAACGGCTTGGGCAGGTATTCAAATGCCCCGCCCTGATAGGCAGATACCGCGCTTTCCAGATCGGAATGCGCGGTCATGATGATGACCGGAATTTCCGGGTGTTCACGTTGCATCAGCTCCAGGAGGCGCAAGCCATCCGTGCCTGGCATACGGATGTCGGTCATCAATGCATCCGGCTGCTGGCTGCGCAGGGCCACAATCAACTGGTCAGCCGTTTCAAAGCTGCGCACATGGATGTCGGCCTTTTGCAGGGCACGCTCCAGTACCCAACGGATGGAACGGTCGTCATCAGCTACCCAGATATTTTCAGCAAGGGGCATAGCCACTCTCCAGTGGGATCAGGATGGAAAAACAGGTTTGGCCGGGCACGGATTCGCACTGGATCAGCCCGTTATGGCGGCGCACCAGCGACTGCGCAATGGCAAGGCCAAGGCCACTGCCTTCCGCATGGCCACTGACCATGGGCAGGAACAGCTTGTCACGCAAATGCTCCGGCACACCGGGGCCGTTATCACAAATTTCCACTTTCAGGACGTGCCGGTAACGTACCTGATGGATGGTGAACTGACGCAGGATACGGGTACGTAGTGAAACCAAGCCGCCGTTTTCCAGCACCCGCACAGCATTGGCAACGATATTCAGCACCACCTGCACCAACTGGTCACGATCCCCGCGTATCTCAGGAATACTCGGGTCGTAATCGCGTATGAATTGCACATCCGCCGACATATCGGCACTGACCAGATGGCGGACGTGTTCCAGCACTTCGTGGATGTTGACCCATTCCTGACGCGGTGGGGTACGCGGCCCCAGCAGGCCGTTGACCAGATTTTTCAGGCGATCCGCCTCGGAAATGATGATCTGGGTGTATTCCCGCAGGCCGGGATTCTCCAGTTCCGTTTCCAGCAATTGCGCCGCACCGCGCAACCCACCCAGCGGATTCTTGATTTCATGGGCAATCCCGCGCACCAGTTCGCGGATAGCCTGTTGCTGGTGGATCATCTGTTCTTCGCGGACAATCCGTAGCTGGCGGTCAACCCGCTGGACTTCCAGCAGCAGATGGTTTTGCCAGTCATGTGCGCTCAGCGGGGTCATGGTGCAATCCAGGGTGATGGTTTCACCATTCCCCAGTTCCACCCCACATTCACGCACCGCCTGCGGGTCGCCCTGACGCAAGGCCAGCCCGAGATGCGCATGAAACACATCGCCCCGCAACAACAGGCCGACCGGCTCCATCAGCGCCCGTTGCTGGCTTTGCCCAAACAGCATTTCTGCCGACTGGTTCATGTAAATGACACGCAGCCCTTCATCAAGCACCAAAATGGCGCAGGTCAGAATATCCAGCAGATCACTGCTATTCACGCTTAATCCTTTCATGGCGAAATACGTATGCAAGTTCGGTGCCATCAGCCTGGAAAACCGGGAAAAGCAGGCAGGGCAAAGGAATTACGCCCATTTTTATATCATAGTAACGCAAAGACAAGCACCAAAATAGTGCAAAATAGATTATTGTCGACAATCCAAATCAAATTAACCGAAAAATTACGCGGCTTTCCGGGAAAACACTGCACAAATATCTACAAAATGTCAGCCAGTTGGGAGAATTTGTGCTGCCAGCAATTTACATACTGTTTACATTCAAGCTAAACTCATTGCGTTTGTGCAACAACGGAGGAGTCTAAACATGTTGTCAAAATCCGCACAGGCATACTGGGCAGCGAATGTTCGCTTACTGGTGCTTTGCCTGGTCATCTGGTTTGCCGTGTCCTTTGGGGCTGGCATTCTGTTCGCAGGCCCATTGAATGCCATCCATCTGGGCGGCTATAAGCTGGGTTTCTGGTTCGCCCAACAGGGTTCCATTTACGTATTCATCGCTTTGATCTTCTTCTATGCCAGCCGCATGGCGAAGCTCGACCGCGAATTTGACGTTCACGAAGATTGATGGGGGAGCCACATGACTGATCTTCAACTCTGGACTTATATCGTCGTCGGCCTGAGCTTTGCGCTGTACTTCGGCATTGCCATCTGGGCGCGAGCCGGTTCCACTGGCGAATTCTACGTTGCCGGTGGCGGCGTACATCCGGTTGCCAACGGTATGGCAACAGCGGCTGACTGGATGTCTGCTGCATCCTTCATCTCCATGGCGGGTATCATCGCCTTCAAAGGTTATGACGCTTCCGCCTACCTGATGGGCTGGACGGGTGGTTACGTACTGATGGCAATGCTGCTGGCTCCATACCTGCGCAAGTTTGGCAAGTTCACGGTGCCTGAATTCATCGGCGACCGTTACTACTCCCAGACTGCACGTATCGTTGCGGTTGTCTGCCTGATCGTCATCTCCCTGACTTATGTCATCGGTCAGATGAAAGGCGTAGGCGTTACCTTCTCCCGCTTCCTGGAAATGTCCGTTGACCACGGCATCTACGTCGGTATGGCAATCGTATTCGTGTACGCGGTACTGGGTGGCATGAAAGGCATCACCTATACCCAGATCGCACAATACGTTGTACTGATCTTTGCTTACACTGTTCCGGCGATCTTCATCTCCATGAACCTGACTGGCAACCCAATCCCGCAACTGGGTCTCGGTTCCCACATGGCTGACGGCACTTACCTGCTGGACAAGCTGGATACTGTGGTAACTGACCTCGGCTTCAAGTCTTACACCAATGCCAATGCGCCCATGATCAACACCTTCCTGTTGACCATGACCCTGATGGTTGGTACGGCTGGCCTGCCACACGTTATCATCCGTTTCTTCACCGTACCGAAAGTCCGTGACGCACGTTCGTCCGCTGGTTGGGCACTGGTCTTCATCGCGCTGCTGTACACCACCGCTCCTGCGGTTGGCGCAATGGCCCGTCTGAACCTGATGAACACCATCCAGACCGGTGCAATGGGTGATGCCAATGGCAACCTGGCTTTCGACGCACGTCCAAACTGGATGAAAACCTGGGAAACCACCAAACTGCTGGCTATGGGCGACAAGAACGGCGACGGCAAAATCCAGTACTACAGCGACGGTGGCCTGTCTGAAGCACAGGCTGCCCTCAAGAAGGCCCAGGATGAAGGTGGTGACGTAGCCAAAGCCCAGGCAGCGGTTGACGAAGCAACCAAGAAGAACGACGAGAGCAAGTTCGGTGGTTTCGGCTGGAAAGGCAACGAAGTGACCAAGGTCGACAACGACATCATGGTTCTCGCCAACCCTGAAATCGCTGGCCTGCCAAACTGGGTCATCGCCCTGGTTGCGGCTGGTGGTATCGCAGCAGCGCTGTCTACTGCGGCTGGTCTGTTGCTGGCCATCTCCTCTTCCATCTCCCATGACCTGATCAAAGGCGTACTGAACCCGCACATCTCTGAGAAGAGTGAGCTGCTGGCTTCCCGTATCACCATGTCTGTCGCCATCCTGATTGCGGGCTACATGGGTCTGAACCCGCCAGGGTTTGCGGCACAGGTAGTGGCATTGGCGTTCGGTCTGGCGGCGGCATCCATCTTCCCGGCTCTGATGATGGGTATCTTCTCCAAACGTGTGAACACCGCAGGTGCCATTGCCGGTATGGTTGCCGGTATCAGCATCACCATGGTTTACATCTTCTGGTACAAGGGCTGGTTCTTCGTCAAGGGCACTGAAATGCTGCCTGACAAACCTGCCAACTGGTTCATGGGCATTTCCCCTGAAGCCTTCGGTACCGTTGGTGCAATCGTGAACTTTGTGGTTGCCTGGGTTGTTTCCCGTGTAACACCCCCACCGCCTGAGCACATCCAGCATCTGGTTGAAGATGTCCGTGTTCCGCGTGGCGCTGGCATGGCTACCGGCCACTAAACCGGCTACGCTATCGGCAGAAAAGGCTCCTTCGGGAGCCTTTTCTTTAACCCATGTCCCAGAGGAGGACGACTCTCATGCTCAACTGGTTTCTTGGCCTCAGCCTGCACGCACGTATTGCCATCATGGTTGCCCCCATCCTCGGTATCGGCGGTTACGGCATGATGGATTTGTGGGTCAACCATGACAAACCCAAAGCACCGGAACAGGCCACCCTGCAAGCCCTGCAACTGCAAGGCGAATGCCTGCTGGCCACCAACCAGTGCAAACTCCACCATGAGAAAATCGACGTATCCCTGATGCGTGCCGACTCCGGCAAACCGGGCATTGCCCGCATCAATATTGCCCCCAGCATCCATGTGCGCGGCATCCAGATGTCCCTGGTACATGGCGGGCAGGAACAGCAGATCATTGTGGAACCGATACCCGGCACGGAAACCTGGTTTGCTGAATTCCCGGAAACCCTGCTGACCCCATCACCCTCGGCATTGCGCATAGCCCTGGCACAATTCGGGCGGGTTTCCTTCGCGGAATTTCCTGCACAGTTTTAAGGCGGGCACCGGATGATTTCGCAAAATCTTGCCTTATCTCATTGATCATTCACTGGTTAGCCCCTATGCTTGCTGCGCATAACAAGAGCAAAAATGAATGGAACGACGCTAGAGAGGAGACAAGGCATTAATGAGTGGACTGGTTTTTTATCATCGCAACCGTATTCCGCACCCGGCTTTTAATATCCTGAAAGCCGCCATCAAACTTAATGGTGAACACGAAGTCACCCATGAGTTCAATGAATTCCGCATTGACGCTTATGTCCTGGGGGATTCCATGACCTCGCGGGTAGTGGCCATTGACTTTGACAATACGATCACCGCTGACATTGATTTTTATCTCGACCTGATTGATTCTTATCGCGCCCATGACTGGGAACCCATCATTTGCACCCTGCGCGATGACATGAAAGACAATCTCGATGAAATCCACGACAAATTACACGACGCCGGTATCCGCGTTTACACCACCGATGGCAAACGCAAACGCGCCTTCATGCTGCATGAGGGCATCAGTGTTGGCCTGTGGATAGACGATTATTTCCCTGGCATCAGCCAATGTGGTACATCTTTCCTCCTGAATAACGGCATAGATTATTAATCCCATGGAACACGACTCCAGCAAAGAAATCCTGGACTGCTTTCTCAGCGGTAAATTCAAACGCATGGATTGCCCACAGTGCGAAAACACCTTCCTGACCAATGTGTATGAAATGCACTGTTTTGACAGCAACCGCAAACTGTCCATTACTTGCGCCCGCTGTAAAAAGCTTTTTATTGCCGATACCACGGCAGAAAGCTGGCGTAATTACGTCATCCTGGAGAAGTATGCACTGGGGCTGGAATATTTCTGCGATGCCATCCAGCAATACGGGCTGACGGCTGTCCCGTTCATCCGTCGGGTCGGTATCCTCGCGGAAGACGATACCAACCTTGCCCCTTCCGTGATCAAGCTGTTCACTTTCGAGGAACCCGACTTCCGCCTCATCTACGTGATGGAACGCCTGGAACATCTGGACGAAGCGGACAGCGAATTTTTCACCGAGCACGTTTACGGGATGGACTGGAAAGACGAGCCTACCCGCCGTGAAATACTGGGCTGGATCAAGGAACGTTACGGCGAAACCCTTGCCCATGACATCCACAAGCTATGCAAATACTACCGTGAGCACGAAACCCACCTTGCCTGGGATTTGCACGGCGACAACCTCATGCGCCGGATCAAGGACGGCCAGATTGTGGTAATGGATCCGTTTGCCCTCAAGATGGGGGATTATTTAGATACATAATCCCCCATCCATTTACCCGTTAGCGCGGATGTGGTGGTGGTGGCGGAGGTGCAAAGCCACCGTTATCCGGCCAGAAACGGTTGTGGGGTGGAGGAGGCGGAACCCGGCATTCCGGGAGGATGTGTTTCTGGCACAGTGTCTCGCGCCATTCATACTTCAGGAACAGTTTCTCCATCGGGCTGCCTGCCGGATCGAAATCTACGCTATGGCTTGGCGACCAGGTTGATTCACCGTAACCTGTACCTGCTTCCCTTGCCGCTGGTGCCGGTGCAGGAGCCATGGCGGGCGCTGCTGCCATACGGTCGCTGTAAGCAATTGGTGGCGGAGGTGGACGCCACTTTTCAGGATAAACAGCCATGGCAATGACACCCATCGCGCTGTTATCACCCCAGGCTGCCGCGTAAGAACTACCCGCATCAGTAAAGAAAAAACGGTTGGTACGATTCTGGCCGCTGCGCCAGCCTTCGTAACTGCCCGTTTCATTCGGCTCCAGGATATACATGCGTTCACTGTTACGCAGATCGGAACGTGCACCACTGATGATATTTCGGCCATCAACCGCAATCACCAGACCAACACGCTGGCCGCTGTTATTGGTAACGCGCAAACGGTAACGTTCATTCTGGTTCGCCTGGATATAAGCGCGATAATGCGCCGGATCAGCACTGACCGGAAACTCCCGCGCACTACCCGACGAATCCCCGACCACTTTCATATCCACCGACAAGGCCGGACGTGGCAGAATCCTGCCATCTTCCGCATTGGCATTACTGATGACCGGATTATCCACACAACCAGCCATCACCAATAAAGCAAGTGCCGAAATCTTAAGTCTCATACTTTTCATACCTTGACTCCTTGTTGTCATTAAGGCCATACCTTACGGAACCCCCCGCACTGGCACGACCCCTCATTCCATTAGACCCTCCCTTTCCGCCAATTACTCAGTAAACCTGTGCAGCTTGTCTGCTTTATTTTGCACTTCGGGGGAAAGCCCCGCACTATTCGAGGAAACTATTGGCAAGCCACACGCCTCTGCAAACAATAACAAGAACAGACAGGAGACAACGTGATGAAAAGCAAGATTGTGACATCACTGACGGGGCAAATATTCAGTGTACTGGTTGGTCTGGCGATCATCTCAGCGTGCACGCTCGAAACCAGCTTCAGTGCTCCCGCCATTTCCCTGTCACTTGCCAATACCCAGTGGCAACTGAAAACCCTGGATAACACGGCCATCAATAATGACCGTCCGTTGACACTGCATTTTGATGAAACGCGAATCAATGGCTATGCAGGGTGCAACCGTTTCTTTGGTGGTTACACAGCCAGCGCTGACGGCGTTTTCAACACTGGCACACCAGGAACAACGAAAATGGCTTGTTTGGGAGAACGCGACCAGTTGGAACATGATTATTTGCAGCGCCTGTCACAAACCAGCCGCTATGCCATTGTGCATGACCAGCTTCACCTGCTGGACAGCCAGCACCGGATACTATTGGTCTATCAGGCTACCCATACTGACAAAAAACAGGAACAACCATGAAATGCCGAACCATCCTGCCCCTGCTGCTGATCAGTTTCTCATTCCTGTTTAGCCAGGGGATCAGCAATATGCCACCCGACACAAAAACGCCTGCTCAGGTGGCAGGCGCTTTTGCATAGGCATCAGACGGGAAACAACTCAGCCTTCGGCCATCAGCTTTTCGTATTTCAACTGGAGCTGATCCTTGCTCTCGACATGCTCAGGGTCATGCGGGATGCAGTCAACCGGACAAACAGATACGCATTGCGGCTCATCATAGTGACCCACACATTCTGTGCAGCGGCTGGGGTCAATTACATAAATTTCATCACCGGCAGAAATTGCATTGTTTGGGCACTCCGGCTCGCAAACATCACAGTTAATGCACTCATCAGTAATCATCAATGCCATAACAAATATCCTCTTAAGCTTTTTGTTCCGTGCGATTCTAGCAGTGGGCATCAGAGCATAACATTAATATGCATCAATATTGCAATTTCATTACCTTGTCAGGCTATCCCACGTTCCGCGCGAATCGCCGTAATCTTGTGCTCCAACGCGGCCAATACATGCGGGGCAACAAACCGCCCGACATCACCTCGCAAAATGGCAACCTCTTTCACCAAGGTTGATGAAATAAAGGAAAAACTTTCACCCGGCATCAGGAAAACCGACTCCACATCCGGGGCGAGGCTACGGTTCATGCTGGCCAACTGGAACTCGAATTCGAAATCGGATACCGCCCGCATTCCCCGGATCAGGACTTTCGCGCCCTGCTCACGTGCAAAATCCACCAGCAAACCTTCAAACCCCATGACACTGACCCGTTCCAGCCCCTGCTCATCCAGTTCCTGACGGATCATGGCAACCCTTTCCTCCAACGAAAACATGGGCTTCTTTTTGGGATTGGAAGCGACCCCGACAACCACATGATGGCACAGGTTACAGGCCCGACTGATCAGGTCGAGATGCCCTTTGGTAATCGGGTCAAATGTGCCCGGATAGATTGCAGTAATATTCATGAAATCAGGCCATGGTCGTGATACAAACCGTGCGGGTCAAGATACGTCCCGCCCAAGATTCCCTTTTTAACACTCGATTGTGCATTGCACAATCTTTTTTCCAGGCAACCTATCTCTGACATGCAGGTAACAGGTGCGTCAGCACAAACAACAGGCTTGCAGTAACCACAATACTCGGCCCGGTCGGCGTATCCAGTTGCAACGACACCAGTACCCCGCCCAACAGGGCCAGCACCCCGAACACCACAGCCAGAATAGCCATCTGTTCCGGGGTACGCGCAAAACGTCGACTTGCCGCCGCCGGAATAATCAACAAGGCCGTCAGCAGTAATACACCCACCACTTTCATGGCTACCGCCACCACCAGGGCAATCAACAGCATGTAAGCCGCGCTCACCCAGCCAACCCGCACACCTTCCACCCTGGCCAGTTCAGCATGTACCGTCAAGGCCAGTAACGGACGCCACAACCAGACCATCATCACCAATACCCCAGCCGCCAGCATCCAGGTCAGCACAATATCCGTCTGCGTCACGGCCAGAATATCCCCAAACAAATAAGCCATCAGGTCAACCCGGACATTGGGCAGGAAGGTCAATGCCACTGTCCCCAAGGCCAGCGCACTGTGCCCGATAATCCCCAGCAGGGTATCACTGCCCAGCTCAGGATTGTGCTGCAAATACAGCATCAGCAGGGCAACCAGTACACAGACCAGCATTACCCACAGATTCAGGTTTACCCCGGTCATCAACCCCAGGGCAACGCCCAGCAAAGCGGAATGTGACAGGGTATCGCCAAAATACGCCATCCGCCGCCACAGCAAAAATACCCCCATAACGCCCGTCATGATCACTACTGCCAGACCAACCAGCAGGGCACGCCAGATAAAATCATCCATGGCGTACTTTCCCCGTTTCCGGCAAGGGCACGACGCAACCGTGCATGTCATGGTGATGGTCATGGTGATGGGTATACACAGCCAGCCCGGCTGCCCGCACATCGCCAAACAGGCTCAGGTATTCCGGGTGACGTGATACCGCCTCCGGCTGCCCGGAACAGCACACATGCCGGTTCAGGCACAGCACCTGATCCGTCGATGCCATCACCAGATGCAGGTCATGCGACACCATCAGCACACCATAACCATGTACCTGTTTCAGGCGGGAAATAAGCTGGTAAAGCTCACTCAGGCCACTGACATCCACCCCCTGCCCCGGCTCATCCAGCACCAGCAAATGCGGTTGCCCGAGCAAGGCACGCGCCAGCAACACCCGTTGCAATTCGCCGCCCGACAGGGATTGCACAGGCTGTTCCAGCAAGTGCGTAACTCCGGCATCTTGCGCACAACGCTGAACCGATTCCCGATCATGCCTTGCCTTGCTCAAACTGATGAAACGCGCCACCGTGAGCGGCAACAGGCGGTCAATGTGGAATTTCTGCGGCACATACCCGACCCGTAACCCCGGTTTGCGCCATACCGTTCCCGCATCCGCCTGCTGCAAACCCAGCAGCACACGCAACAGGGTTGATTTGCCCGCGCCATTGGGGCCAATGAGGGTGACAACGTTTTCCGGGTACACTTCGAGACTGACATCGTGCAGAATCACACGCTGCCCAAAGCTCAGACTGATATGTTCCAGTTTTGCCAGTAATTTGGTGGACATCCCCTGCCCGTCATGATTGAGAGAGTGAAAATGCCCCGTATTCTAGCCTTATTCCTGCTGCTGTGCGCCCCTGTTTTACAGTCCTGCCATCAGGGTGGTCACGGCAAACCGCTGGTCATCAGCACCATCAAGCCGGTACAGGCACTGGTTTACGCCGTGGCAGGCCAACACGCGCAGGAACTGGAACTGCACCAGCTATTACCGGATGGCGCTTCACCCCACCATTACGCACTCAAGCCTTCCGACGCCCACCTGCTGGAAAATGCCCAGGCGGTCTTTTACATCGGCAGGGAAATGGAAACCTTTCTGGGCAAAAGCCTCGACAACCTGCCCGCCACCACACGCGCAGTGGAACTGGACAAGGTTCCCGGCCTCCAGCACCTGCACAGCCGCACACGGGATGAAGATGAACCCGATGACGCTCATGCCGATGGCACGGAAGACCTGCATATCTGGCTGAACCCGGCCAATGCCATCGCCATGACGCAAGCGATCGGCAAGACACTGCAAACCATTGACCCGGCACATGGGGCTGATTACCTCCACAATGCCAGCCTGGTGGCACAACGCATTAGCGCGACTGACGGGCATATCCGGCAGCAATTGCAGGATTTGCGCAATCGCCCTTACCTCAGTTTCCACGATGCATGGCAACACTTTGACACACATTTCGGCCTGAGCTTTGCCGGGGCAGTCACGCTGGATGTATCACGCCTGCCGGGGGCACGTCATGTGCATGAAATACGGCAGATCATTGAGCAGAAACAGGCTGTCTGCCTGTTCCAGGAACCACAGTTTCCGCCTGCCCTGATCAATACGCTGGTGGAAGGAAGCAACATCCGTATTGGCAAACTGGATCCACTGGGTTCACAGCTTCCACTGGATGCAAACACTTACACAACCTTATTGCAGAATGCCGCCGACAGTTTCGCCAACTGCCTGCGTGGGAACAGTACTAGCCCGTAATTCCGAGACCGGCAGGCACGGTATCGCGGCGGCTTTCACGCAAAACACCGCCCACATATTCAAAACGCAGCCCGACACCGGCATATTGGGCACGGTACAGGCTCATGCGGAACATGGAACCACCACGCAACATGACGATATTCCCGTCACGCATTTTCAACTGCGCATTGGCACCGCGTACCGTGTACACCGTTTCATCCATATAAAGGGGATCACCACGCTTGAGAATCCGTGTCTCACCATTGCCCCTGGCTGTTACCTTGCCGCGCTTGGAAAGCACCACACCTGCCTGCTCACGTCCTGTTGCTGGCATACATTACTCCATGTACTGTTGAATTTACCTCACAAAACCCATCCTAAGCATAGACCAAGTAAAATGTTCTGCTTTGAAATCCCTTTCATTGCAGGGTAAACGTTACGACATCGCTGCCGAGTGGCAGTTTCGCCAAACCATGCCATACTTGGGCAAACCACTGCGAGAGGACATCCATGCTTGCCGACATTCCCCTGTTCCAGAACCTGCCGGACACGCAACTGGCTGAATTGCTGGGCATGGCGCATGAAACCCGCTATCAGCGCAACAACATCATCATTACCCAGGGTGAACGCAGCAATTCCCTGTATATCGTGCTGGAAGGGCGTCTGAAAGTGTTCGCCACGGATGAGGAAGGCCGTCAGGTATTGCTCGCTTTCCTGAACAAGGGGGATTTCTTCGGGGAACTCAGCCTGCTGGATGACGAACCACGCTCTGCTTCCGTGATGGCGGTGGAACCCGCACGCCTGTTGTGCCTGACCCAGGAAAATTTCCACCGCTTCAGCAGCGCCCACCCGGAACACCTGTTACCGATGCTGCGCATCCTGGCCAGACGCCTGCGGGCGCTCGACGAAACCATTTGTTCCCTCTCCACACTGGACGTTTACGGGCGTGTGGCACGGGTCTTGCTGCAAGAAGCGGAGGAACGCGAAAAAGGCCATGTCACCCCGCGCCTGACCCATCAGGATATTGCTGAAATGGTCGGCTCATCACGGGAAATGGTCAGCCGGATTCTGGGCGATTTACGCAAAGGCGGCTATATTCGCGTGGAAAACAAACAAATTCATATTGAACGAAAATTACCAAACCGCTGGTAACAGCCGAGGGAACCACACTATGCCATTTGTGCGCATGTTAAGCATCGTCCTGCTGCTCTTGCTGTTCGCCAATGGCAGTCAGGCGGAGGAAACACTCAAGGTGGGTATCAAGCCCTCCGAGCCATGGGTCATGTACGACACAAAACTGCCACCGCAACAACGTCAGCCACGCGGCTTCAGCATTGACCTGTGGAATGCCATTGCGGCCAACCTCGGGGTGAAAACCGAATGGATCTATTTTGACAAGGTTTCTGACCTGATTGAGGCCGCGCATGAGAACCGGATAGACGCAGGCATTTCAGCCATTACTGTCACCCAGCAGCGTGAAGAACTGGTCGATTTTTCCGACTCGATGTATGAACTGGGCTTACGCATCCTGGTTCCCACCGATGCCAGCCCCAACCCCTGGCTGGTCGCAGCCGGGGAAATCGGCAAATTTTTCACCTGGAAAGTCCTGCTGATCCTGACCGTACTGGTTATCCTGTTTGCCCACCTGCGCTGGCTGGTTGACCGTCGCTCCAGTGACAGCAGCGCCAGTTTTCCTGCCGATTACCGGCACGGTATCCGTGAAGCCGCCTGGTGGTCACTGACCATGTTTATCACCTGGGATACGCCACCACGTCGGGGATTGGCACGGATCATTGACCTGATATGGTTCCTGACCGGCTTCCTGTGTCTGGGGATTTTAAGTTCAGTAATCACTGCTGCCCTGACCGCACAAAATCTTGATAACAACATCCAGAGCGTTCGGGACTTGCTCGACAAGCGGGTGGCTGCTGTGGCCAGCGATGCCCCCAGGGATTACCTGCTGAAACTGGGCATCAATGTCATTCCGGTCAACAACCTGGATGAAGGCATCCAGAAAATCCTCAATGGTGAAGCCGATGCCCTGGTACACGATGGTCCGCGCCTGATGTACCTTGCCCAGCAACACAATAAGCTTCCCAATACAAAACAGGTTGATGTCCTGCCGGTATCATTCAACCCGCAGATTTACGGGATCGCGTTCCCCTCCAAAAGCCCCTGGATTGAGCCTGTAAACAACTCCCTGATGAAATTACGCGAGGCTCAGGGGATCAGTGAAAGTGTCCACGAAAGTTTGCGAAAAAAATGGCTGCAAAACTGAAATACCATCAGCTACCGTTATTACCATCCGTACACACCCTCGCAAGCACTGGACAAGCCTTGTCCTGAGTGGCTAGCATGTGAACCAGAAAAGAGACACCACGAGAGGAGAGACACCATGGAACGCCGTTCGTTTTTCAAACATGCTGCCGTCAGTGCCGCAGCACTTGCCGGTGCAGCCCCAGCCACCCTGTTGGCTGCCGATGAAGCAAAATCTGCCGACCTGCCAACCATTAGCTGGCGACTGACTTCCAGCTTCCCCAAATCACTCGACACCATTTTTGGCGCGTCTGATGTACTCGCCACCGCCCTCGACAAAATGACCGGTGGCAAATTCACCATCAAGGTATTCGCGGCGGGCGAAATTGTCCCCGGCCTGCAAGTGCTGGATGCCGTACAGAATGGCACGGTAGAGGCAGGCCATACAGCTTCCTACTATTACTTCGGCAAAAATGCTGCTTTGGCGTTCGATTGTGCCGTACCCTTCGGCCTGACCTCCCGCCAGCAAACCGCGTGGATGCTGCACGGCAACGGCATGAAACTGACACGCGAACTGTTCGCCGGATACAATATCGTCAACTTCATGGGTGGTAATACCGGCACCCAGATGGGCGGCTGGTTCAACAAGGAAATCAACACGGTCAAAGACCTGGAAGGGCTGAAATTCCGCGTCGGTGGTTTTGCGGGTAAGGTGCTGGGCAAACTGGGCGTAGTGCCGCAACAATTGCCGGGTGGTGACATTTACCCCGCGCTGGAAAAAGGCACCATTGACGCGGCTGAATGGGTCGGCCCATACGATGACGAAAAACTCGGTTTCGCCAAGATCGTCAAGAACTATTACACTCCCGGCTGGTGGGAAGCAGGCCCGCAGCTTTCCTTCTACGTCAACAAAGACCAATGGGAAAAACTGCCTGACCCGTACAAGGCTGCGTGGGAGGCGGCCTGCCAACTGGCCCACAACGACATGCAGGCCAAGTATGACGCCAACAACCCGCAAGCGCTGGCCAACCTGATCGAAAGCGGCGTAAAACTGCACGCTTTCAGCGATGAAATCATGGATGCCTGCTTCAAGGCGACTATCGAGACCTTCGAGGATGAAGCCAAGAACAATGCATCCTTCAAGAAGATTTACGACGATTGGAAGGTCTTCCGTAACAACCAGGCGCAATGGTTCAACGTGGCTGAACAGTCATTTGCCAAGTTTGCGTTCAACAAGAAATTGTAATGTCAGTCCTGCTCGGCTTTTCCCATGCCGTTGACACCCTCAACGGCTGGTTCGGGCGCATCGCCAACGTTCTAATCTTGCTGGCCTGCGTGGTCAGCGCAGGCAATGCGCTGCTACGTTACGGTTTCTCCCTGAGCGATAACTGGCCGCTGGAATTGCAGTGGTACCTGTTCGGCGCTGCGGTGATGCTGGGCGCTTCCTATACCCTGCAACAAAACGGGCATGTGCGGGTAGACCTGATTTACGGGCATGTTTCCGACCGCGCACGCCTGTTCATCGACATTTTCGGGCTGGTGTTTTTCCTGCTGCCTGCCTGCACCCTGTTTGCATGGCTGTCATGGAAAACGCTGTTCCTGCCTTCATGGGACATCCTCGAACACTCCAGTAACGCGGGCGGCCTGCCCCGCTACCCGATCAAGTTCATCCTGCCACTGGGCTTTTTCATGCTGATGCTGCAAGGCTTGTCGGAACTGATCAAACGCATTGCCGCGCTGCATGGCGACCTGAAACTGGATACCCATTACGAGAGGCCGGAGCAATGACAATACCCGTGGAGTTCATGCCCCCGCTAATGTTCGCCGGGCTGGTGGTTTTTTTGCTGGTCGGTTTCCCGGTGGCTTTCTCGCTGATGGCGGTCGGACTGTTTTTCGGCGTCATTTCGATTGAAATGGGCTTTTTTCACGAGTCCTTCCTGCAAGCGATCCCACAACGGATTTTCGGTAACGTCATCGCCAACGAGTTGTTGCTGGCGATACCGTTTTTCACCTTCATGGGCGCGGTGCTTGAGCGCAGTCGGCTGGCCGAGGACATGCTCGACTCAATGGGGCAATTGTTCGGGCGGGTGCGTGGCGGACTGGGTTATTCGGTGATTCTGGTCAGTTTCGTGCTGGGCGCGATTACCGGCACGGTGGCGGCGCAAGTCATTGCGATGGCGATGATCGCGATGCCGGTGATGATCCGTTACAACTACAACATGCGCTACACCACTGGCGTACTGGCTGCATCGGGAACGATTGCGCAGATCGTGCCACCCTCGCTGGTGCTGATCATCCTCGCTGACCAGTTGAAAACCCCAACCGCCAGCGCCGACGTAGGCAACATGTATCTGGGCGCGTGGATTCCGGCAGCAATGCAGATCAGCCTGTTCATGCTGTACACCTTTTTCATCACCCGCATCAAACCGGACTGGCTGCCGGGCATCCCCGAAAACCAGATCACGCTGAAAGGCGTAGCACTATGGAAAAAGGCGCTGCGCGGCATCATCCCCACCGCCGTGCTGATTTTCCTGGTGCTGGGAACCATCATGCTGGGCATCGCCACCCCAACCGAATCCGGCGCGATGGGCGCGATGGGCGCGGTGCTACTGTCATTCCTGCGCAAAAAGCAACTCGGTGGGATGGCGGAATGGTGGGGGCTGATCAAACAGGCTTACAAAAACACTGCCCGCATCACCTCGATGGTGGTGTTTATCCTGATTGGCGCGACCACATTCTCGGTCGTATTCCAGGGCGTGGATGGCGGATTCTGGGTGGAACACTTGTTCTCCGACCTGCCTGGCGGCTGGATGAGCTTCCTGCTGATCGTCAACCTGTTCATTTTCTTCCTGGCATTTTTCATCGACTTCTTTGAGATTGTGTTCATTCTGGTGCCGTTGCTGGCTCCGGTCGCGCAGAAAATCCTCACACCGGTGCTGCTGGCAAGCATGAATGGTAATGAACAAGCAGCAGCAACAGGGGCGCTGATCTGGTTCGGGATTACGCTGAGCGTCAACATCCAGACCTCGTTCATGCACCCGCCTTTTGGCTTCGCGTTGTTCTATTTACGCGGGGTTGCGCCGAAGGAAGTGAAAAGCAGCGATATTTACTGGGGGTCAATCCCCTGGGTTATCCTGCAAATGATCATGACGGTGATTGTGATGTTCTCACCGGGACTGGTGACTGCCCTGCTGGATAAGGGGCACCCGCAAGTGCAGCAGGGACAAGAAATCAATTTCACGATTGAGAATGAGAAATCAAAACCTACCTCAGGTTCAGACAGCGGCACTATTCAGTTCCAACTAGACCGGTAGGGGCGGTTCGCGAACCGCCCCTACAAACCGTTATTCGCCGAGCAGGGGGACGGGAGACACAATGATCCCGTCCTCATCCGAATACAGGTAATGACCCGGAGTGAATGTTACGTCATGGAAACGCACCACTTCATTACGCAAGCCAACGCCGCGCTTGACGCTTTTCAGCGGGAATGTACCCAGTGATTTCACACCAATATCCATCTGGCCAATGTCGACGGAATCACGGATCAGGCCGTAGACCAGGATGCCGTTCCAGCCGTTCTTGACGGCTTTTTCCGCCAGCATGTCGCCTAACAACGCGCAACGGGTGGAACCACCCCCATCAACCACCAGCACTTTGCCCTTGCCGTCTTCAGCGACCAGTTCGCGCACCAGCGAGTTGTCTTCGTAAATCTTGATGGTAACAATTTCACCGGAAAACTTGCTACGGCCACCGTAATTGTTGAAACCCGGCTGCACCACTTGCAGTGGCTTGTCTTCGTTGGCATCCAGCAGGTCGGCTGTTTTGAAATCTGTCATGAGGAATGCTCCTGAAAGAATGCCCCCCCACCCTAACCCTCCCCCGCAAGGGGGGAGGGAACAAGAGCGACTCCCCTCTTAAACTCCCTTCCCCCCTTGCGGGGGAAGGGCTGGGGATGGGGGGTAAGCGCAAGCTTATTAATGGAACTGCTCTTCTTCGGTAGAACCCGTCAGAGCCGTTACGGAAGAAGCGCCGCCCTGGATAACCGTGGTAACGTCATCGAAGTAGCCAGCGCCAACTTCCTGCTGGTGAGATACGAAGGTGTAACCTTGCTCACGTGCAGCAAACTCAGGCTCCTGAACCATGTTGACATAGTGCTTCATGCCTTCGCCGCGCGCGTAAGCGTGCGCGAACTGGAAGGTGTTGTACCAGTTGACATGGATGCCCGCCAGAGTGATGAACTGGTATTTGTAACCCAGTGCGGACAGCTCTTCCTGGAAGGACGCAATTTGGCTGTCAGACAGGTTTTTCTTCCAGTTGAAGGAAGGTGAACAGTTGTAAGACAGGATCTGGCCAGGGCACGCAGCCTGTACAGCCTGGGCAAATTCACGCGCAAAGCCGATGTCAGGCGTACCGGTTTCACACCAGACCAGATCAGCGTATGGCGCGTAAGCGATGCCACGGCTGATCGCCTGCTCCAGACCGTTCTTGACACGGTAGAAACCTTCAGCAGTACGCTCGCCAGTCAGGAATGGTTTGTCGTTGGCGTCGTGGTCGGAAGTCAGCAGGTTGGCCGCTTCAGCGTCAGTACGCGCCAGCACGATGGTAGGAACGCCCATCACGTCAGCAGCGAAACGCGCAGCGATCAGCTTCTCAACTGCTTCGTTGGTTGGAACCAGAACCTTGCCGCCCATGTGGCCACACTTCTTGACCGCAGCCAGCTGGTCTTCGAAGTGAACACCGGCAGCACCGGCGACAATCATGTTTTTCATCAGTTCGAATGCGTTCAGGACGCCGCCGAAACCGGCCTCTGCGTCAGCAACGATCGGCAGGAAATAGTCGATGAAGCCTGCATCGCCAGGGTTTACGCCTTTGGACCACTGGATTTCGTCAGCACGCTGGAACGTGTTGTTGATACGACGAACCATGGTAGGCACAGAATTGTACGCATACAGGGATTGGTCAGGGTACATGGTTTCGGAAGTGTTGCCGTCAGCAGCAACCTGCCAGCCGGACAGGTAAACTGCTTCCAGACCAGCTTTGGCCTGCTGCATGGCCTGACCGGCAGTGATAGCGCCGAATGCGTTTACATAGCCTTTCTTGGCACCGCCGTTGATTTTTTCCCACAGCTTTTCTGCGCCACGCTTGGCCAGCGTGTATTCAGGCTGGAGGGAACCGCGCAGACGTACTACGTCTTCTGCGCTATAGCCACGCTTAACATTCGCCCAACGTGGATTTTCTGCCCAGTCTTTTTTCAGTGCCGCAATTTGCGCTTCACGAGTCATAGTCATGTAAAAGTCTCCTCAGAGTCAAAAAGTGAACGAAACCGGTAAAAATAAAATGCTTCAGGCTATTGCCTACGAACCATCTGTCGACAGTCCGTTTTCCTCTCTCGTGTCCGCTTTTGCGAATCTCTCAAGTAAGTGTCAACAATCGAGTTTATTGACATGACTCTGATAGTATTAGACTCAAAAAATGTCGACAATAAAATTTATTCAATCCTGATAATTGAATATTCCAATGATGAAAATCAACTAGATTAACTTTAGTGTCGACAACGTTGCTTGACGTGTACGGCTTAGCAAAGCCGCATCATGGGTAAGGGATTCTCCGTAGGAAGGGAGCATTTCCTTCAGCCTGGCCTGCCATTCAGCCGAGGCCATCTGCTCGGCAAAGCATTTGCCCAGCACCTGAAGCATGGCAGAAACCGTGACCGATGCACCGGGGGAAGCCCCCAATAACGCGGCAATACTGCCGTCCGCAGCAGCCACCACTTCTGTACCAAACTCCAGTTTTCCGCCCCGCTCCGGGTCTTTTTTAATGATCTGGACACGTTGCCCGGCGATGGCCAATGACCAGTCTTCATCACGGGCATTGGGGAAATATTCCCGCAAGGCTGCCATCCGTGAAGCGTGGGTCTGCAACACTTCCGTGATCAGGTAACGGATCAGGTCAAAATTTCCCAAACCAACCTTGATCATCGGCCATAGGTTGTTCAAACGGATACTGGCAAACAGGTCGAGGAAGGAACCCTGTTTCAGGAATTTGGTGGTAAAACCTGCAAATGGCCCGAACAACAAGGCATTTTCCCCGTCGATCACTCGGGTATCGAGGTGCGGAACCGACATCGGCGGCGCACCAATGGAAGCCTTGCCATATACTTTTGCCAGATGCTGTTTGACCACTTCCGGTTTCTTGCATACCAGCCATTGCCCACTGATGGGGAAACCGCCATACCCCTGGCTTTCCTGAATGCCACTTTTTTGCAGCAGGGTCAGCGCCGCCCCACCAGCACCGAGGAAAACAAACCGGGCATTGATTACTGTTGCCTTGCCCTGCCTGTCCCTGGTTGATACGAGCCACCCTGAATTGCCCGTCCGCCCGAGCCCCGTGACTGT
>JBBIHI010000003.1:0-33196 GCA_037447095.1 Thiotrichaceae bacterium
GCAGAACCCCCGGTGCGGGTGCGGCGGGAAACCGGCAATGTAATCGTCGGCATTATCGCTGTTGAAATGATCCAGCATCATGAACGGGTCGAAATGCTTCAGGGCGGGTGTGCCAATGGTGCGGTGAACGGTGACGCCTGCGCCTTCGGAGACTTCCAGCGCCGGGATGAATCGGGTTTGCTGAGGTTGGGTATCCATCGTCTGCCTCCGGGAAATATTGACTTCAATAGTCAACTTTACCGCGTCCGCTCTTGATCTCGCCACGTTTTTTCTTGCTGTCCACCCGCTTGATCTGCGAACTGCGGGTCGGGCGGGTCGCCTTGCGCTTTTTTTGCACTTTGGTGGCGTCGAGGATGAGCTGGCGCAGGCGTTCCAGGACATCCGTGCGGTTTTTTTCCTGGCTGTTGTGGGTTTGCGCCTTGATGACGATCACACCATCGCTGGAAATGCGCTGGTCAGAGTATGCCAGCAATTTTTCTTTCCAGGCTTCCGGCAATGAGGAAGCGCGGATGTCGAAACGTAGGTGGATGGCGGTCGACACCTTGTTGACGTTCTGCCCGCCGGAGCCTTGGGCGCGGATGGGCTGGAAGTCGAGTTCTTCCGGGGGGATGATCAAGAATCTACCTCCGCCAATCTGCGGGCTTCATCCAGTGCAGGGTGATGCAAGGTGGTGTAGTGCTGGTAAGCATTTGCCCACTCCACGAAGTCTGCCGAATCATCCAGTTGGCCTTGCTGGTAGCGATGGATAAAACCCTCCGACTCCATCTGATAGCGGTTTTCAAAAAGGCTCAATTGCTTGCTGACAGCCACCAATGCATCCAGTGGTGATGTGTAGGCTATTCGTTCTTTTTTCATGACGTTACCTCCGGTAAGTCGCTTTGTTTCCAATTTAGCATACCAATTTTCACAATTTACGCATCCAGTATCCAAGTGCTTTCAAATGCTGGAAGAGTCACAAGCATCATCAGCTTTGGGTTTTGGTTTTATATCCATCGTCTCTTCACCTTCCAGAACGACTTTACCTTCTTTCCAGACAACTGCGTTCTGCCCTAAACGGCGCTTTCTATCCAATGTGCGGGCGGCCACCCTTTTTAACGTATTTAGCAAAACTTGTGATCTTTCATCAAGATTTTGGACAGTTCCCATTAGCTGGCCTCCTGTTGCAACACTTCAAAAAGTTGGGCATCCACAATGACACGCTCTAAGCCTTTTTGCCGGAATATTGCTTCTGGTTGATCACCTGTATTCATAAAGCAATCGCACCGGTCTACCGCATAGCTGAATTCTTCGAGCAAATTCCGCAGGCTACGGGCGAACCGGCGTTCAATATCCTTTACCGGAATATTATGCCCGCCATCCCTGACCCGTTCCGCTACCCGCAGTTTTGACATGTCCATTGAGGGCAAGGCGAGGTAAACCAGTTCCACTTGCCAGCCGTCTGCCTGCAACTGTTTGATCAACTTCAGATAAGTTCGGCCTGCCAGGGTGGTTTCAAAGGCGAAATCTTCACGGCGTTGTATGGCCTCTTCAATTTCCCGCAGGAAAATCCGGCTGGCGGCAACCAGTTCACGCTCGGGAGCCAGCGGCGACAGACCGGCGGCGATCAGGTCGGCGTTGATGAAGCGGGAGCAGTTCGCCACATTGGGCAGGTAGTCCAGCGCGAAAGTGGTTTTGCCTGCACCGTTGGGGCCTGCGATGATGGTGCAGACGGGTTTATCGTTCATCCGTCACTCCTCCCGGCACTCTCCACCCACACCTGTCTATTCATCAGCATCGGTCTTTTATATTCCCGCAACGCCGCCAACCGCTGATTTTCTTTTTCCAGCGTTAAATGTTGCTTGAATATTGGGGTAAGTTTTTTATCCAAAGACTGGATTAAGCCAATCGGCGGTAACACAATCCGGCTTTGCTTAAGATGGTCAAGCGTAATATGCCCCATTGTCGTCTTACGTTTTTCCGCCATCATTTTAAAATGATTTAGATAATTCAAAATTTCATAGTAAAAAAATGATTTAGGATAAACACCTGAGGCCACTTTAAAAATATGCTGATTCAAAGCAGCCGTGCCGCCTGACCAGATTTTCACATCCAACGTGGCAGACCAAGAAAAAAGCACATCACCATCTTCAACAATCGCTGTTTTAGGAAGATCAGGACTAGCCCTTTCTGTAGCATCACTAAAGCCTTCGCCCATTTCTTTTATTTTTATTACAGGCAAAAATTTTTCACCTTTTGGGCGATACTTCTGCATAGCCAAGCCATTATGATATTTAGCAATCCCCCAAAGTGATCCATCACTCCACCCCGCCGGAATCTCCCGCTTCAACTCGGCGTTATACACCATCTTCCCACCCGACGACTTATACGGCTTGCCGTTTTCATCGGGGAAATCGAACTGCACAAACCAGTAGTCGTAGAGAGTTTTCGCCATAGCTTCGAGTTCAGTGTTAATGCGTTTGTTGATTTCGATTTTTTGGTCGATAGCAGAAAGAACGGCTGCAATTCTCTTCTGCTCTGAAATCGAAGGAAGTTGCAAAGGAAATTCTTTTATTTGGCGACTACTTATATGAGGGACTAAAGAACCAGTAGTGATTCTCTTTATGTATTCTGTAAACCAAGGGCTGCCAATTATGTATTTTAAGTATATGGTATTTAAACTTTCTTTACCGCGCATCCGTGCTGTTCGTTGTACCAAAAGACAAGGCAAATCCTGTTCTGACAAAGAAGCATACTTAAGTCCAGCATCAATCCAAGGGCGATCCATTGCCAACACAACGTCATTGATCTGTAGCTCAAAACCTTCGTATTCTTGCCTTTGCCCTACAGGAAACTTCTTTGCATCATTCCAACGCAGATTTCCTTGGCCAATGTTATCCCCTCTGAGTAATTTTATATCCTCTTCCCCAGATGAATAACTCTCACTGGGAAAAGGAAATCCAGTTAAAAGATCAATCTCGTTTCCGAGCGTCGTAACCCTCATCTTAGTCATGCTTCAAACTCTTGAGTTGGGTTTTGATTTCGGTTTCGAGGGCGCGGGACTGCTGGAACAGCGCGTCGAGGTTGTCGGTGAAGCCTTTCATTTTGGCGGCGAACTCATCGGCGGTGATGTCGACGTATTCGATTTTTACGTCGAAGTATTGGCCTGCGCTGAAGGAGTAGTTTTTGGCCTTGATCTGCTCATAGGTGACTGCGACGGAAAAATCATCCACGGCTTGCTTGGCGTTGAAGGTGTCGATAATGCGTTGTTCTTCGGCAGCAGTGAGGACGGTTTTCTGGTTTTTGCCATCCTTGACGGTTTCGCCGAGGTTGGAGGCATCGACCAGCACTACCTTGCCCTTGTTGCCCTTGTCGATGAACAGGATCGAGACATTGGTTCCCGTGGTGGCAAAAATATTGCTCGGCATCGACACTACGCCCGCCAGCCATTGGTTTTCCACCAGCTTTTCGCGGATTGCCTTCTCAATCCCGGATTGCGCAGTGACAAACCCGGTCGGCACAACCACCGCCGCCTTGCCGCCCGGTTTCAGCGAAAACAGGATATGCTGGATAAACAGCAGGTAAATCGCCATCTTATCCTTGGACTTGTTCGGGATTTTGGGAATCCCGGCAAAGAAACGCTCTTTGTTTCCCTTTGTATCAATCTCCTCACGGAAATCGCTGAAATCCATCTTGAACGGCGGATTGGATACGATGTAATCAAACGTCGCCAACGCCGTGACCTTGTCCTTTTCCTTGTGGTACGGCGACAAAATCGTATTACCCTGAACCACATGGGGGATGGAATGCACCAGATTGTTCAGTATCAGGTTCAGCCGCAACAGGTTGGATGACTTCTGCGAAATATCCTGCGAATAAATGCTGCACCGGCTCTCCCCAATCGCATGGGCAAGGTTCATCAACAACGTACCGGAACCCGCCGACGGGTCGTAGCAGGTCACATTCATCACCTTGCCGCGCTGTTCCAACGGTATCAGGATCGCCGCCATGATCTTGGCGACCGCGTGCGGCGTGTAGTATTCGGCATATTTGCCGCCGCTGTCCTTATTGTAGTCCTTGATCAGGTACTCAAAGATGTCGGCAAAGAAATCAAAGCCCTGCGTAAAAATATGTTCAAAGCTGAAATTCACCAGCTTGTTGATAATCGCCTTGCAGAAATTGTCACGTTCGCCAGGGTCATGGATAAACTGGCTGAGTTCATCAAACAGGCGGACTTGCGCCCCGCCGCCGGTCTTGACCGAGAAAATGTCACTGTTGGCAATGGCAATTTCCCGCAAGGTATCGTCAAAGGTTTTGGCGAAATTATCCTCGTTCTGGCGGGCGAACAGGTTGGAAATCAGGTGTTCCGGGCGCAGATAAGCCGTGCTTTCCGGCAACAGGTCAAACAGCATTTCATAAGCGTCGATGTCCATCCCGGCAATGTACTGTTCCCAGTTTTGCGCCTTGCGGACGTTTTCATCTTCCTTTTTCAGCTCATACGCCAACTTGTCGCACAGGAATTTGTACAGGAACACCTGGGTGATGATCTTGAATTCATTGCCATCATTGCCCAGCCCGTAAGCCGCGCAGATATTTTTCAGGTTGTCGATCAGTTCGGTGGTGCTGCGTTTGAAATCCAGTGCTACCAAGGGGTTACTCCGTTAAATTCGTCCAGATACTCTTTCACAACAAGCTGGTTGATGTAGCGTGTACCTTCCGGGGTCAGCTTGATTTTCTGTTCCTTGTAGAACTGCTGGGTCACGTTGCGCTGCATCATGCGTTCAAAATAGCTTTCGTTATCGAGGATGTTCCTGTTCTGCATCACGCTGTCATCGGCCAGTTGTTTGACCACGCGCAGCGCCTCGAAAATGCGCCGCTCATTATCGGAGATGGCACCGTTCTCTACCAGCCGTTTATGGACTCTGGCGAACTTTATGTCACCTTCGTACTTGCCCTGTAACAGACGGTTCTTGCGGTTAATTTCCCGCACTTTGTCCTGAATCCGGTTGAGGGTCAGCATGTTGTGCTTCATCTCATCCTGACTGACTTCCTTGAGATTGCGGTTTTTGAACAGGCGTTCCAGTTCCTCCCTGAGTTTGACGAATTCGGGGTCTTTGGGGTCGAAATTACTGGTCATGGCTTCGCGGGTGCGGCGCAGGGTTTCTTTCAGCTCATCCGCCAGTTTGAGCTCTTCCTCGCCGATCTTGACGAATTTGAACAGCACTTCCTCCAGTGCCATGTTCAGCAAACCGCTGGTGTCGGCCTGATTATCGAGCCGATCCTTGAGGTTAAGCAGCGCCAGATGGTTATCGACTTCGTTATACAGCGCCTGTAATTGCCCGAATGGCAAACGCTGCAACAACTCGTCATAGCCAAACAAGCGGCACAGGTTGTAAAGGCTGCGGGCATCCGCCAGCGCCTTTTTCAGCGCCAGCACCTGTGCGCGATCCTGAATTTCCGTCACCTGCCGGGAGAAGATTTCCCGATTCAGGGTGTCGTAGTGGAACAGCACGTCCTGAATCGCTTCCAGCTCCGCCGCGATTTCCTCGGCGGATTTGAACAGCCGGGAGTAATGCTCCACCTCATCGCCCAGTTCGCTTTGCAGCTCATCAAAATAGGCTTTGTTGGTCTTATCGAATATCGTTGCTCATGGTTTGTTTTCCACCACATAGCCATAACGGTGCTGTTTGTAGGTGCGGTTGACGCGGGTCAGGGCTTGCAGCAGGTTATGATCCCTGATGACCCGCCCCAGATAGAGTTTTTTCAGGCGCTTGGCGTCAAAGCCGGTCAGCAGCATGTTGTAGACAAACAGTAGGTCGACCTTACCCGTTTTGAAATCTTCCACCCAGGTATCGCGATCCTCCTTGGAGCCGACATCATGGAGGATCAGCGCAGCGCTTTTCGCCTTGTTTTCCAGCGTGACGCCCGCACCATAACCGCCCGGCATTTCCGCCACCGGTTTGAAGGCATGGTATTCCTGAAACTGCGCAAACATTTCCTTTGCCTGCTCAGAGCTGTCGCAGATCACCATACCGCCGATGCTCTGGTCATTCAGCGTGGTGCGGCTTTTTTCAAAATCCCGCACGATGTAGGCCAGCATCGGTTTGACAAAGGTATGGTGGGCAAGGATTTCCTTCATCGGAACCTTGCCCTTTTCCACTTCGATCTTTGCCAGCGCCTCCTGCAAGGCAATCTGGTAGCTGGTTTCAATCGCCTCACGGATCAGGCGCAGGGTGTAACCATCCGCAATCGACTTGTTGTAGTAATACTTGTGGATGTAACCGCCAAACAGTTTTCGAGAACCATGATCCTCCCCCAATAATGGCGTGCCTGTCAGGCCGATCTTGATGGCATTTTTGTCCGACTGTTCCAGATTCGCCAGAAAACTGCCTTCCGGGTTGTAGCTACGGTGTACTTCGTCCAGAAAGTAGACCCGCTGGATGCTGACAGCGTAATCCTTCATGCTGAGCACATTCGGGTCATCCTGAAACTTCTGGATATTAACCACTGTGATCTCCAGCTTGCCGGTATCGTTGTGAATGGCGGTGGTCTGCTTGATGTCCTGTGCGAAAGCTTCGCGGGAGTTAATGGCGTGGACAATCAAACCCCGGCTGACGAACTCGCGCGAAGCCTGCTTCAGCAAATCCAGCCGGTCGACGATGAAGTAAAACTTGGGGATGATTTTCTGTTTCTGGAAATAATCCACCAGATAACGGGTGCTGTAATACGCCAGCGCGGTTTTGCCGCTGCCTTGCGTGTGCCAGATGATGCCCTTGCGCACCCCCGCATCCAGCCTGTTTTCAATAGCCTTGGTCGCAAACAGTTGCGGGTAGCGCATTACATGCTGTTCCCAGCCATGCTTTTCCTTCACATAAGCAATGGCATAGCGCAAGATAAATCGCAGCCGCTCACGACTCAGCAGCGAGGTACACAACCGGTTAGTGGGCGTATCCGGGTCTTTGTTGGTGATGAATTCAGGGCTGTTTTTGATGATCAGGCTGTTATTGTCCTTGAGCACCGCATTTTCCGTCGCTTCATCTTGTGGTTTCAGCAAAGCGGCAATATTCAGCGGCTCTTCCTCACGGAAATAATTGAACATTGCCTGCTGATAGGAAGTCGAGGCATAAAACGCGCCTTCAATCGGTTCCGACGAGTCATTGTCATACTCCATGTTGTTGGAGAACAGCATCAACTGGGTGATATTGATAAATCGGCGGAATTTCTTGGTCTGGAAACGGGTGTTGATGCGGCTACGCTCAGCCAGCACACCATCACGGTTATTCGGCTTCTTGACCTCAATAAAAACCAGAGGCATCCCATTGATCAGCAAGGTAATATCAGGACGGAACTCATCCTCGCCGTTTTGACAGGTCAGTTCGGTAACGACATGGAAGCTGTTGTTATCAAAATTCTCGAAGTCGATCAGGCGCGTACCGGAACGTTTGGTCAGTTGTTCATAGAAAGCTTTGCCCAAATCTTCATTTGCCAGCAACAGGCTGACATCTTCCAGCAAGCGCCCTGCTTCGTCAGCTTCAAGTTCGGGGTTGATGCGGCTGATACTTTCCTGAAATAGCGTCGGGAAAATATTGGTTTCTTCGTGCCACGCTGCGGTTTTCAAAGACAGATAGGCATAACCTAAGCGGGTCAGATGCAGAATGGTTGGCAGTTTTACCCGCGTATCTTCGTTAAACCGCATTTGCTTATCAGCCTTCGGGTAGAATGGAGGAAAACGCATTATTTCCCCCAAAGGAGTCTCCATGCAATACCGCCCCCTCGGCCACACCGACATCAAAGTCAGCACCATTTGCCTCGGCACCATGACCTTCGGCGAACAGAATACTGAAAGCCAAGCCCACCAGCAGCTCGACTACGCCCTCGCCCACGGCGTCAACTTCATCGACGCGGCGGAACTCTACCCCGTGCCGCCACGCGGTGAAACCCAGGGCCGCACCGAGCAGTACATCGGCACCTGGCTGAAGCAGCGCAACAACCGCGACCAGTTCATCCTCGCCACCAAAGTTTCCGGCCCCGGCCCTAAAGACTGGATCGGCCACATCCGCAACGGCCCCAAGCTCAACGCCGACCACATCAACCGCGCGATCGACGCCAGCCTCAAACGCCTGCAAACCTATTACGTCGACCTCTATCAGGTGCACTGGCCAAGCCGCAGCACCAACTATTTCGGCAAACTTGGTTACACCCATGCCAAGGACAACCACTTTGAGACTATCGCCGAAACCCTCACCGCCCTCAGCAAACTGGTGGAAGCGGGCAAGGTGCGCCACATCGGTATTTCCAATGAAACCCCGTGGGGCACGATGCAATACTTGGCGCTGGCAAAAGAACTAGGATTGGAACGTATCGTTTCCATCCAGAATCCCTACAGCCTGCTCAACCGCACGTATGAAATCGGCATGGCGGAAATCGCCCACCGCGAAGGTGTCGGCCTGCTGGCCTATTCCCCTCTGGCATTCGGCGTACTGAGCGGCAAATATCTGGATGGTGCAAAACCGGAAGGCGCACGTCTTTCATTATGGGGACAGTATTTCACCCGCTACACTGGGGAAACCGGGCGGAAAGCCACCCATATGTACGTGGAGCTGGCGCGGCAGCACGGTCTCGACCCGGCGCAGATGGCACTGGCCTACGTCAACACCCGACCCTTCCTGACCGCCAACATCATCGGCGCGACCACGATGGAGCAGTTGATAAGCAACATTGCCAGCATTGGCCTGCAACTATCGGATGAAGTGGCGCAAGGGATTGAAGCCATCCACCTGCAACAGCCGAACCCTTGCCCATAGATTGACTTTTTTCATGGCTCACCGCACGGTAAAACCGTACAACATTGTTTTTCCAACAGGATGTTTCAGATGAGCAATAAACAGCAAGGCTTGATCGTGCTGGGCATTTTTCTCGGGCTGGCGGTATTGTGGTTCGTTATGCAGAACCCGCAGATCAACCAGATCAACGCTGCCCTCACTGCTGACCCGGAAGTGGCTGCCTACCCTTACCCCTTCCACGCAGTCAGTGTGGACGATGGGGTGGCAGTGATCAGCAGCCCGCGTTCGACCGAAGTTTCTGTGCTGCAATTTTTCAGGATTGCCTTCCCCAAACTGAGCCTTGCCAACCCGGACAGCCTGGAGGTCGTGGCTGCCGAGAAACGGCTCGCCGCCGTACAGGGCAAGGTCTATAACATCACCAAGGCGCAACCTGACATCAAGGACGTGTTGTGGCGGATCGACCGCAACTGGTATTCCAGCCACGGCGTCACCCTCGAATAGGCAGGCCGGGCAAGCTCAATGCCCGGTTTTCAGCTTTTCCCAGTAGTCGTTGTAGAGTTTCATGGCATCGCCAATATCCTGCTGGAATTCGCCTTTTGCCAGTGCGTCATCAGGTGGGAAAATAATCCTGTTGTTCAACACATCTTTGCTGAGCAGTTTCTTTGCTGCAAGGTTGGGCGTGCTGTAACCCAGTTCTTCCACCACTTTTTTGGCCACTTCCGGGCGCAGCATGTAGTCGATGAATTTCTGTGCGTTTTCCACATGTTCCGCACCAGACGGGATGGCGAAGTTATCGATCCAGAAGGATGCGCCTTCTTTCGGGTAAATGTACTGGATGTCCTTGTTTTCCTTCTGCGCCATATTCGCCTCGCCACTCCAGATCATGCCCAGGTTCACATCCCCTGCCAGAAAGGGTTCACGCGGTGCGTCAGCATTGAACACCCGCACATTCGGCATCAGTTTTTGCAGGTCTTCGTAAGCCGTCTTGATTTCATCGGGGTTGGCGGTGTTGGTGGAAAAGCCGTTCTTTTTCAGCGCCATGTGGAACACTTCACGCAGATCGTCGGTCAGCAGCAGCTTGCCTTTCCATTTCGGATCCCATAAATCTGCCCAGGACGTCACAGTGGAAAGGTCGATTTCCGCCGCATTCACCCCGATCCCGGTGCTACCCCACAGGTACGGAATGCTATATTCATTGCCCGGATCGTAAGGCTTGTCCAACAGCTTGGGGTCAAGATTGCCCAGATTGCTTAATTTGGATTTGTCGATCTTGTGCAGCAAGCCTTCTGCCCGCATTTTTGATACCAGATAGGTGGAAGGCACCACAATGTCATAGCCCTTGCCCTTTTGCAGCTTGAGCTTGGAATACATGACCTCGTTGTTTTCATAGGTCGAATACTCCACCTTGATGCCTGTCTCCTTTGTAAAATCTTCCAGTACACCATCAGGAATGTATTCCGACCAATTGTACACCACCACCTTTTCCTCGGCAGACACAACAGCGCTTGCCACCAACAAGGCAGCCGCCAGCAGGGAACGCAGGATCATGAAACTTTTCTCCTTTTCAACAACAGGGTGGAAGCTGTTACCAGCAACAGGGAAATCGCCAGCAACAACGTCGCCAGCACATTCACTTCGGGTGAGACACCCACCTTGACCATGGAAAACACCCGGATCGGCAGGATTTCAAACCCCGGCCCGGTGACAAACGAACTGATAATCACATCATCCAGTGACAGGGTAAAGCTTAACAACCAACCCGCCACCACCGCTGGCAGGATCAACGGCAGAATGATGCTGCGGAAAATGCGCCACTCGCCTGCCCCCAAATCCTGCGCCGCTTCCAGCAGGTATTTGTCGAAGCCTTTCAACTGCGCATACACCGTAATCACCACGAATGGCAGGCAAAACGTAATGTGCGCAATCAACAGCGACCAGAACCCCAACTGGATACCCAGTGCAATGAAAATCACCAGAAAGGTAATGGCCAGCACAATATCCGGCGACATCATCACCACGAACAGCAAACCACTGGCGGCATTTTTCATCGGAAACTGGTAACGGTACAGCGCCAGCGACATCAGCGTCCCCGCCACCGTTGCAAACGTTGCCGCCAGGGTAGCGATCAGCAACGAATTCAGGAATGCCTGCATCAAGGCTTCGTTACCCATCAGCTTTTCATACCATTTGAGGGAAAAGCCTTTCCAGTCATAGCCATACCTGGATTCGTTAAAGGAATTGATGACCAGGATTACGATCGGCAGATAGAGCCACAGGAAAATGCTGCCGAGAAATGTCCATTTGAAAAACGGCCTAGATCCCGTCATCGTCCAGCCCTCCCTGCCGGTTAATGCGCCGGTTGGCGATAAAATACAGCCACAGCAGCAAGGCCATCAGTCCGATCAGGGTCACGCTGAATGCCGCCCCAAACGGCCAGTCACGCACAATCAGGAACTGGTTCCTGATCACATTTCCCAGCAACAGGTTTTTCGCCCCACCCAATAAATCAGCCACATAAAACATGCCCATTGCAGGCAGGAACACAATCAGGCAACCGGCAATCACCCCCGGCATGGTCAGCGGTAAAATCACATGCCGGAAACTTTGCCAAAATCCCGCCCCAAGGTCACTGGCAGCCTCCAGTAGGCTGGCCTCCAGCTTGTCGAAACTCGCCACCAGCGGCAACACCATAAACGGCAGCAGCATGTAGGTCAGGCCAAATACCACGGCAAACCCGGTATACAGCAATTCCACCGGCTCATCGACAATGCCCATTCCCACCAGCAGCATATTGACCAGGCCCTTGTTGCCGAGGATCAGCTTGAGGGCATAAGTGCGGATCAGGCTATTCGTCCAGAACGGTACAATCAGCAGGAACAGCACCACCCCGCGCCGCAGCGGAGCCAGTTTCGCCACGATCCAGGCAAACGGATAGCCCAGCAGCAGGCAAATCAGCGTGGTCAGCGCGGAAAGCCACAAACTGCGCCAGAACACTTCCGCATACAAAGGCTCCCACAAACGGGCATACGGCTCCAGCGTCAGCGGCCACACCACCAGATGCTGGGGATCAGCCGTCATCACACTGGTCAACACCACCAGCACATGCGGTGCCAATACAAACACACCCAACCACAGCAGTGTCAGGATAATGGCGAAACGGCGGAAGCCCATGGCTTACACGTCCTCAGCCGGAATCACATGCTCCCAGCCCTGTACCCAATCCACACCCACTTTCTGGTTGATGCGGTAATCAAAATCCGGGTCATCCTCGTCGAAAAACTCGTGTGCCAGTACGGTTTGGCCGTTTTCCAGACGGATCAGCGAATTGAGGGTTTTACCGGTGTAATTGCGCTCCAGCACCACGCCGGGGAAGCCTTTGCGCTTGCCATCGTCATTTTGGCAGTCAATGCGCAAATCTTCCGGGCGCAACATCACATACACCCTATCCCCTGGTGCAAAACGGTGATCGGAACGGATAGGGCGCAAAGTTTCGTGGATTCGTGCCTGATACTGGAATTCGCCCAGTTCAGCGACGATTTCCCCCTCGAATACGTTAATTTCACCAATAAATTGCGCGACGAACAAATTGCGCGGTGACTCATAAATCTCGCGTGGCGTACCCACCTGCTGCGCCCTGCCCTTGTCCAGTACCAGAATCCGGTCGGACATGGACAAAGCCTCTTCCTGATCGTGGGTCACATAGATGAACGTAATGTCAAGTTTGCGCTGTAATTGCTTGAGTTCCAGTTGCATTTGCTGGCGCAATTTGTGATCCAACGCGCTGAGGGATTCGTCCAGCAGTAATACCTTGGGGCGGTTGACGACTGCGCGGGCAATCGCTACCCGCTGTTTTTGTCCGCCTGAAAGCTGGTGCGGTTTGCGGGTAGCGTATTCAGAAAGTTGCACCATACCCAAGGCTTCAGCTACCCGCACGGCAATGTCCTGGGCATCCACTCTCGCCATGCGCAAGCCAAACGCCACGTTGTCGAAAACCGTCATGTGCGGGAACAGGGCGTAACTCTGGAAGACCGTATTCACCGGACGGCGTTCTGCTGGCAGGCTGGTAATGTCTTCGCCGTGCAGCCATATCCGCCCACCATTCAACGGCTCGAAACCCGCTACCAAGCGCAGGATCGTGGTTTTGCCACAGCCGGAAGGCCCCAGTATCGTGAAAAACTCGCCGTCCTGGACACTCAGGTCAAACCCGTTAAGAATTTCCTGGCTGGCAAAATGTTTGCTGACATTTTCCAACACCAGAATCGGGGATTCGCTCATGCGAAACTGCTCCTTGTCAGGTCGATGCCCTGTAGCGGCTTGCCTGCCAGCAACAGGGCAATGTCCAGTATTTCATCCCACAGGCGTTGCGGATGGCGGCTGACATCCCGCCCCACCCCTTTGCTGTGCTGGTCGAGCAAGGCCACACGGTTGAACAGGGGTTTCCAGTCCACCCCTGACATACGCCGCACGGCATTCTGGAATAATGCCTGACGTGGCTTGGGCATACGCATCAACAAGGTTTGTAATGAAGTATTGTTACGCATCAACATGCAACCGCTGTACAACTGGCGGATCAGGTCAGACAACGCCCAGACCAGCAAGGGCGAAGCAACATCCTCTTCCTGCAAGACTTTCAGGATATGGCTGATGCGCCGGGTATCCTGTGCGAGGATCGCATCAGCAAGGTCGAATACCGAAAACCGTGAACTGTCCGCCACCACCGACATGATGTTGTCTGCGGTGAGTGGGCGGTTGCCAAACAGCAAGGCCAGCTTGCCGATTTCCTGCACGGCTGCCAGCAGGTTGCCTTCCACCCGTTCGGTCAGGTAGCGCACGGCATCATTATCCGGCTGCAAACCCGCCGAACGCATCCGCCGTGCCACCCAGGCCAGGGTTTGTGCCGGGGACAATTCCCATATCTGGATCAGGACACCAGCCTGCTCAATTTTCTTGACCCACGCCGCACCCTTGCAGGCTTTATCAAGCCGCCCGGTCTGGATCAGCAATACCTTGTCGGAAGGCAGATACTCCAGGTAATGCTGCAAGGCTTTCGTACCCGCCTGCCCGGCCTTGCAGGTTGGCATCCGTACATCCAGCAGTTTTTTGTCCGCAAACAGGGAAAGCGCACCTGCCGCATCATACAAGGCACCCCAATCAAACTGGGCATCGACCGTCAATACATCACGCTCGGTAAAACCGCGTTGCTGCGCAGCCTTGCGGATCGCATCAGCAGTTTCCATAACCTGCAAAGGTTCATCGCCACTGACCAGATAAACCGGGGCAAGGTTGTGGCGGAGGTGTTCTTCGATTTGTTCAGGGCGGACTTGCATGATACCCGAGGCCAAACAGGGAAAAAGCTAATGTAACATATCAGGTTTTTTTGGCTATTTTTGTTTAGAATGAGCCAGCCAAGAACGGGACACGGGCAAAACATGAAAAATCGACCATTATGGGCAGTTTGTATAATGGCTGCCACATTTTCCGCAGCAACAGCAGCACATGCCGATACCAATCTTCAGGGAAAATCTGTCTGTCAGGCGCAAGTGCTTGTGCCTGCACAACTTCAGGCCAGCACGGAGAAACTCGTTACCCGTGAAGCCAGCCCTGATTTCACCACCACGCCGGTACAAATGGGTTACGGTGAGAAAAAGATAAAAGTGGCTGACGCTTACGTCGAATACGAGGTTATTCCTGCCACTTTCAAGGAAGTCAGCGAAGACGTTGAAGTGGAACGTGAGCGGGTCGAAATCGAAAACCTGCCCGCCACTTACCGCACCGAAACCAAGCATTTCAAGGTCAAAGAAGCCAGTATGCAATGGAATCCGGCTTGTCCTCCGGTCACAGGTGGCACAGACATTCCGCCCAATTGCCTGCTGGAAACTCCGGCAGAGTATCAGGACATCACCCGCGAAGTGGTGGAAATGCCTGCCCGTACCGTCAAAAAAACCATCCCCGGCAAGACCAAAACCATTACCCGCAAGGTACTGGTTGAGCCTGCCAAAGTTGTGCGCAAGGAAGTTCCGGCTGTCTATGAAACCATCCAACTCAGCCGGGTAGACCAGCCTGCCAAGGTTTCCAGCACCCCTGGCCAGGAACAAAGCCAGGAGGTCGCCACCCAGCGCAAGGTACAGCCGGAACGTTTCATCAGTATGCCTGCCGTGTGTGAAGATTCACTGGATAGCGCCGAAATTTCACGCATCCAGCAATTGCTCCAGCAGCAAGGCTATTATGCGGGCACGCCGGATGGCAGGCTGGATGTCAAAACCCGTACCGCGCTGACCCGTTTCCAGCAGGAACACCAGCTTGCCAGCGGCGCCGTCACCCTGGAGACCTTACAAAAACTTAAGCTTCAGTAAAGTGCGGCGGATAGAGACAGCAGGCAAATTCCTGCTACACTGTTGCACATACAAAAAATATCCAGAAACAAAGGAGTTATCATGTCGGAACAGACCGGAATCCTGATTGGTAAAGGCGAAGACAAGATTTACCTGAATCCGCATTTTGCCAACCGCCATGGCCTGATCGCAGGTGCAACGGGTACGGGTAAAACCATTTCCCTGCAAGTGCTGGCGGAAGGCTTTTCGCGCATCGGTGTGCCGGTCTTTATGGCCGACATCAAAGGCGACCTGACCGGCATCTGCAAACCAGGCAACCCGAACCCCAAGGTGGATGAGCGGGTCGCCAAAATCGGCATTGAGGATTTCCGCTTTGAAGCTTGCCCCGGCGTTATCTGGGATTTGTCAGGCGAGCGTGGGCACCCGGTGCGTGCCACGGTTTCCGACATGGGGCCGCTGCTGCTGGCTCGGCTGCTTGACCTGAACGATACCCAGGAAGGTGTGCTCAATATTGCTTTCAAATTTGCCGACGACCAGGGCATGTTGTTACTGGACATGAAAGACCTGCGTTCCATCCTCCAGTACATGAGCGACAACAGCAAGGAATTCCAGGGTAGTTACGGCAATGTCAGTTCCGCCTCCATCGGTGCGATCCAGCGCCAGTTGCTGGTACTGGAGCAACAAGGTGGCGACAAGTTCTTTGGTGAACCGGCACTGGATTTGTGGGACTTCATGCGTACTGGCAATGGCGGCTATGGTAATATCAATATCCTGGCCGCTGAGAAGCTGATCAATACGCCACGCCTGTACGCTACTTTCCTGCTCTGGTTGTTGTCCGAACTGTTTGAAAAATTGCCGGAAGTGGGCGATATGGACAAACCGCGCCTGGTATTCTTTTTTGACGAAGCCCACCTGCTGTTTGATGATGCACCCGACGCACTGGTCAGCAAGGTGGAACAGGTCGTCAAACTGATCCGTTCCAAGGGCGTGGGCATCTACTTCATTACCCAATCCCCCCTGGATATACCAGAATCTGTGCTGGGGCAATTGGGGAACCGTATCCAGCACGCATTACGCGCCTTCACCCCGCGAGACCAGAAAGCTGTACGCACGGCTGCGGAAACCTTCCGCCAGAATCCAAACATTGACACTGCTGCCACTATTATGGAAATGGGCGTTGGCGAAGCACTGGTGTCCGTTCTGGAAGAGCAAGGCACACCCAGCATTGTGCAACGTGTCCTGATCCGCCCACCGCAATCACGCATCGGTCCCATCACCGATCAGGAACGTGCTGACCTGATCCGCACCAGCCCTTTTGCAGGCCGTTACGATACGCCGGTTGACCGCGAGTCTGCTTACGAATTGCTCCAGAAACGTGCCGAACAATCCGGTGCAGGCTCAACAGCCGCTGGTGGTGCACGCCGTTATGACGGTAACAACAATCAGAAAGCAGAAGGCAGCATGATCGGTGACATTGCCGAAAGCCTGCTGAAGAATGCGGTGCGTGCCGCAACATCCAGTGTCGGGCGCCGGATCGGTACGCAAATTGTCCGTGGCGTTCTCGGTTCGCTGTTCAAAGGGCGTTAAGCTGTTATTGCCATAATCCATCATTTTCCCACCAAATTGCTGCATATCGCGGCAGTTCTGTGTAGAATGGCGCATTTTATGGGTATCTGATAAAGGCGGAAGACGGATGGCAAAAATCCTGTTGCTCAATGGCCCCAACCTGAATCTGCTGGGAAAGCGTGAGCCGGGGCATTACGGCAAGCAGGATTTACCCACCATTGAAGCCCGCCTTCAGGCGCTTGCCAGTGAACAAGGCCATTCACTGGCCTGCTACCAGAACAACAGTGAAGGCGCACTGGTTGACCGTATCCATCAGGCCATGGATGAGGGGGCAGGGTTCATCCTCATCAATCCCGGTGCCTATACCCATACCAGCATTGCCCTGCGGGATGCCCTGCTGGGTGTTGCCATCCCGTTCATTGAAATACACTTGTCCAATGTACACCGTCGCGAACCGTTCCGGCATCATTCATACCTGTCTGATGTTGCGGAAGGCGTAATTCTTGGCCTCGGGCCATTGGGCTACGAACTTGCACTGTATGCCGCCATACAGAAACTCAACCAACAAAATCAAGGATCATTCCCATGATGGACGTCCGTAAAATACAAAAGCTGATCCAACTGCTGGAAGGTAGCGATGTCGCTGAAATCGAAATCAAGGAAGGTGAGGATTCCGTCCGTGTCAGCCGCATCAACACCGGCCTGAACATCGCCGCAGCACCGCAGCATTACCACATCCCGGTTGGCGCAGCACCCGCCGCACCTGTTGCAGCACCCGTTGCCCCGGCAGCCGCACCAGCACCAGCCGCTGTCAGCGGACATACGGTTGAGTCACCGATGGTGGGTACGTTCTACCGCGCCCCTTCCCCGACCGCCAAGGTATTCGTTGAAGTTGGCCAAAGCGTCAAGGTCGGCGACACCTTGTGCATCATTGAAGCCATGAAAATGCTCAACCAGATTCCGACGGATAAAGCGGGCATGGTCAAGGCCATCCTGGTTGAGAACGAGCAACCGGTTGAATTCGGGCAGCCTCTGTTCATTATCGAATAAACGTTTGTGATTGGCCCACACCCTTGAGGTGACAACATGTTGAATAAAGTACTGATCGCAAACCGGGGCGAAATTGCCCTGCGCATTTTGCGTGCCTGCCGCGAACTCGGCATCAAAACTGTCGCAGTCCATTCCACTGCTGACCGCGACCTGAAACACGTGCGCCTGGCTGACGAATCCGTGTGTATCGGCCCACCACGTTCCATCGACAGCTACCTGAATATCCCGGCCATTATCAGCGCGGCGGAAGTGACCGGCGCAGATGCCATCCACCCTGGTTACGGTTTCTTATCTGAAAATGCCGATTTTGCCGAGCGCGTGGAATCCAGCGGCTTTATCTTCATCGGCCCGCGTGCTGAAACCATCCGCCTGATGGGCGACAAGATTTCTGCCAAAGATGCCATGCTTGCTGCTGGTGTGCCGTGCGTACCGGGGTCTGAAGGTGGTACGCCGGATGAGCCGGAAGAAATCCTCAAAATGGGCGCACGCATTGGCTACCCCCTGATCGTCAAAGCGACTGGCGGCGGCGGCGGGCGCGGTATGCGTGTGGTGCGCGGCCCTGACGAACTGGTCGGCGCGGTTGCCATGACCCGCGCAGAAGCCAAAACCGCATTCGGCAATGACGTGGTGTTCATGGAAAAATTCCTCGAACAGCCACGCCATATCGAGCTGCAAGTACTGGCTGACACCCACGGCAATGCCATCCACCTGTGCGAGCGTGACTGTTCAATGCAACGCCGCAACCAGAAAGTCGTGGAAGAAGCCCCCGCCCCCGGCATTACCCCGGAACAGCGTGCAACCATCGGCGCACAAGTGACCGAAGCCTGCCGCCGTATCGGCTACCGTGGTGCGGGTACATTTGAGTTCCTGTACGAAAACGGCGAGTTCTATTTCATCGAAATGAATACCCGTTTGCAGGTGGAACACCCGGTCACGGAACTGATTACCGGCGTCGACCTGGTAAAACAGCAGTTGCTGATTGCTGCCGGTGAAGCGCTGACCATCAGGCAGGAAGACATTGCCCCGCACGGCCATGCCATCGAATGCCGGATCAACGCTGAAGATCCGAAGACCTTTGTCCCATCACCGGGCAAGATTACCCGTTACCATGCGCCGGGTGGCCTGGGTGTCCGTGTTGACTCGCACGTCTATACCGATTACAGCGTACCGCCGTATTACGATTCCATGATCGGCAAACTGATTGTCCACGGTGAAGACCGCATCACTGCGATCAGCCGTATGCACGGTGCGCTTAGCGAAATGGTTATCGAAGGCATCAAAACCAATATCCCGCTGCAAAGCCGGATCATGGAAGACCCTGCATTCCAGGCCGGTGGTGCTGACATCCATTATCTGGAAAAAATGCTGGGAATGCATAAATGAGTTGGCAACAAATCGTTTGCCAAACCACTCCGCACTTCCAGGACAATATCGTGGACGCGATGGAAGCCGCTGGTACGGTTTCCGTCACCTGGCAGGATGCCGAAGACGACCCCATCCTCGAACCCAAACCGGGTGAAATGCGCCTGTGGGATAATCTGGTCATTACCGCCCTGTACGAGGAAGGCGCTGACCTCACAGCCCTGCTGTTGACGCTGGAAACCCACCGCGACACCTGGCAGATCAGTTCCCTGCAACAGGAAACCGTCGAAGACCAGCCCTGGGAACGCGCCTGGATGGACAGCTTCCAGCCCATGTGTTTCGGTGAACGCCTGTGGATTTACCCAAGCTGGTATGAAACCCCGGATGATGGCAGCGTGAAACTGTTGCTTGACCCCGGCCTTGCATTCGGTACAGGAACCCACCCGACGACTGCGTTGTGCCTGGAATGGCTGGATGGCCAGGATGTGGCTGGCGCTGAGGTACTTGATTACGGTTGCGGTTCCGGTGTGCTCGCCATCGCCGCCCTCAAACTCGGCGCCAAACAAGCCGAAGCCACTGACATCGACCCGCAAGCTTTGCAGGCAACCCTCGACAATGCTGAACGCAACAGCATCCCTCCCACACACTTGCACACCTGTTACCCGGACGATTTGCCGGAACGGACTTACGACATCGTGATGGCAAACATCCTGGCAGGCCCGCTGGTTGAACTCGCCCCTATCCTGCTGGCAGCCTTGCGCCCCGGTGGCAAGCTGGTGCTTTCCGGCATTCTGGCGGAACAAAGTGACGCCATTTGCAAGGCTTATGCTGGCACATTATCTGAATATTCCATTACCCAAAAAGACGACTGGATCAGGCTGGCCGGAATTCGCCGTTAGTCTACATTTTTTATCCAAATAGCCGTTTAGCTGTTATTTTATACGGCCTCAGGTGTGAATTCCTGACTTGTGCAGACTAGAATAAAGCGACCACCGTTGATGGCCTGGAGTCATGTATACACAGTGTAATCACTGCAAAGCAATTTTTCGCGTCACCATGAAAGAACTGACCGCCGCACAAGGCTTGCTGCGCTGCGGGGAATGCAACACCATCTTTGACGCCATGAAAACCCTCAGCACTACCTTGCCCGAGGAACGTCGCTTTGCGCAAATCGAAGACTCCCCCACAACACTCCCTCGTGAAGTATATGAAACCAGTGGTGATACGTCCGTCCGTTCGGTCATGGAAAAGATTTTTCCGCGCAAAAAAGAATCCGCAGTAACACCATCAGCAGCAGGAAAAACCACCCGTCACCCAGCCCGGCAAAGCCACCATTCCAGAAGCTCGCCTGTCTTCCTGGCCATTGGTGTCACTGCGCTGGCATTATTGCTGCTTGTGCAATTACTCTATTCTGGCCGGAACTGGCTGGCGCGGATGCCCCTGACTGCCAACCTGACCCAGCAAACCTGTGCGCTACTCGGTTGCGACATCCAGGCACCACGTGATGTCAGCAAAATCAATTTGCTGAGCCGGAATGTTTACTCCCATCCCAATACACCCGGCATACTGACCATCAGCCTGTCACTCCAGAACGATGCCAGTTTTGCCCAGCCCTACCCGCTGATTGAAATCAGTTTCCTTGACCAACAGAACGAAGTGGTCGCCTTACGGCGCTTTACCCCGGAGGAATATTTAAAAAACTTTCATAATGAGCTGATGGACATTGGCATTCCCAAGGAATTGGTACTAAATATCTCTGATCCGGGTCAAGACGCTGTCCGCTTCCAGTTCCGGTTCATGTAACCCATTACAAAATAATGTACTTATCATCAAAGTCAGCTATAATCCGCCGCGCAATTTTGAGTGGCCATTATCGCGACTTACCTAAGCGCAAGACATGTTGCCAACAGCCTTGTCTTGTCCGTTTGACTTTTTGGAGATAACAATGGCAACTGACAATGTAACCTACATGACACGGAAGTCAGCGTTACCAGTTGAAGGGATCGAACCGTACATCCCGGAACCCGGTGAAGAATACATGAACGAAAAGCAGCTTCAGCATTTTCGTAACATCCTCATGGCGTGGAAGCAATCCCTGATGGAAGAGGTTGACCGCACGGTTGACCACATGAAAGAAGACGCCACCAACTTTTCCGACCCTGCCGATCGCGCTACCCAGGAAGAAGAATTTGCTCTCGAACTGCGTGCCCGCGACCGTGAACGCAAGCTAATCCGCAAAATCGAGAAGACCATTGCCCGCCTGGACGCCGATGACTACGGTTATTGCGACGCCTGTGGCGTGGAAATCGGTTTGCAGCGACTGGAAGTACGCCCGACGGCTGAAATGTGCATCGACTGCAAAACCACCCAGGAAATCAAGGAAAAACAAATGGCCTGACCGCCTTGTTGACGGTTGGACGCTTTGCCCCTTCCCCCACCGGGCCGTTGCATTTCGGCTCGCTGGTTGCTGCCACTGCCAGTTATCTGGCAGCACGGCAAGCCGGGGGGAAATGGCTGTTACGCATCGAAGACATCGACAAACCCCGCGAACAAGCCGGGGCGACTGAACAGATTATCCGTGTATTGGGTGAGTTTGGTTTCTCATGGGATGGAAGCATCCTTTACCAAAGCCAGCGCATTTCCGCTTATCGGGAAGCTCTCGCCACATTACATCCTTATACCTACCCCTGCACTTGCTCCCGCAAAGACCTGCAAGCCCATGCGCAAACGGGTGAATTTGGGCTGATCTATCCCGGAACCTGCCGAAACAATGTACTGGCTACGGCTGGCAGGCAATATTCCATCCGCTTGCGTACCGACAACACACCTATTTGCTTCAGCGACCGAATACAAGGAAACTACTGCCAGCATCTGGCCAGCGAACTGGGTGATTTTGTTATCCGCCGTGCGGATGGCTTTTTTGCCTACCAATTGGCCGTTGTTGTGGATGATGCTTTTCAGGGGGTGAATCAGGTCGTTCGTGGTATTGACCTGCTGGATAACACACCACGCCAATTGTGGTTGCAACGTTTACTTGGGTTCCCGACACTGGATTACGCACACATTCCTCTAGCCATCGGCGCAGACGGGCAAAAGCTCAGCAAACAAAACCTTGCCCCCGCCATTACCACGGAAAAACGCCTGGAAACACTGGTCAGTGCGCTACGTTTTCTCGGGCAGGCTTGCCCTGATGCAGGTGAGTTTGCCACACTGGATATTTTCTGGGACTGGGCTATCGCCCATTGGGACATTAAACGTGTTCCGCGCGTATACACCCTCCCATACCCCGCACAGGATTTGCACACATGAATAGCAATCCGAATGGCTGGCGCTCGTTTCCCCGCTGGCTTATGGAAGAACACGACCTGACCAGCCTGTTCAATTCGCAATTGTCCACCGGGCAAGCGGCGACGGTTACGGAGCGTATCCTGAAACAGCCTTACACCATTTCCGCGTTGATGGAACTGCTCGGCGATGCCCGCACGCCGCTAAGTGCCCGCATCGGTATCGGCGTTGTGATGGAGGATTTAGCCAATACAGAAATCTTGCAGCGGCAAATTACAACACTGGGAAAATTCAGCAGCCACCGCGATGCCCGTATCCGCGCGGATGCCTGTCACTACCTCGGTTTAAGCGGTAGTCAGGAAGCGGTTGTTTACCTGCAAGCCCGCTTGGAAGACAAGGATGGGGAAGTCAAAGAGGTCGCAGAAGACGCCCTCGCGCATTTGCTTACACTGGATAACCAGCCAACCGGTTGATTTCCTGCGCCAACAGAATATCTTTCTGGGTCAACCCGCCTGCGTCGTGGGTCATCAGGCTGATGGCAACCGTTTTGTAGACGTTGCACCATTCAGGATGATGGTTCATCCGTTCTGCCACCAGTGCTACCTGGCTCATAAAGCCGAACGCTTCCACAAAATCCGCAAAGGTCAGTACCCGATGCAACTTGCCATCCCGCACGACCCAGCCAGTCAAACCAAGCAACGCTTCTTCCAGCACTGCATCATCCAGTTTTTCAGTCATCTTGCTTTTCCAGTAATACCACGGCGTATGCCGCAATGCCTTCCTTGCGCCCGGCAAATCCCAGTTTTTCGGTTGTGGTTGCCTTGACGTTGATTTGCGCTACATCACAGGCAAAATCCGCCGCGATGTTTTCCCGCATGGCCACGATATGCGGCGCCATTTTCGGTGCCTGGGCAATGATGGTGCTGTCGAGATTACTGATAACGTAGCCCTGCTCCCGAACCAACCCGTACACATGACGCAACAGGATACGGCTGTCGATATTTTCATAGTCGGCGGAGGTATCAGGAAAATGTTGCCCAATATCCCCCAAAGCCAGTGCCCCCAGCAAGGCATCACAAATCGCATGTAACAGTACATCACCATCCGAGTGTGCCTTGAAAGCGTGGGTATGTGGAATGCTCACCCCACCCAGCACAATATGTTCGCCATCCGTGAAAGCATGGACGTCATAACCATGCCCGATACGCATCATGCCTTTTTCCCCAGGATTTTGGCGGTCATGAAAGCACCTGCGTACAGGCAGACACTCAACACGATCAATCCATAACCGTACACCCGCTCTACCGGATCAATGGCTATCCAGATGCCCAGCAGTAGATACAGCAAGGAAATGAGGATCGCATACACATGGGTTTTCGGGTTGCCTTTCATAACCCCCGGAACCAACGCCAATAGCGGTGCAAGTAACAGCAATAGTTCCAGCCATACCGGCACATACTGCACTTTTGCCAATACCAGATTCCACAACACGATCAGGGCAACCAGACCCGCCAAACCGACCAAAGTCAGATTACGCCACAAGCTCACTTGATTCATAGCTTATGCGCCAGTTGTGCCAAACGTTTGCCCAAAGCAAAACACAGGCGTTTTTCTTCATCGGTCAACCGGCGTGAACTGTCGCTACCCGATACATGCGATGGGCCATACGGTGTACCACCAGTCTGTGTACTGATCAGGTCAGCTTCCGCATACGGCAGGCCGGTAATGAGCATACCGTGATGCAAAAGCGGCAGCATCATCGACAGCAAGGTCGATTCCTGCCCGCCGTGCATACTGGAGGTTGAGGTAAATACCCCGGCAGGTTTGCCTGTCAGGGTTCCCGACAACCACAAGGCACTGGTCTTTTCGAGGAAATACTTGAGCGGTGCGGCCATATTGCCGAAACGCCCCGGACTGCCCAGTGCCAGCCCATCACAAGTTTTTAAGTCTTCCAGCGTGACGTAAGGCGCACCACTGTCAGGGATACTGTCGGCAACAGCTTCACACACTTCGGAGACTTCCGGCACGGTGCGTAACACCGCTTCCGAACCAGCCACGCTGGCCACACCCCGGGCAATCTGTTGCGCCATCGCAGACACTGAGCCGTGGCGGCTATAATACAAAATCAGGATGTTTTTCATAATATTGGCGGCCTCATGAAAAATTCCGCCAGCGCAAGGTCTGCCGGACGGGTAATCTTGATATTACGGGCATCGCCTTCCACCAGCAGCGGATGCAAACCAGCGTATTCGAGTGCGGATGCTTCATCCGTCACCGGCAAGCCCTTGTTGAGGGCGTAACGCAACGCCTCGCGCAATACCCCCAGCTTCGCCATTTGCGGCGTGAGGGCGTGCCACAGGCCATTGCGGTCTTCGGTATGCGAAACATGCGGGGAATCGTGCTGGGCGCGTTTCATGGTGTCACGCACCGGAACCGCCAGCAATGCCCCGGCATCCCCAACCGCCTCACGCACCACCAGCAGCCGGTCAATATCCCCCGCTTGCAGGCACGGGCGTGCGGCGTCATGCACCAGAATCCAGCTTTCAGCATCAACTTTCAAGGTTTCAATCAGATAGTCGAGGCCATTCAGAACGGAATCCGCCCGTTCCCTGCCACCAGGAGCCGTGAATATCCTGGCAGGATCATGCGGCAAGGAAGCCCAGTACGGATCGCCTGCGCTTATTGCCACAACCATTCCGGCTACATCAGGATGCCCGGTAAAACAGGCGATGGTGTGTTCAATAACGGTGCGCCCTGCCAGCGGCAGGTATTGTTTGGGGCGGTCAGCCTGCATCCGCGAGCCGACCCCGGCAGCCGGTATGACAACCCACACCGGTTTATTCGACATTCTGCTTTTCCGGCGCAGGTGGCGGGACATTGGCCGGTGGCTGAATATCCGACTTGAGGATGACCTGATAGAAGGTTTCACCGTTCTTGATCATGCCCAGCTCACTGCGGGCGTGCTCTTCAACCGCTGCATCATTCTGGCGCAGGGAAACCACATCCTGTTCCAGACGACGGTTACGTTCCGCCTGAAGGTCATTCAGGTCATTGTCTTCCGCTTTTTGTTGCTCCAGATGCCAGATGTCAGGGTAACTCCCCTGCCCAACCCACAGGCGGGTGAAGAGCAGTAAAGCCAGCAAGCCCAGTATCCAGAAAAGTATGCGTGTCATGTTCATGGCAATATATCGGCAAAATTATGGCGGGAACCAGCCCGCCATAAAGCATAGCAAAATTGCCCGGCAAAGTATCAGGCAAGGTGTTTGAATGCTGATTTTCCGGCGTATACACCCTTGTCACCCAGCATTTCCGCGATGCGCAGCAACTGGTTGTACTTGGCGATACGGTCAGAACGGGACAGCGAACCAGTCTTGATCTGTCCAGCATTGGTCGCAACCGCTATGTCGGCAATCGTGGTGTCTTCAGTTTCACCGGAACGGTGGGAAACCACGGCAGTATAACCCGCCTTGTGCGCCATGCTGATCGCTTCCAGCGTCTCGGTCAGGGTGCCGATCTGGTTAACCTTGATCAGGATTGAATTGGCAATGCCCTCATCAATACCACGCTTGAGAATTCTGGTGTTGGTAACAAACAGGTCATCGCCCACCAATTGCACTTTCTTGCCCAGTTTCTGGGTCAGCGTTGCCCAGCCAGCCCAGTCGGATTCATCCATGCCGTCTTCGATGGTGATGATCGGGTACTGGTTAACCCAATTGGCGAGGTAATCGGAGAACTGGTCGGAATCAAAGCTCTTGCCTTCGGAAGCCAGCACATACTTGCCGTCCTTGTAGAATTCGGAACTGGCGCAGTCCAGACCGAGGAACATGTCCTGGCCGGCCTTGAAACCAGCCTTGTCGATGGCTTCCAGAATGACTTCAATCGCCTGCTCGTTGGAAGACAGGTCTGGCGCAAAACCACCTTCATCACCCACCGCAGTGTTCAGGCCACGCTTTTTCAGTACGGACTTCAGGTTGTGGAAAACCTCCGCGCCGTAACGCACCGCTTCCGCCATGCTGGTAGCACCTACCGGCAGGATCATGAATTCCTGCATGTCCACACTGTTGTCAGCATGTGCGCCGCCGTTGATGATATTCATCATCGGCACCGGCAGTTTGTAGGAATCGCCCTTGCCGAGGTATTGGTACAGTGGCAGCCCCTGTTCACTGGCGGCAGCGTGTGCCGCAGCCATGGAAACCGCCAGCAGTGCATTTGCGCCCAGACGGCCTTTGTTGTCAGTCCCATCCAGGTCGATCATGGTACGGTCAATACCGGCTTGGTCAGTAACGTCCTTGCCGATGACGGCCTTGGCAATTTCACCATTGACGTTGGCAACCGCAGTTTGCACACCCTTGCCCAAGTAACGTGCACCACCATCGCGCAATTCGATGGCTTCGCGGGAACCTGTGGAAGCACCGGAAGGTACCGCTGCACGCCCCATGGCACCACTGCTAAGGATGACATCCGCTTCTACGGTCGGGTTGCCGCGTGAATCAACGATTTCACGTGCCCTTATTGCTTTGATTTCAGACATTTCTCTATTTCCCAATAAACTTACAATGTATTTTCTAGCAATTTCTGTGCCTTGACGACCTGATCCAGTGCCAGCAAGGTTGTCAGCAATTCTTCCATACGATCCAGCGGCCAGGAATTTGGCCCGTCGCTTAGCGCATTAGCCGGATCAGGATGCGATTCCATGAACAAACCGGCAATACCCGCTGCAACCGCAGCCCGCGACAATACCGGCACATGCTCACGCTGCCCACCGGAACAACTGCCCTGCCCACCCGGCAATTGCACGGAATGGGTCGCATCAAATACAACCGGACAACCGGTTTCACGCATGATCGCCAAACCGCGCATGTCGGAAACCAGATTGTTGTAACCGAAGGTATAACCACGCTCACAGACCATGATCTGCTGATTGCCGGTAGCACGGGCTTTTTCCACCACATTGCCCATGTCCCACGGCGCAAGGAACTGCCCCTTTTTGATATTCACCGGCTTGTTGGTACGTGCAACCGACTGGATGAAATTAGTCTGGCGGCACAGGAAAGCAGGCGTTTGCAGCACATCCACCACGCTGGCGACTTCATCCATTGGCGTGTCTTCGTGCACATCGGTCAGTACCGGTACGCCCACTTCGGTTTTGACCTTTTCCAGAATCCGCAAACCGGCCTCCAGACCCACGCCACGTGCACTGTTGTGCGAGGAACGGTTGGCCTTGTCGAAAGAGGATTTGTAAATGAACGGAATACCCAGCCGCGCGGTGATGTCTTTCAGCTTCGTCGCGGTTTCCAGTGCCAGCTTTTCGGTTTCAATCGCACACGGCCCTGAAATCAGGAAAAATGGCTGGTCGAGGCCAACTTCAAATCCACACAGGTTCATGCCTGATTACCTTTCTGTTCATGAAACTTGCGACCTGCACGGACAAAGCCGCTGAACAGCGGATGCCCCTGGCGCGGACGGGAAGTAAATTCCGGGTGGAACTGGCAAGCGAGGAACCACGGGTGGCCTTTCAACTCAACCATTTCCACCAGATTACCGTCGATGGATTTGCCGGACAGCACCAAGCCATTTTTCTCCAGCGTTGCGCGGTAGTGGTTATTGAATTCATAGCGGTGACGATGGCGCTCAACAATCTGCTCAGCACCGTAGGTTTCACGCGCCAGCGACCCTGCTGCCAATACACAAGGCTGCCCGCCGAGGCGCATGGTGCCACCAAGGTCAGAATCGTGCGAGCGCTTTTCAATCGTGCCGTCTTCCGCCTGCCATTCGGTAATCAGGCCAATGACCGGATGCGCGGTATCCTGCACAAATTCGGTGCTGTGCGCCCCTTCCAGACCGGCGCAGTGGCGGGCAAATTCAATGACTGCCACCTGCATCCCCAAACAGATGCCGAGGTAAGGAACCTTGTGTTCACGGGCGTATTGCACTGCCCGGATTTTGCCTTCCACCCCGCGCTTGCCGAAACCGCCCGGCACCAGAATGGCGTCCACATCGTCCAGAATGTGCAGCTCTTCTTCCGATTCGAGCTTTTCCGAGTCAATGTAGCGGATTTTGACCTTGGTATGGGTCTGGATACCGGCATGGGTCAGCGCTTCGTTGAGCGACTTGTAGGATTCAGTCAGGTCAACGTATTTGCCCACCATCGCCACGGTGATTTCGGCTTCCGGGAATTCCATCGAACTGACGACGTTTTTCCAGTCAGACAGGTCAGCTTCCGGGAGGTCGTTCATGCCCAGCTTTTCAGCCACAATCCGGTCAAGTTTCTGGGCATGTAACCACAGCGGAATCTTGTAGATATTGTCCACGTCGATGGCAGAAATGACCGCACGCTCTTCGACGTTGGTGAACAGGGCAATTTTCTTGCGCTCATTTTCCGGCAGTGGGCGTTCGCTGCGGCACAACAGGATGTCCGGCTGGATACCGATGGAACGCAACTCCTTGACCGAGTGCTGGGTTGGTTTGGTTTTCAGCTCACCTGCGGCGGAAACATAGGGCAGCAAGGTAAGGTGAATGAACAGGGCATTGTTGCGCCCCTCTTCCACCGCCATCTGCCGGATCGCTTCCATGAACGGCATGGCTTCGATGTCGCCGACCGTACCACCGACTTCGACCATGGCGACATCGGCGTCGCCCGCGCCCGCACGCACGCAGCGCTTGATTTCATCGGTGATGTGCGGAATGACCTGCACGGTTGCACCCAGGTATTCGCCCCGGCGTTCCTTGCGGATGACGTTTTCGTAAATGCGCCCGGTGGTGAAATTGTTGAGTTTGCTGGCTTTGAAACCGACAAAACGCTCGTAATGGCCAAGGTCAAGGTCGGTTTCCGCACCGTCTTCCGTGACGAATACTTCGCCATGCTGGAAGGGGCTCATCGTACCGGGGTCAACATTGATATAGGGGTCAAGCTTCATCATCGTGACTTTGAGGCCACGCGCTTCGAGGATCGCGCCGAGGGACGCGGCGGCAATGCCTTTCCCCAGTGAGGAAACGACACCGCCAGTAATAAAGATATATCGTGCCATAGAGGAAAAAACATGCACCCGAGTGATCACATTATGCGGGCGCATCCTACCATAGACGGGGGTTCGCTCAAAGCAGAATCAGGGAGGCAAAAAAGATTCAGGCGGGGTAACTCCCCGCCTGTACAGGAAGATTTATGGTGTTACCCGGCAGCAACCGGAATAAACACGCTGCTTGTTGAAAACAGCGGTAACGGCATAAGGATAGTTGACATCCGACATGCCATCGCTGCACGCGCTGACCTTTTGCAGGAAAGTCTGGGTTTCATTCGGGCCATTCTGCCCGGCGATCACTGCAATCGTGCGGTCATTGGCCGAGGTTTGGCGGAATGTTACCGGCACGTTGTAACGCGGCCCGTCAAGCACATCCACACTCATGTCACGTTCGGTAATGGTAATACCCCAGAATGGTTCGGTACCACCGCAACGCATGACAACACCGCCTTTGCTGTCTGAACCGGCATTACCCGATGGCGGTGGCGGCGGCTTGCTGCCAGGCGATGGGGCGGGAATCGGCTTGGTGGTGAGGTAAGTCTTGCTGACCCAACCGCCCTTGCCTGCCCAGTAAACCTTGACCCAGACCGAATTGCCGACTTTCTTTTCCTCGCCAGTTGCAACCACACCTGTGCCGTTGGCAGGGATACGGAATACCACCGGGTTATTGGTTCCCGGCCCGGAACGGACATTCAGGAACTGCCCCGCTGTCACCCCTGTAACGGAATACACCTTGACCTGCACGGCTGCCTGCGCAGGTGATACCGCCACATCGGTTACGACCAGGGAAGCTGCCAGCACTGACATGGCAAGCAATAAAGTTTTCTTCATAAAACGACCTCCGCGTCAAATTGTCCCGGCTCCACCGGTTTCTCAAAACTGATTAGGCGGAGTTTAGCTTGTTTTCAGGGCAAACGGGCAAGGCGGAGAAAAATTAGCCTTTTTGCGGGGATTTTCCAGCAGCCATTTCCAGCGGGCGTATTTCCCCCGCCAGTTTGTCGAGGACACCATTGACGAACTTATGCGCCTGCTCGGCACCAAACTTTTTCGCCAGATTGACATATTCATTGACCACCACCTTGAACGGTGTTTCAACGTGGTTCAGCAATTCGCAGGTCGCAACCCGCAAGATGGCGTGCTCAATCGGGTCAACCTGGGAAAGCTTGCGGTCAAGGAAAGGTGAAATGCGGCTTTCCAGCGTTTCGCCACCTTCCATCGCACAACGCAGGAGCTTATGGAAAAAGGCGGCATCCGACTTGCGGAAGTCTTCCGCGAGTTCCGGTTCTTCCTGAAAATACAGGTACACTTCCTTGAATTCGTTACCCGTGATCAACCACTGGTAAGCGCCCTGCATGGCCAACCGCCGTGCAACACGGCGGCGGGCAATCAATTGCTGGGACTCGGATGGGGGTTTGCGTCCAGCCATTGAAGTTTATTTCCTGATTTTGCGCAGCAGGGAAACCATTTCGATTGCCGACAGGGCAGCTTCTGCACCCTTGTTGCCAGCCTTGGTTCCGGCACGTTCGATGGATTGCTCAATCGTGTCCGTTGTCAGCACACCAAAGATGACCGGCAATTCATGCGCCAGACCGACGGATGCCAAGCCCTTGGAAGCTTCCCCGGCAACATAGTCGAAGTGTGGCGTACTGCCACGGATGACCGCACCCAGCGCAATAATGGCGTCGTAGTCACCGTTGGCGGCCATGGCTTGCGCCACCAGTGGCAACTCATAAGCACCCGGCACACGTACCACGTCAATGTCTTCTTCCCTGACCCCACCGTGGCGCTTGAGCGCATCTATTGCACCGGCCAGCAGGCTTTCCACGATAAAACTGTTAAAACGCGCAACGACGATACCGTACTTTGCTTCCTGTGGTGCGAAATCACCCTCAATAACATTGAAGCCCATAACTATTCCCAATTAATCCTGAACATAATCAACAATTTCCAGACCGAACCCGGCAATACCGTGGAAGCGCTTGGGGGCACTCATGACACGCATACGGTGGACACCCAGATCAGACAATATCTGTGCGCCAATACCGTAGGTTTTCAGTTCGGCTGGCGTGGAGCGGCTGCTATTGTCTTGCACAACAGGCCGCGATTCAAACCCTTTCAGCAATTGCAGCAGGTTTTGTGTCTGGCTGGGTTCGCGCAGGATGACAATAACGCCGTTGCCCTCTTCATGGATACGCTTCATCGCGGCACGCAACGGCCAGCCGCAACCGGGTTCGGTCAGTGCCAGCAGGTCGCATACCTCATTTTCCAGATGGACACGTACCAGCATCGTCCCTTCCGGGGAGACCTGGCCTTTGACCAGTGCCAGATGGATGTCATGCTTGGCCTGTTCCCGGTAGGCCACCAGATGGAACGGGCCATATTCGGTTTGCACTTCGCGCTCGAAGATACGTTCGATGGTCTTTTCATTCTGCACACGGTAACGGATCAGGTCTTCGATCGTGCCAATCTTGAGGCCGTGTTTTTCGGCAAAAATTTCCAGATCGGGGCGGCGTGCCATCGTACCGTCTTCATTGAGGATTTCCACAATGGTGGCAGCCGGTTCAAACCCTGCCAGACGTGCATAATCACAACCGGCCTCAGTATGCCCGGCACGGGTCAGGACACCACCTGGCTGCGCCATCAGCGGGAAAATGTGCCCCGGCTGTTCAATATCGGCAGGCAGCGCGTTGGGCGCAACCGCCGTGCGGATGGTGTGGGCGCGGTCATAAGCCGAAATGCCGGTCGTCACCCCTTCTGCCGCTTCAATGGAAATGGTGAAGTTGGTACGGTGCGCCTCATCGGTGGCAGAAATCATCAGCGGCAGGTTCAACTGCTTGCAGCGCTCACGGGTCAGGGTCAGGCACACCAGCCCACGCCCTTCCTTGACCATGAAATTGATGTCTTCCGGGCGGGTCAGGGAAGCCACCATCAACAGGTCGCCTTCGTTTTCACGGTCTTCGTCATCGACAATGATGACCATTTTGCCAGCAGCAAGGTCTTCAAGAATCTCTTCTGTAGTGTTGAATTGCATACGCTTCCTGATTTATTCCGTCCCGCCTTGGGTGTGATGTGGCAGATACGGCTCCGGTAGGGTTGAAAAGGGAGCAATCATACTTGAAAACATCAGCGCTGACTAATACGGTCGTCCGATAAAAGGTAGCAGCATCCATGAACCTTTTCGTGATAGTATTTTTTAAGCAACTCATTAAATTAAAACAAGCATGTCAATACGCACAGCCAGGGGGAAATAACGATGCAGGTAAGCCTGACGTCTTTCATGCCTACAACCGGGTGGCTCAATCCGTTACCGGCATGTGATTCCCCAACTACACTGGTGCTGCTGTTTGGGGATGCCAATGCGGAATCCTATACGGATGTTTTCGAGGAAATCCGGGGCAAGTACCCTACATCCGTCGTGGCGGGCTGTTCAACCCTGGCAAGCGTTTCAGGCAGCCAGATTATTGAACAGGGTTTTGTCGCCTGTATCGTCCGCTTCCACAATACCCGGGTCGCCAAAACCAGTACCGTCGTCAACAGCCTGGAAGACTCCTGGCTGGCGGGGCGCCACATCGGCAACCAACTGAATGCGCCCGACCTGAAAGGGGTCTTGCTCCTGACCGACGGTCTGAACACCCAGGGGACTGACCTGATCCGGGGCATCACCTCCTGCATCAACCCGCAGGAAATCAGTATTGTCGGTGGGTTAGCCAGCGACCCCATGCAATTCAAGGGAACCTGGGTGCTGCATAACGGCGTCCCCAGCAGGAATATCGCCTGTGGCATCGGCTTTTATGGTGAACACATTGTCTTCAACCATGCCAGG
>JBBIHI010000004.1:0-32580 GCA_037447095.1 Thiotrichaceae bacterium
CGGGCATCAGATTGAAAATGGCCTGGGTGAGGATGCGCAAGAGCCAACCCATCCGTTGACCATGTTGCGTATTGCTTACGGGCTGGAGGGTTGATGATGGATAAATTGACACGAGCAGACCTGATGAGTCTGGAACAGTATTCCGTCGGGCGCAAGGCTTTCCGCGAAAAGGTGATTGCGCACAAGGCCAACCGCAAGGTGCATATCGGTTCGAATGCCACGCTGTATTTTGAAGACCGCCTGACCATGCAGTACCAGATTCAGGAAATGCTGCGTATCGAAAAGATTTTCGAGGCGGCAGGTATTGCGGAAGAGCTGGAAGCCTATAACCCGCTGATCCCGGATGGTTCCAACTGGAAAGCCACGTTCATGGTGGAATTCCCGGATGTGGAAGAGCGCAAGCAATGGCTGTCGAAACTGATCGGTATCGAGCGCCAGACCTGGGTGCAGGTAGCAGGTTTCGACAAGGTATTCCCGATTGCGAATGAGGATTTGGAGCGCGAGACGGAAGAAAAGACTTCTTCAGTGCATTTCCTGCGCTTTGAGCTGACGGCGGGGATGATTGCAGCACTGAAAGAAGGTGCAACGCTGCAAATGGGCATTGAGCACCCGAACTACAGCTACACCGTGGATGTAGCGGCGGCCAGCCGTGATGCGCTGGCGGCAGATTTAAGCTGATCAGCCAGATTGTACAGGCTTAGTGGCTGCGGTTAATTGCAAACCAGGCCAATGACTCCAGTGCTTGCCGGTAATCGCTGTCCGGCAGGCATTGCAGGCTGGCAATCGCCAGTTCCGTTTCGCCTTTCGCGCGTTCTAGTGTGTAGTCAATTGCGCCGCTGCTTTTGATGGCTTGCAGGACGGTGTCAATTTGTTCCAGCCCGCCTTGCTCAATGGACTGGCGGATCAGGCCGGAAACGCTTGCGTCGCTGCGTTGCATGGCGATGATCAGGGGCAGGGTCGGCTTGCCTTCGGCGAGGTCATCACCGACGTTTTTGCCCATTTCCTCGGCATCAGCGGTGTAATCCAGAACGTCATCGACGAGTTGGAAAGCAGTTCCCAGATGCATTCCGAAACGCGCCATGGATTGCTCTTGTTCTGCATCCAGCCCGGCCAGCACAGCGCCCAGTTGGCAGGCTGCTTCAAATAGTTTCGCGGTCTTGGAATGGATGACTTCCATGTACCGCTCTTCTGTCGTATCCGGGTCGTGGCAATTGAGCAATTGCAGGACTTCGCCCTCGGCAATGGTATTGGTGGTGGTGGAAAGGATTTCCATCACGCGCATACTGCCGACATCCACCATCATTTCAAACGAGCGCGAATACAGGAAATCGCCGACCAGTACCGCTGCCTGATTGCCCCAGACATTGTTGGCGGTTTCCTTGCCCCGGCGCATGTCGGACTCGTCCACCACGTCATCGTGCAGCAAGGTGGCGGTGTGGATGAACTCGACAATTGCCGCTACATCCACATGTTTTTCATCCTGATAGCCGCAGGCGCGGGCGACCAGCAAGGCCAGCAAGGGTCGCAGGCGTTTACCGCCACTGCCGATAATATAATGGCTTAGCTGGTTGATCAGCACGACGTCGGAGTGCAAGCGGCGCTGGATCAGCGCGTTGACAGCCTGCATGTCGGCCTCGGCGAGTTGGCGTATTGAGTTGAAATCCATGATAATGCTGGGTGCGGTAAAGCACCGAATGCTAGGAATAGCACCCTCTTATGTCAAGGGAAACGCTCAAAACACCAAGAATATTTTATTTCCTGTTTGACCTTGCAGTGCCGCAACGGTACAATCCTGCGGCTCTTTAACAGGACATTTTTTGGAGATTCGACAATCATGTATGCGGTCATCGTAACTGGCGGTAAGCAATACCGCGTTGCTCAAGGCGATAGCATCTTCGTTGAGAAGCTGGATGTTGAGCCGGGCGCAAGCATTGATTTCGAAAATGTCCTGATGGTCGGGGAAGGTGATTCCGTGCAAATCGGCGCACCTTACGTTGCAGGCGGTAAAGTGTCTGCAACCGTTGTAGCCCAGACTCGCGGCGAAAAAGTGCGGATCATGAAATTCCGCCGCCGTAAGCACCATCAGAAATGTACTGGCCACCGCCAGTACCTGACACAGATCGAAATCACTGGCATTTCAGCATAAGGGGAAACAGCAATGGCACACAAAAAGGCAGGCGGTAGTACCCGCAACGGTCGTGATTCGGAATCGAAACGACTTGGCGTAAAACGTTTTGGTGGTCAGTTCGTACTGGCAGGTAACATCCTGGTGCGTCAACGTGGTACCAAATTCCATGCAGGCGAAAACGTCGGTATCGGTAAAGACCACACCCTGTTCGCCAAGGCAGACGGCGTAGTGGTTTTCCAGCAGAAAGGCGCTCAAAACCGCAAATTTGTCAGCATCCAGCCTGTTGAAGGCTGCTAACTGACAGACGCTCAAGCGATCAAGCTCAAAGCCCCGCCTGTCGGGGCTTTTTGCGTATCTGGTTTTGAGATTCGGGTCTGTCCGGGTAATGGTGGGGATAATGCAGCTTCCATGTCCATAAGGTATGATCAGGCAATGAAAAACATTCCTCACCCCGTCCAGTATCAAGGTAGCAAGCGTAATCTGGCCCCCGCCATTCTGCGCTATTTCCCTAGGCATATTGCCTCTCTGGTGGAGCCGTTTGCAGGTTCTGCTGCCATCAGTATTGCCGCATCGGCATGCCAACGGGTGGAAAGTTTCTGGATTAATGATTTGAACAAGCCATTGGTTGAATTGCTCTGGCTGATGGTGGAACAGCCGGACGAAATGGCTTGTGCTTATACAAGGGTTTGGGATGAGCAGCATCACAAGGATGGTTCCGAGCATTTCTATCAGGTAAGGGATGCTTTTAACCGCACGCAAGACCCACGCCTTTTCCTGTATTTGTTGGCGCGTTGTGTTAAAGGGGCGGTGCGTTACAACGCAGATGGATTGTTCAATCAAAGCCCGGACAAACGCCGTAAGGGGACGCGCCCTGCGACGATGCGCAGCAACATGCTGGGTGTGTCTGCTCTGTTGAAAGGCAAAACCCGTTTTTCTGCGCTTGATTACCGTGAAGTCTTGCAGAATGTAGCAGAAGACGACCTGGTATATATGGATCCTCCCTATCAAGGTGTTTGTGGGGAAAGGGATCAGCGCTATCTGGCGGGGATCGACCATGCCGGGTTTGCGGTGGCGCTGGAGGAACTGAATAATCGCGGTATCTCCTATATCGTGAGCTATGATGGGCGCCGGGGGAATAAAACGTTTGGTGAATTGTTGCCTGATTACCTGCAATTATCGAGAGTGGAACTGGAGGCAGGGCGTTCCAGTCAATCTACTTTGTTGGGGCGGGATGAGGTGACTTATGAATCACTGTATTTGTCTCCTGCCCTGATGCAAAAGCAAGGGCGGTCTTCGATTGTACGTGAAAGGGTTCAGAGGTCGCCCCAGTATCCCCTGTTTGAGGTAACTGCCTGTCATGTCTGAAATTCCGGCGGAGTTGCTGGAGCGATGCCGATCGGTTACGGCAAAACGTCCCAGAACCGTTATTGAACATATTCTGGAACATGGTTTTATTACCACCGAGGAGTTGAAAGACAAATACGGTTACAATCATCCGCCCCGGGCTGTGCGGGATGTGCGTGAGCATGATATTCCCGTGGAAACTTTTCGGGTAACAGGATCAGATGGGCGCAAAATCGCTGCTTACCGTTTTGGTGACGTGCAAGCTTTGAGTATCCGCAAATTGTCGGGGCGCACGGGGCTATCCAAGCGGTTGAAAGATGCACTCATTGCCCAATATGGTTGTCGGTGTTTTATCTATCGTGAATTGATGGATGAAAGTGAATTGCAGATTGACCATCGCGTACCGTATGAAGTTGGAGGGGATGGTGATGGGCAGGACTTAACTCCTGAAGATTTCATGTTGTTGTCTGCTTCCGCGAACCGGGCAAAGTCATGGTCGTGTGAGCACTGCCGAAACTGGAATAACCTCAAGGACAAGGAGATATGCCTGACATGTTATTGGGCTTTCCCTGAGCATTATTCACATGTAGCGACCTGCGAGATTCGTCGGATTGACTTGGTATGGCAGGGCGATGAGGTCGCGGTTTACGAAAAGTTAAAAGCCGTTGCCCAGGATTTGGGTAAAGAAATCCCGGAGTTTGTTAAAGAAGTGCTTGCGCGTGAAGCCAGGTTGCTGGAATAGAAGTTATGCAGTTTGTTGATGAAGTGGTAATCCGCGTCAAGGCGGGTGATGGCGGTAACGGTTGCGTCAGCTTCCGCCGCGAAAAATACATTGAATTTGGTGGGCCGAATGGCGGCGACGGTGGCGACGGCGGTGATGTGTATCTGGTGGCGGAGCGTAATCTGAACACCCTGGTCGATTTCCGCCACGAACGCTATTACGAAGCGCAACGTGGTGAAAACGGTTCCGGCAATAACATGACCGGCAAACGCGGTGATGACCGGGAAATCCGTGTGCCGGTGGGTACGGTTGCCTACGATGCGGAAACCGACGAGCTGATCGGCGACCTGACCGAGCCGGAACAACGCCTGATGGTGGCAAAAGGTGGTTGGCACGGGCTGGGCAATTTGCGTTACAAAAGCTCAGTCAACCGAGCGCCGCGCCAATCCAAGCCGGGTACGCCGGGCGAATTGCGTGTCCTGCGGATGGAGCTGAAATTGTTGGCCGATGTTGGTCTGCTGGGTTTGCCGAATGCGGGCAAATCCACCCTGATCAGCTCCGTTTCTGCCGCCCGCCCGAAGATCGCTGATTATCCTTTCACCACGCTCTATCCGAATCTCGGCGTGGTGCGGGTGGGTGCGCTGCAAAGTTTCGTCATGGCCGACATCCCCGGTTTGATTGAAGGTGCGGCGGAAGGTGCGGGTCTGGGCATCCAGTTCCTGCGTCACCTTGCCCGCACCAGTTTGTTGCTGCATGTCGTAGACGTGGCACCGCTGGCGGAGGAAAATGAGCCAGTGCGTGCCGTGCGTACCATTGAGGCCGAGTTGGAAAAATACAGCGACGAATTGGCCAATTACCCGCGCTGGCTGGTGCTGAACAAGATCGACGTATTGCCCCCGGAGGAACGTGAACCACGTTGCCAGGAAATCGTCGACGCACTGGGCTGGGACGGGCCGATTTTCCGTATTTCCGCTGCCACCGGCGAGGGCACGCAAGACCTGTGTTTCCACATCATGCAGTATCTGGATGAACATGCAGAACAACGATCACCGCAGTGAATTCATGCCCAAAACCCAGCGCTGGGTTGTCAAGATTGGTAGCGCCCTGCTGACCCGTGACGGGCAGGGGCTGGATCGTGAAGCGCTGGCCGATTGGGCGGGGCAAATGGCGCGTTTGCACAAATCCGGCATCGAAATCGTACTGGTGTCTTCCGGTGCAGTTGCCGAGGGCATGAGCCGTATGGGCTGGAAAACCAAGCCCAAGGCACTGTTTGAAAAGCAGGCTGCCGCTGCGATTGGCCAGATGGGGCTGATCCACGCTTATGAAACCGTTTTCCAGCAACACGGTTTCCATTCTGCGCAAGTTTTGTTGACCCATGATGATCTGGCCAACCGCCGCCGTTACCTGAATGCCCGCAGTACCCTGACCACGCTGATTGAGCTGAAAGTGATTCCGGTCATCAATGAAAATGATACGGTAGCGTTTGAAGAAATCCGCTTGGGCGACAACGATACCTATCCGGTTGAAAGTGATGATCTGGTGGAGGCTGATGTGCTGGTGATCCTCACGGATCAGTCTGGCTTATATGACAAGGATCCACGCAAGTTTGTCGATGCACAGTTGATCAGCGAAGGCCGTGCCAACAACCCTGATTTTGTGGAATTTGCCGGTGGTGCGGGAACCCTGATCGGTAGTGGTGGAATGCGTACCAAGGTGCTGGCTGCGCAACGTGCATCGCGCTCCGGCTGTGCAACCGTGATCGCTTCCGGGCGCGAACCGCAGGTACTGGAACGGTTGCGCACGGGCGAAGCGTTGGGAACCCTGCTGTTGCCGGATGCGGCACCGATTGCTGCACGTAAGCAGTGGATTGCCGGGCAACTGGCGGCGAAAGGTACATTGTGGCTGGATGCCGGGGCTACAGATGCTATCCTGAAGACCGGCAAAAGCCTGTTGCCGATTGGGGTGGTAAAGGTTGAAGGCGTTTTCGATCGTGGCGAGGTGGTCAGTTGCGTGGCCGAAGATGGCCGTCTGATCGCCAAGGGTTTGGTGAATTACTCCAGTGAGGAAGCTGCCCGGATCAAACGCCAACCCAGCAAGTCCATTGAGCAAGTGCTGGGGTATGTGGATTCGCCAGAGCTGATTCACCGCGACAATCTGGTATTGTTGTAAGTAAAAGGCTGCACTGGTCGGATTTTATTGGGGTTTGCTGTGGGGCTGCGGTATGTTGCTCCCATCTATCAAGAGGGTGTCGAAATGGATAGCGAACGTTACAATATTCAGGTCTCGGTGGAGAGCCATTACATCGACAAGGAATCTGACCCTGAGCAAAACCGTTATGTATTTGCCTATACCGTCACCATTGTCAATCAGGGCAGTGTCCCTGCCAAGTTGCTGACCCGCCACTGGATTATTTCCGATTCCGACGGGCGTACCCAGGAAGTGCACGGCGAAGGGGTTGTGGGCGAACAACCCTATTTACAGGCGGGGGAAGGCTTCCGTTACACCAGTGGAACCATCCTGGATTCGCCGCTGGGCATCATGTATGGCAGCTATCAGATGTTGGCCGATGACGGTGAGCGCTTTGATGCACCAGTCGCGCCTTTCCGCCTCGCTAACCCGCTCTTGTTACACTGATCTTTCCCTTGCTGTAAAAAGGTTCGCACACCGAAATGTGCGAACCCTGCTGCGGTATCAAGTCCCTATGAATCCCCGCAAAACCCGGGGGCTTTCCTGATCCTTTGCCAGTGAGTGTAGGCCATTGGGGCCGAAAAGCAATTCTGCCGCTTGTCCCGTGTGATTTTGCCGTTTGTCTGGTGTGTTGGACATCGGCAGACGCGGGCGGCAATATTGGGTTAGATGCAGCGGGCGGCTTGGGTGTTCATCCGGGGCAACGGGTTTAAGCCGGGTGTTAAAGTCGTCGGGTAATAAAAATAAAAAGTGACAGTGTGTATGAACAAGCCAGACAAATCAGCTCATGTAAAAGGTTTCCTTGCCTTGTCCTTGGTTAGTGGGGGTGCAGCAGTACATAGCCAATCAGCAGAGGCCGCCATTTATACTTATATGGATCGGGACGGGACGCGCTGGTTAACCAATACGCCGAAGCAGGGGAAAAAGTACAAGCTGGTCGCCAAGTACGGTGCGCCGCAGAAGCCTCGCCCCAGGTCGACCTATTTCCCTCCGGTTAACAATTACGCTTACAGTGCGCCAGCTTATAATCCGGTTAGTCTGCCTGCAGGTGGTGGCATTTCTATCGGGCATTGTGGTGGGCAATCCCATGCACAGCTCGAACAAAAATTCAGTGCGCATTTGCCTTCTGTGCGGATGTTTGCCCGCCAGTACGGTGTGGATGAAAACCTAGTCAAGGCGGTGATGAAGCAGGAGTCCTGTTTCAATGCTGGCGCCCGCTCCAGGGCGGGGGCGATTGGCCTGATGCAATTGATGCCGGATACCGCTGACCATCTCGGGGTGGATAATGCCTGGGATCCTCACCAGAATATTGAGGGTGGTATCAAATACCTGGCGCAGATGCTGCGCGAATTTAATGGTGACAAGGCATTGGCATTGGCTGCGTATAACGCGGGGCCAGGGGCGGTGCACAAGTACAACGGTGTCCCGCCATACCGGGAAACCCAGGGATATGTTTCCAAAATCATGGCGGAATATTCGCGTTTGCAGTCAAGCCAGATGATGCCACGACCAATGGCTGCCGGTTATCAGCGTAATGCCCGCGTGCCGGTCGGTGGCCGGGGTTATGGCTGGGCAAGACCTGTGGAAGCGTTTACGGTATTCCGTGGTCTGACCCCGCCAGGCCGCGTGTAATGAATTGATGGTGCTTTCTCCACATACCCCGCCGTGCGCGGGGTTTTTTTTTCGCCTATCTGGCAACACAAAGCCCTGACGTGTATCCTTTGACGTTTCGTTTTGATTGGTGGAGATAAGCAATGTCGATGTCTGACCGCGATGGCCTGATCTGGCTGGACGGCGAACTGGTACCGTGGCGCGAAGCCAAAACCCACGTTCTGACCCATACCCTGCATTACGGTATGGGTGTGTTTGAAGGGGTGCGGGCATACAAGACCGAACAGGGCACTGCTATCTTCCGTTTGCAGGATCATACCGACCGCCTGTTCAATTCCGCCAAGATCATGCGGATGCCGATGCCGTTTTCCAAGGAGCAATTGAATGACGCGCAACGTGCGGCCGTGCGTGAAAATAACCTCGATTCCGCTTACATCCGCCCGATGTGCTTCTACGGTTCGGAGGGTATGGGTCTGCGTGCTGATAACCTGCAAACCCATGCAATGGTTGCCGCGTGGACATGGGGCGCGTATCTCGGTGCGGAAAACATGGAAAAAGGTATCCGCATCAAGACATCCTCTTTCACCCGCCACCATGTCAACATCACCATGTGCAAGGCGAAAGCCAATGGCAACTACATGAACATCATAGCCTTAGCCTTGCAAGCGCTGGATGATGGTTACGACGAAGCGCTGGTGCTGGATGTGGATGGCTTCGTTTCCGAAGGTAGCGCGGAAAATTTCTTCCTGATCAAGGACGGAACACTTTATACGCCGGAACTGACTTCATCGCTGGATGGTATTACCCGTAAAACAGTCATTACGCTGGCACGTGACCTCGGCTTTGAAGTGCGTGAAAAACGCATCAGCCGTGACGAAGTGTATGGTGCAGATGAAGCTTTCTTCACCGGTACGGCGGCAGAAGTGACCCCGATCCGCGAACTGGATCGCCGCGAGATTGGTGAAGGCAGCCGTGGCCCGATTACCGGACAGTTGCAAGCCCTGTATCTGGATGTTGTGCATGGGTGTGCCGAGAAATATCGTCACTGGCTGACTTACGTATAACGCATCAAGAACGAGGAAGGCATTATGTCTGCACCCGCCCCCAGTACTGCTGATTACAAACGCTTGGGCGAAAGCCGCGAAATGGTGGTGAAACAAAAGGATTTGCCGCTGCACTGCCCGATGGATGAAAGCGCCCTGTGGTGTTCCCACCCGCGCGTATTTCTGCCGGTTGACAGTAGTGCAGATAAAACGGCCCGTTGCCCTTACTGTGGTACGCTTTACCGGCTGATCGACTGACGCGATGCCGTTTTCCCCCCAACGTTGCCTGATCGTCGGCCCTTCCTGGGTCGGCGACATGGTGATGGCGCAAAGCCTGTTCATTACGTTGAAACAGCGCTTCCCCGATTTGCAGATTGACGTATTGGCTCCGGCTTGGAGCAAGCCGGTGCTGGCAGCTATGCCGGAAGTCCATTCCGCTATCGAAATGCCGTTGTTGCATGGTGAGCTGGCTTTGGGGAAACGCTTCCGGCTGGGTGATGCCTTGCGTCGGAAGGTTTACGATTGGGCAATTGTTTTGCCGCGTTCCCTGAAGTCTGCGCTGATACCATTTTGGGCAAGGGCAGTCATCCGCGCGGCGGCGCGCCCGCCAATGCGTTACGGTTTGCTCAACGACATTCGCCCGCTCGACAAGTCCGTGTTGCCCATGACCGTGCAGCGTTTTGTGGCATTGGGCTTGCCTGTGGATGCGCCGTTACCACCCGCCATTCCCCAGCCGCACCTGGTGGTGACAGAGGAACATAAAAGCGCGGCAAGACAAAAGTCTCTGGGTAATGGGGATGCGACACTTCTCGCCCTTTGCCCTGGTGCTGAATACGGTTCTGCAAAACGCTGGCCTGCCGAGTATTTCGCAGAACTTGCCCGCTACCATATCGGCAAAGGTGGGCAGGTCATCCTGCTCGGCTCTGGCAAGGATTCTCCTGTCACTGCGGAAATTGCCGCGCAGGTAAACTCTTCTGCTTGCCTTGATCTGGCAGGTAAAACCAGTATGCAGGAAGTCCTCGCCCTGCTGGCACTGGCGGATCAGGTGGTGAGCAATGATTCCGGCCTGATGCATGTGGCTGCGGCAGTGGGTTCGCCGGTCATTGCCCTGTATGGCTCTTCCGACCCAAACCATACGCCGCCGCTGAGTGACAAGGCGCAAATCCTCCATCTGGGTTTGTCATGCAGCCCCTGTTTCAAACGCGAATGCCCGCTGGGGCATCTGGATTGCCTGAAAAAGATCACACCTGACCAAGTAATTTCCCTGCTCTAATACGCGGAATTTTACGGAAAAGTGCGGTATGCTGTACCGCAGCAAGTTTAATCCCTGACATGGTGCGTAGCGTATGGAAGTAGAACAGCTCGAAATCCGCGATTATCTGGCGACCTGCCCGCCGTTGACTGAACTTCCCACGGACACCCTAAATGAAATAGCGATGGGGCTGGAAATCCAGTATGCCCGGCGTGATTCGGATGTCCTGAAAATTGGCCAAACCAATGATCATGCTTTTCTGATCCGCAGTGGTGCAGTCGAAGTTTTGCTGGAAAACGGGGCAATGAACGGGCGTTTCACCGAGGGCGAATGGGTTGGCTACCGTTCCGTGACACGTAACGGCAAGGTGAGCATGGATGTCCGGGCGATAGAAGATACCCTGTTGTATGCCATTCCTGCTGCACTGTTCCTCAACTTGTTGGGGCGTTTCGAGAAGGTCAACAAGTTTTTCTCTGCACGCAAACCGGAGCGTTTACGTTCTGCCATCCAGGAAATTCGTGGTAGTGACGGTTTTGCCCTGGTTGCCATGCATGTGCGTGACCTGATGAAGCTGCCGATGCTGGTCGGTAAGGACGACAGTATCCGTTTGGTTGCCCGTCAGATGAATGAGTTCAACGCCCAGACTGCGATGGTCACGGAAGGTGACGGCAGCCTGTGCGGGATTGTCACGGATGTGGACTTCCGCAAGCGGGTGGTGGCGGAAGGGCTGGATGTTAACCTACCGGTTTCCGGGATCATGACGGCCAACCCGCTGACCCTGACCCCAGGTGATCAGGCATCGGAAGCATTGCTGTTGATGGCGCGGCGCAATATCCGCCATTTGCCGGTAGTCGAAGGCAATGATGTGGTGGGGGTCATTTCCGCCACCGATTTGCTGCGTAGCCAAAGCCATAATGCGATCTATCTGGTCGGCGATGTATTTGCCGCCCAATCAGTGGATCGTTTGGCGGAATTGAGCCAAAGCCTGCCCAAAGTGCTGGTGGCATTGGTCAGGCAGAGTCTGCCTGCCAAGGACATTGGGCAGGCGATTACCTCGGTCGGGCAGGCCATTGCCCGCCGTCTGCTGGTGATGGCGGAGGAAAAATTCGGCAAGCCGCCCGTACCTTACGCTTTCATCGTTGCTGGTTCGATGGCGCGGCGTGAGCAGACCGCGCATTCCGACCAGGATAACGGCATGATCATATCGGATGCCTACAACGAAGCGGAACACGGCGAGTATTTCCGCAATGTTGCCAAATTCGTCAGTGATGGCCTGAATGCTTGCGGCTATGTGTATTGCCCCGGCAATGTCATGGCAACCAATGATGAGTGGCGGCAACCGCTGTCGGTGTGGCAGGGCTATTTCCGTAACTGGATTGAAAACCCGCAGCCCAAAGCGCTGATGTACGCGAGCATTTTCTTTGACCTGCGCTGTCTGCACGGTGATGCCAGTTTGCTGGATACCCTGTATGAAGAAATCCTCAGTAAAACCAAAGTGCAGACCCTGTTCCAGGCGTTCATGGCAGGCAATGTGCTGAGCCACAAGCCACCGCTCGGTTTCTTCCGGGGCTTTGTGCTGGACAAGGACAAAGGCGATGAGGATGCTGAAAAAGGCATGGACATGAAAAAGCGTGGCGTTGTGCCGGTGATTGATATGGCACGGCTGTATGCATTGGCGGCGGGGCTTTCCCCCATTAATACCTGGGATCGTCTGGATGCCATCGCGGAAGCCGGAACCATGACGCAAAGTACGGTGGATGACCTGCGCGATGCATTTGAATTCATCAGTATGGTGCGCTTGCAGCATCAGGCCAAGCAGATTGAAAAAGGCCAGAAGCCGAACAACTACGTACCACCGGAAGAGTTATCAGCCCTCGAACGTCGCCACCTCAAGGATGCTTTCGAGGTGATTTCCACCATGCAGGAAAGCATGGCCAGCCGTTATCAGGCTGACAGGTTCCGCTGATGTTGTGGCGCTGGTTTTCCCCGGAAGCGAAGAAGCAACGCCTGCTTGCCAAGGTGGAACATCCGGTTGCCCGCGCTTATTTGCAAACGCCGTTCCCGGAAAAGAAGCGCAATGCCTGGGAGCTGGATTATCTGGTGCTGGATTTTGAGACCACAGGGCTGGATGCCAGCAAGGATGCAATCCTCAGCATGGGCTACACCGAAATCCGGGGTGGGCGGGTGATGATGGATGCTTGCATCCATCGCATTATCAAGCTGAACATCCCCTTGCCGCCGGAAACGGTGGTTGTCCACAAGATTACCGATGACCGTATGAGCGAGGGCATCCACTTGCACGATGCCCTGCACGAATTGGTGGAGCACATGACGGGCAAGGTGCTGGTGGCGCATTTCGAGCACATTGAGCGCACATTCCTGCAAGCGGCGATGGAACGTGTCTACGGGCAGAAACTGCCATTGCTGATGCTGGATACGCTGGCGATTGAAAAGCGTTCGCGGGAACGTGCCCAGCGGGTCATCATCCCCAAGGAATTCCGTCTGGGCAATCTGCGTCAGGCGTATAACCTGCCACGTTACGGCGCACATAATGCCTTGCAGGATGCCATTGCCACTGCTGAACTGTTGCTGGCGGAAATGAGTTACATGCACGGCAATTTGCGCAACTTGCCCCTGTCGGTTTTGATGGGCTGAAAGTCTGTTCTTATCGTATACAAACGGTGCGGAAAGGTTTTAAACTGGGCGGTTTCATCTGCCGGTAGCGCCCGAGGTTGACCTTGGCCATTATCCGGCTTAATGTAACCCAATTAATGACTGGAAGCACAACTCACTATGGCACGCATTACCGTTGAAGACTGCCTGGCGCACGTCGAAAATAATTTTGAACTGGTTCTGAAAGCGGCGAAACGCGCCCGTGACATTTCCCACGGTGCACAGCCGCTGGTGAACGATGAAGGCGACAAACCAACGGTTGTGGCTTTGCGTGAAATTGCAGAAGGTCTGTTGTCCCCGAAACCTGTGGTCATTTCCCTTCAGAACGACGAGTAACAGGAATCGGGACGGGCATCGGGTGTGAGGAGGTCAGATGAATGTGTTCCGCGCCCAGGATTTGATGCGCCTGATTGAGCGTTACATGAACGAGGCGGAAACCGCCAGGGTTTATGACGCCTTTTTGCTCGCAGCCGAAGCCCATGATGGTCAGCTCCGTGCTGATAAAGTAACCCCTTACATTACCCACCCGCTGGAAGTCGCCCATTCCCTTGCCCTGCTCTATCTTGATGCCGACACGGTTTGCGCCGCCCTGTTGCATGATGTGCCGGAAGATACCGAGCATACGGTAGAGGAAATTGCCAAGCGTTTTGGCCCGACTGTCGCCAATCTGGTCGAGGCCGTTACCAAACTGAAGCGCAATGATGAGCTGCCGACCAAGCAGGCGGTAGCAATCGCCAGTTACCGCAAGATGATGCAGGCCATGACCGGGGATTTCCGTGTGGTCATGGTCAAACTGGCCGACCGGCTGCACAATATGAAGACGCTGGAAAATGTTTCCCCGGAAAAGCGTCGCCGGGTAGCCGACGAAACTTCCCGCATTTATGTGTCGCTGGCGCGGCGCATGGGCATGAACAAAATCCGCCGCGAACTGCAATGGCTGTGTTTCAAGGGGTTGTACCCGTGGCGCAGCCGTGTCATGCAGCATTCCCTGGAAGTGTACCTTGCCCAACACGAAACCTTGCATCAACAGGTTTACGACCGGATTACCGAAGCCTTGCGCAAGGATATTCCCGGCAGCAATGTGATGCTATGGGACAAGAACCTGTTCCGGGTATATGACTTGTGCCGCCGTAACAAGGTCAGTTTCCGCCAGCAGTGTGACTTGCTGGAGTTGAGTGTGCAGGTGGGTGATCTGGATGAATGTTACCGGGCGCTGGGGGTCATCCATCAGTTGTTCAAACCGCGCATGGGCATGTTGCGGGACTTTATTGCCACGCCGCGTGCGTATGGTTTCCAGTCTTTGCAAACGACCGTGACAGCGGATGGCGGGCAACGCACCCGATTCCAGATTCAGACGCGGGAAATGTTCCAGGTTGCCCAGAACGGTTTGGCAGCACAATGGAATTACCCGGAGATGCGGGCATATACCCAAGGCGTGTTTGATAAGTGGTCGGAACAGGTCAAGGAATTTGACCGTCAGGCACAGAGTTCCGACGAATTTTACGCGGACATGCAGGGCGACATGTTCCAGACCGAGATTTACGCCTATACCCCCAAGGGTGATGTCAAGGAACTTCCACTCGGCGCAACGCTGGTGGATTTCGCTTACGCCGTGCATACTGAGGTGGGGCACCGTTGCATTGGTGCGAAAGTGGATGGGCAGGAACGTTCCCTGCGTAGCCGTGTGCCCAACAATATGGCAACCATTGAAATCCTGACCGGTACGGAACCTGCCCCGAAACTGGGTTGGCTGAATTTTGTCAAGACCAGCAAGGCGCATTCCAATATCCGTAACTGGTTGCGCCAGCACGGTGAATTGTCAGAGTGGGGCGCTGGCGACTCCGACCAGAAGATTTCCGTGGGTATCGTGGTGGAAGTGCGGGATGTCAAAGGCATGTTACGCCAGATTACCAAATGCATGGATGGTTTGGATGTGAACATCGTGGATTTGAAAATCAGCGGCGAAGGGCGCATCAAGCAGGACACCTTCACCGTTCAGGTTGACGACCAGGGGCATTTGCACGAGCTGATCCGGCTGTTGAAACAGATTCCCAATGTTCTGGGCGTAACCCGGCTCAAGTAAGCGGCTCTTGCCTGTTTTGTCTGGAACTGTCCTACTATAAAAGCGGGTGTCCCATTTTTTCCAGCAAGCGAGGGTTATCATGAAAAAGTTGATCACTATCTTGTTCCTGTGCCTGGTGGGCATGAGTTATCCGGCAGTTGCTGATTGGTATCGTGCCATTGCTCGGCCTAATCTGGTTGTGCGTACCGCGCCTGATGTCACGGCTGACAAGCTGGGGACAGTCCCTTATGGCGGCAAGGTGGATGTCATTGAAATTGTCAGTGACCTGGAGTCCGTTGGAGGACGGTCAGGTTACTGGATGAAAATTCATTGGCGGCATGGTAAAGCTTATGCTTTTGGTGCCTTCCTGGAACCCCTGGATTCAGGTGAGGTCGGTGATGAAGCAGCCGCAGCAGGGGGATGGTTTATTGCCAATGCTGAGCCAAGCTTAGTGGTCAGGAAACAGCCTGATGTGACTGCCAGCCAGATTGGCAGTGTTCCTACCGGCGGTAAGGTCAAGGTTCTGAAAGTGGTGAGTGGCTATGAGTCTGTCGGCGGGCGCTCCGGGCACTGGGTCAAGATTGAGTGGCGAAATACCGTAGGCTACGTGTTTGATGCTTTCCTTGACCCGGCCTGATGTCCGGGTAGGGTGAAGGGTCAGTTCTGTTCACAGGTAAATGCAAAATGAAAAAAGTGATGTTGGGTGGCCTGCTCATGTGGGCGGGGACGAATGCTTTCGCGAATACAGATTCACCGGAACAAAGCGTGCAGGAGTTTTACGGCGCAGCTATCAGCGGGCATTGTGACCGTGCTGCGGTATTGAGGCCGGGTTTCACCAAGTCCCGTTGTGAAAAATTGGGCAAGGCAGACGTGCAATCGGTGATTTCCCTCGCCAATGATGGGACGGATGCAGTCGTCAAGGCGGACATTGCACTGGTTTCCGGCGGTTCCGCGCAACGTTTTGATGGCTATATCCATTTGCAGAAACGGCAGGAGGAATGGGTTTTGCTGGATTTTTCCGATGCCGCCAGCACCCATCAGGCGGATTACATTGCCCGCCATGTCAAAACCTCAATGGCCGGGCAACAGCCTGCGGCAGATGCCAGCAGCCGTGAGCCGGATGTCATTGGGGATGACCCGACACCTACCCTGGCAATGCTGGCGAAACGTTTCCCTGACCATGCAGGGGGAAAAATCGCCCTGGTGGATGTCAGCCGCCAGCGCATGATGATCTATGAAAAGGGTCAGAAACTGGCTGAGTTCCCGGTTTCCACGGCGGTCAAGGGGGTTGGCAGTCAGGCGGGCAGTGACCAGACCCCATTGGGTGCGCACCGCATCAGTGAGAAATTCGGTGATGGTGCGCAACGTGGCAGTATTTTCACCTCGCGGCATGATACCGGGCAGGTGGCTGACATCCTGACCGCGCCGGAAGATGTGCCTACTGATTACGTTACCACCCGGATACTGTGGCTGGATGGGTTGGAACCCGGCAAGAATCAGGGCGGTGATGTCGATTCCCACAGCCGTTTCATTTATATCCACGGCACACCGGAAGAAGGCTTGATCGGCAGGCCAGCGTCCCATGGTTGTATCCGCATGAAAAATGACGATGTGATGCGGGTATATGACCTGCTGGACAAAGATACGCTGGTTTATATCGGCGAATAATCCATAAGCAATCCGGGGAAATATCCGTAGTGGGCATTTACAAGTCAGGGTGGGTCAGTTAAAACGTAGCTCACAGCTTAAATGTTACCCCGTTGATGTAAAGGATATTCATGAGCCGCACGATCATTTCCACGACCGAAGCACCCCAGGCCATTGGCACGTATTCCCAGGCTGTCCGAGCGGGCAATACGGTGTACCTTTCCGGGCAGATCCCACTCGTGCCGGAAACCATGCAACTGGTGGAAGGTGACATCGCCGAACAGGTACGTCAGGTTTTCCGTAACCTGTCTGCGGTTGCCAAAGCGGCAGGTGGTACGCTGAATGATTGTGTGAAAGTGCATGTGTTTCTGACTGACCTCGGTAACTTCGCTACGGTGAATCAGGTGATGGCGGAATTTTTCACCGAACCTTACCCTGCCCGTGCGGCGATCGGGGTTGCTTCACTGCCGCGTGGTGCGGAAGTGGAGGTCGATTGCATCATGGCGCTGGATTAGATCATGCAAAAACTGGCGGCGATTGATCTCGGTTCCAACAGTTTCCACATGATCGTGGTGCAGGTGGATAACCATGGGCAACTGACCGTGCTGGATCGCTTGCGTGAGCCAGTGCGTCTGGGTGGTGGGCTGGATGCCAAGGGCAGGCTGACCAAGGAAGCGCAACAACGGGCTTTGGCCTGTCTGGGGCGTTTCGGTGAGCGCATCCGTGATTTCCCGATTGAGAATGTCGCGGCGGTGGGTACGAATACCTTGCGCCAAAGCAAGAATGCGCAGGAATTCCTGCCATTGGCGGAAGCCGCGCTGGGCTACCCGATCTCCATCATCAGCGGGCGTGAAGAAGCCCGTTTGATCTACCTTGGCGTGGCGCATTCACTGGCGCAGGATCAGCGCGGCAAACGTTTCGTCATGGATATTGGCGGTGGCAGTACCGAGCTGATCATCGGCCAGGGTTACGAGCCGTTGCATCTGGAAAGCCTGCGCATGGGTTGCGTCAGCAGCAGCCAGCGGTTTTTCCCCGATGGGCAGCTTGGTAAGGGGTGTTGGGATGCCGCCCTGACTGCGGCCCATCTGGACTTGTTACCAATCAAAGCCAGTTACCGGGAAATTGGCTGGGAATCTGCCACGGGCGCATCCGGTACGATCCGTGCGGTGAAAAAGGTTATCCAGCAAACTGGGCTGGCGCCTTACGGCATCACTCTTGAAGACCTGAAGAAAATCCGCGCCATGATGATTGAGGCCGGTTCCCTCGACAAACTCAAATTGCCGGGTCTGAGTGATGACCGCAAGCCGGTGTTTGCCGGTGGTCTGGCGGTGCTGATTGCGGTGTTTGAGGCGCTGAAAATCCGCCGCATGTATGTTTCCGACGGTGCATTGCGCGAAGGGCTGATTTTTGACCGCATTGATCGCTACCAGCACGAAGACATGCGCGACAAGACCGTGCGTCTGTGGCAGCAACGTTTCCAGGTCAATATTGCCCAGGCCGATGCGGTGCGTAAAACGGCGCACAAGCTGTTTAACCGTTGCCGCGATGACTGGAAGTTGCCGGGGCATCTGGATACCCTGCTGGGCTGGGCGGCGGATTTGCATGAGGTGGGGCTGGCGATTTCCCATAGCAGTTACCACAAACACGGCGGCTATCTGCTGGATAATGCTGATTTGCCGGGTTTCTCCTCGGAGGAACAGCATTGGCTGAGCGTGTTGGTGCGCACCCATCGCCAGAAAATTTCCGCCAAGCTGTTTGACATCCTGAATGCCAAGGATCGCCAGTCGGCCTTGTACCTGAGTGTGTTACTACGGCTGGCGGTATTGTTGCACCGTTCCCACAATGAACATGCGCCACGCATTGAGCGTATCAAGTTGGGCAAGAGCCGTCTTGAGCTACGCTTTGCGGAATCCGATATGCAGGGCAAACGCCCCTTATTACTGGCCGACCTGGATCGTGAGAAAGCGTTCCTCTCGGCGGTGGATATGGAGCTGTTGTTTTAGGCCGTGCCCCTGATTTTGCTGATCAGCGCGGAAGCGGGTGTGACGGCGGCTAGCACGATTCCCCCGGCCAAGATACCAAACACGCCACTGAGCAAGGTTGGCGTGATGGCTGCCAGTATGCCGCCAATATCCCCGACCTGATGAACAAACAGCTCCGCAGCGTGCAGGAAGTCATGCGAATGCGGAATGCCGTGCAGCAGAATGCCGCCACCGACCAGGAACATCGCGGCGGTTCCTACCACCGATAACGCTTTCATTAACCACGGCGCAAACACCAGCAGGCCGCGCCCCAGCCATTGTTTGAAGGCGGATGTTTTGTCCCGCAGCAGGTAAAAGCCGATGTCATCGAGTTTGACAATACCGGCGACGACACCGTACACACCCAGGGTCATGACGAATGCAATACCGGAAACAATGACCGCTTGCATGAAGAATGGTGCATCTTTCACCGTCCCCAGTGCAATCACGATAATTTCCGCAGACAGGATGAAGTCGGTGCGGATTGCACCTTTGATCTTCTCCTTCTCAAACGCCAACATGTCGGCTTCGGGGTTGTGTGAAACCTGTAACAGCTCGTCCTCCGTGTCGATTTCTTTTTCATCACCGTGCAGCAGTTTGTGGGTGATTTTCTCAAACCCCTCCAGACACAGGTAAGCGCCGCCCAGCATCAGCAGCGGGGTAATCAGCCACGGCATGAGTGCGCTTAACAGCAGGGCGATCGGCACCAGAATCACCTTGTTGAGCAGGGAGCCTTTGGTGACCGCCCAGACTACCGGCAACTCGCGTTCTGCCTGGATGCCAGCGACCTGTTCGGCATTCAGCGCCAGATCGTCACCCAATACGCCAGCCGTCTTTTTGGCGGCTACCTTGGCCATGAGGGAGACATCATCCAGAACCGTAGTGATGTCGTCGAGTAAGGCTAGAAGGCTGCCAGCGGCCATGCGAAAGCTCCTGATTTGGAATCGGTTATTGTGTGGAGGCGTATGCTACTGGCTGGCGGCAGGCCGGTCTATTTAATGGCGGGCAGCGGCGTATTTCGGGATAACGGCGTAAATTCCATGTTGTTCCGACAACGCTGTTTCGACCAGACTGCGGTCGCGTTCCAGTTCCAGGCGCAATTCCTCCTCGGTTGGCAGGCACAGGCTGTATTTGCTGGCGAACAGTTGCGGGTTTTCCGCCAGTTGCGAGTAGCGGGCGACCGCGTGGCTGCGCTCGGAACACAGCAGCAGACCCAGCGTCGGGTTGTCGCCTTCGTTGCGGTATTGTTCCTCGAACACGCGCGTGTACATGTCCATCTGGCCTACGTCCTGATGGGTCAGTTTGCCGATTTTCAGGTCGATCAGCACGAAGCATTTCAGCAGGTAGTTGTAGAACACCATGTCGACGAAGAAGTCCTCGCCCTCGACCCGCAGGTGCTTTTGCCGCGCCACGAAGGCGAAGCCTTTGCCGAGTTCCATCAGGAATTGCTGGAGCTGGTCGATCAGACCCTGTTCCAGTTCCTTTTCGTACAATTCGGGGCCAGCTTTGGCTTGCAGGAATTCCAGCACGTAAGGGTCGCGGATGAAATCGCGCGGGTCGGGTGGCGCTTGTTCGGCGATCAGTTGCCGGGCTTCGGCGGCGACTCCGGCCTTGTGGGCGTCGCCGCTGGAGAGCAGGCGTTCGTAGTACAGGGTGCTGATCTGGCGGTCGAGGGCGCGGGTGCTCCAGCCCTGGGTGATGGCTTCGTTGGCGTACCAGTCGCGGGCGGTGGGGTTTTCGACCCGCAGCAGGTGGCGGTAATGTGTCCACGTCAATTCGCCACTCACTGCGTGGCGAATTGGGAAAGTCAGGTAAAACTGCCGGAAATACTTCAGGTTGGACACATTGAAACCCTTGCCAAACTCCTTGCCGAGCCGGTTGGAAAGGTATTGCAGGGTCTGCTTGCCGTACTCCGCCCGCGCTTCGCCGCCTTGTTCGTACTCCACGATCATGCGCCCGATGTCCCAATAGCATTGCACCATCGCGTGGTTGATGGCTGTTTGCGCTTGCGTTTGGGCGGTTTGCAGCACCTGCCGGATTTGGGCGTAGAGCTGTTCGGGCAGGTTGGTTGGTGGTGTGGCGGGCATCGGGCATCCTTTGCTGGCTGGGTGTATCCGACAAGTTTAGCGTACTCCCGGCTTGTCCGGTTGGCAGCCCATCCGAAATACGGAACAGTCTGGATGACGCATGAATTACCCATCCAGATGGTTTATTATCTCTTTATCTTTACAGCAACACCTCAGCAGCACATACGATATTTTCCTCAGTTATTCGACCTATCAGAGGGTTTATGCAAATCCGCGAACACAAAATCTTTCCTGATGAATTCCCTGAGGAATGGGCTTCCGACTGGGGTGAGGACGAATACGGCCTGTGGATGGGCTTCACCTATAAGGGCGTGCGGCAGGATTTCCGCTGGATTGAGCCGGGAATATTCACGATGGGTTCGCCGAAGAATGAACAGGGAAGGTTTGATAGCGAAGTCCAGCACGAAGTTACTCTGACACAAGGTTTTTGGCTGGCGGATACCACCGTAACCCAAGCTCTGTGGGAAGCCGTGATGGGTGATAACCCCAGCCATTTCAAAGGCGAAAATCGTCCGGTTGAACAAGTCAGTTGGGAAGATGCCCAGCGTTTTATCGCCAAGATGAACGGAATGAAGGCAGAACTGAAACTGTGCCTGCCGAGTGAAGCGGAATGGGAATACTGCTGCCGGGCAGGGACGACGACAGCGTTTCATTTCGGCGGCAAGGATGACCTGAATCTGGAGCGGGTCAACTATTCCGGTAAGTGGGATAACTATGAGCTGAATGGTGAGACGAAAGATGTGAAAAGTTACGCACCCAATGATTGGGGCTTGTACGAAATGCACGGCAATGTGTGGGAATGGTGTCAGGACAAGCGTAGCGACTATCCGGCGAAGCCGGTAGTCGATCCGGTACAGGAGCAGACAGGCTCGTACCGTGTGTTGCGCGGCGGCTCGTGGATCTACTACGGCAGGGGCTGCCGGTCTGCCCACCGTATCGGCGACGACCCGTCTATTGGCTCCCTCAACTTCGGTTTTCGTCTTGCCCGAGGTCACAGAGCAGTCAGTCAAGGTCAGTAGCCAGCCAGCAGCCGACTGGCAGCCACGCGCGGCGCGTGGGGGACAGGCGGGGGATGGATGGCGGGGTAGGAGTATTTTTTAGCAAGTGAGAGGTGAATACAAATGAGTGACAAATACTTTGTGGAATATGAGCTGGAAGATGGCTCTACCATCCTGATTGAGTCCGAAGATGAGCTTGGCATTGAACGGATCAGTGACAAGGATAATACCAGTAAGGCGTCAGAGAAATTCGAGTCGGCTGTTAAGCATATCAAACCTGTAGCCAAAGCCCTGTTTGGTGCGTTTGAGGAGTTTAATAATCCGCAGGAAATCGGTCTGGAGTTCGGGGTGAAGTTTTCTGCCAAGGCGGGGGTGATTTTTGCCTCAGCGGACAGTGAAGCAACGTTCAAGGTATCACTTAAATGGCAAAATAAATGAGGGCTGAGCCATGAGTGAAAGGGTCAGGCAGCTTTCCAATACCCTGGTGCGAATCCGTTACCAAAATGGAGAGAATGGCAGGTTTGCGGGGTGTGCTGTCCGGCTAAACAGGCAGTTTGTCGTCACTTGTGCCCACGTTCTTCAAACAGCATTGGGTGATGGCAGGCAGCTAAAAGAAGGACTCATCTTTTCCTCGTTTCTGCCGGATTATCCGGTGCAGGAAAGAACGCCATTATTGAAATTACTGGCGTTTCACCCTGCGATGGACGGTGATGTCGGTTATGAAGACATCGAAGATATGGCTTTGCTCGAAATTCAGGGAAGCCAGCCGGATACCGTGCTGGATGTATCCTGCCCTGAAAAATATAAAGAAGATGGCCATGACTTCTTTGTCAAAAGCTCGGCAAGCGCAGACGCTGCAAAAGCGACTTGTGGTGATATTTCTGGCGCAGGTTGGTTAAATCTAAAATTTGTGAATAGTGAGCAGATTGTTGAACCGGGAGATAGCGGTTCGCCTGTCTGGAATGAGACAAAACAGGCTATCACAGCCATGCTGGTCGCGAGAAAGAAACAAAAAGCGATTTGTTACGCTATCCCGATGTACAAGGTAATGCAGGCTTTTGGCAAACATCTTGTACCACAGGAAGCCGTATCGGGTGAGCTGATTGCCGAGGATTCGGCTTACCTCGATCAAATCAGGCAGGACATCATCCTGGACTTGCAACAGAGTGATCTGTTCCGGGAACAAGTGCGGGTCTGGTGCGAACTGGATGCTTCCAATGCAGAGGCTATTCTTTCCCACTTTGAATCACAGTGTGGTGAAAATGGTGATTTTGTTGGCTTGATCCAGTCCCTGCGTTCGGCGTTTGATCGTGCCATATCGGCTCTCGGGACACATGATAATCGTGAGCGTAAACAGGTGCTGGATGCGGCGCGTGGCATTGCTTCCAAGCTGGTCGTGTTTACCATTAAGCAGGACGCTATCCTTCGCTATAAAAGTTCAAAAAATAACAAGGTCAGACTCCTGAACAAAATGGCGGGGTCAGTCGCCGCAGGCGTAGCGGCCAGAACGCTGGGTACGCGCATGAAATACCAAGGCCACCAGCAAGGCCGTTTTGACGGGGACAATTATCTGGCTTTGGAGTCCGGTTTCACTGTTGAGGAAAAGAGAGGCGCGAATAATACGGTTGATCTGTTATTGAGGAAACTGGGTGAGAAACTGGTTCCGCACGCCAAGCGCGATCTCGGCATTGAGTCTGAAAAAACGGATTTGGTGAACAGGATTAACGCCAAAATACAACGGGCTAAAACTGACAAAGACCCCAAGTATCAGCGTAAATACTTTTTTATCCTGCCGCTGGATTGTGAAGAACCATCAGAAGTTCACCGGAGCGTTATCCAGCAACTCAGTGAAAAGATTCAGGATGTCACCTTTTTTTATATCACCAGCAAATACGCCCATGATGTGCTGACTGTTGATGACTATGCTATTGATGAAGTCCTGATTGAGTTCTTTACAACCGTGAATGAGCATTCGGAAAAATGAACATGAATTCGCTAGAAAAAATTACCGCCGACATTGCAAGACTGGATGAGTTTGGCAACAACGGCGAGCTGGTATTACCCGCTTATGGTTCATGGTCAGCCTCGGTGCATCAGTTTGATACGGATAGCATCAACGTACTGAAAACAGCACTGGCGGCACGCCGTCCGGTATTGCTGCGCGGCGACCCCGGCACGGGTAAAAGCCAGTTGGCTCATGCAGCGGCAGTGGCATTAGGGCGCTTGTTTGTCTACGAAGTGGTGAACTCTCATACCGAAGGGCAGGATTTGTTATGGAAGTTTGACGCCGTAGGCCGCTTGGCGGAAGCACAGGCGTTGCAGGGGAACGAGAGTGAGGAAGAGCGTAAAAAGGTGCTGGACACCAAACGCTATATTTCCCCCGGAGTTTTGTGGTGGGCGCTGTGCTGGAAGACGGCATGGGAGACCTATGACAAAAGCCGCTACCAACTCACTTGCCCCGAAAAGCCGAAAGGCTGGGAACAGGCGCGGGGCAGCGTGATCCTGATTGACGAGATTGACAAGGCCAATGCCGAATTGCCCAACAGTTTGCTGGAAATCCTCGGTAATAATGCGATCGAAATCCCCTGGTTAGGCGAAACCATTGGAGGAAGGGACAGTGTGCCGCCTCTGGTTATTATCACCACTAATGAAGAACGCGAGTTGCCGCCGGCCTTTGTCCGGCGTTGTCTGGTGCTGAATCTTAACCTGCCTGAAAAAGACCACGAACTTATCGGCCTGCTGATGCGGCGAGGTGAGCTGCATTTCGGCAAATCATGCGGCGCGGATGTGCGACGGCAGGCGGCAGAACAGTTGGTGAAAGACCGTAATCTGGCGAAAGAAAAAGGCGTGACGCCACCGGGTCAGGCGGAGTATCTGGATATGCTGCGGGCATTGTCGGTATTGGGTAAAACCAGTCAGGAACAACTGGCGATGCTTGAGCAGATCAACAAGTTTGTGCTGCGTAAATACCCGGTGATGTATGACGACTGAGGGGCAGGGGAAAAACGGCTTTAGCCGGGCTGATTTGCTATGGGGTATGTTTACCGTGCCAGCAGATCAGGCGGCGCGAGACCAGTTGGCTTCTTCCTTGGGGTTTGAGCTGGAAAACCCTCCGCCGGATGGCGAAAGTGATACTGAACACAAGGGAGACATCACCGGAAAATCGACTCGTGATGAAGCCGGTTATTCCGTTCAGAATGATAACAAAGACAATGATCTGCCAGAAAAGGAAAGCAAATCAACCAATGCCGCTTATTTTCGTATCAGCAACCGCCATCTCAATGAGCAGCAGTCCGGCTCGGAAACAGATAACTTAAACCAGTTACCGGACTGGTTCACTCAGGCAAAACCCACCATCCTGACCGAAACAGAAACACGTATTCCCGCCTGTCACCGTGTTATTCCCCTGCATACCGAATTAACCCGTTGGGCGCGTCTTGAGCCGTTCCTGAGAAAAATTCTGGGTGCAAATGTCAGCGGGATACGGATTGATGAGCAGCAACTGGTCAGGCAGGTTGCCAGTGGTCAATTCATCCGTCGTGTACCCCGCAAGAAGCGGCGCAGCTGGTCGGAAACCGTCCGAGTATTGATTGATATTAATGCGGACAATTTTCCTTATCGCAGTGACTTTCTGCACCTGTGTGACAAGCTCATGCAGGCACGTGGAACGGATGGGTTGGAGCTGCAATATATCCATGATGAACCGGGTAGTTACATCATCCGTTATGAACAATTCCGTGAATTTATTGAGCCTTGGTCAGCGCCGGATAAAGATACCCCGTTACTGATTCTGAGTGATCTGGGCATGCACACACACTCACATAGCACTTTCAATAACTGGTTGTTGTTTGGTCAGTTACTGAATGCACAGGGTATCCGCCCCTTTGTGCTCATGCCGGTCGCTGAGCGTGACATCAACAAGCGTTTGTTGCGTTATTTCGATTGCTTTATCTGGGAGGGCATCAGCGACTTCAAGCGGGTGAAGGGTGCTTATCAGGCTGAAAAAGATGAACGCCATCATGCGGAAAGCATTGATACCTTGCTGAGCTATTTCTTTGCAACACTGCGGGTGGATGCCGGTTTGCTGCGGGCTGTGCGCTATTTGTTGCCGGGGGAGTTGGCAGGGGATGGTACTGACATGCATCTTCCCTTCGACATCGGTCACGAAACCGCTATCTGGCGGCATCGGAATACCGTGCATGAAGGGGACGAATGGGGTTGGCAGCCCAATGGTCGGGAGAACTATCAGGATGATGCCGTAGCGCTTTTGAAACAACTGAAGCCCAAAAAACGTGCGCAACTGGTGGAATTGATCGGGCGTTACCATGCCCTGTTGCCGGATGAGTTGTATTTCGAGGCGATGTACAACCTGATGTTGCTGGAGGGGCTGGATGAGGAAGGCATTCTGGCGGGAATGGTTCCGGCGGAGGTCAGGCAGGCAACCGAACGCTATATGCAGGACTTGGTGAAAACCTATGCCGGGCATCCGGGGCATGGCTTGCTGGATGGCTGGGTAAAGCGCCACCTGACACGAAATCAGGCCAAAAGTCTGCGGGGGCAATACGACTTCTGGCTGGCCTTTATGGCTTACTCCCATTTGCACGAGGAACAACGTACAGGTCAGAGCGAAACAGCTTTTCCGGATTTCCTGACACCAGAGGAAAGGACTGAAATTCTCCGTTATATCAATCATGCGAAAGCTTACCGGCAGTACGAGCTACGCCAGCAGGGTGAAAAGCTGGTACTGAAAGTAAAAGAGAAAGCCAAGGCAAAACCGGCTGAGCAGGATGATTGGGTGAGTAACACCCCCTCGGGAGCTTTACTGCTGAACCTGACCTTGAATGATGAAAGGATTTTCCATGTGCATACGGATCGTCATGGTAATAAAAAGCTTGTCAGCCTGAATCTGGACAAGATTAAAAATGGCTTTGGCTTTCCATCGGCTGGCCAACACGAATTCCAGATTGGCCGGGAATGCTTCACAGTCGATGTCCGCACCGCCCAACAGCAGAAAGAACCCTGGATGAAGTTCATCGCCAGCGGCAGCGATGGCTTATACGCCGAGTCCCAAACCCGTGACGGCGACATTTACCGTTGGTACTGGTATCCGCCAGAGTGGGATAAAGAGCAAGGCATGTTGCCGGGTTTCTGGTATCCGGAGGAGCCTGCTTCAGAATGGGCCAGATTGACATGGATGCATGATGGACGTATCGGACGTGATCGGTATGGTCTTTATCTTTATTTTGAAATAGCTGACATCCCCCACCGCTTCCGCTGGATCGAACCCACCGCCTTCATGATGGGTTCCCCCGCAGATGAAGCAGGTCGCTACGACAACGAAACCCAACACGAAGTCATCCTCACCCAGGGCTACTGGCTGGCGGAAACCACTTGCACCCAAGCCCTGTGGCAAGCCGTCATGGGTAATAACCCCAGTAACTTCAAAGGCGAAAACAACCCGGTCGAGAATGTCAGTTGGGAAGATGTCACCGACAAATTCCTGCAACGGGTCAACAAGCAACATCCAGAGTTGAAGCTACGCCTTCCGACCGAAGCCGAATGGGAAAATGCCTGCCGGGCTGGCACAACCGGAGCATTTAACTTCGAGGGTGAATTGTCTCTCGGTAGGGTAAATTATGATGGTACTTGGGATGGTGGTGCTGAATGGGGTGAAGGGGCGCTGAAGCAAACTGCCGAGGTAAAGAGCTATTCTCCCAACTTATGGGGCTTATACGAAATGCACGGCAATGTGTGGGAATGGTGTCAGGATTGGCGTGGAGACTATCCGGCGCAGCCGGTAGTCGACCCGCAAGGGGCAGTAGCAGGCTCTCTCCGTGTGTTGCGCGGCGGCTCGTGGTTCGGCTACGGCAGGGACTGCCGGTCTGCCAACCGTAACGGCTTCGACCCGTCTATTGGCCGCCACAACTACGGTTTTCGTCTTGCCCGAGGTCACGAGCTCAGTCCGGTCAGGTCAGGCAGAGCTGGCCAGCAGCCGGTTGGCAGCCACGCGGCGGCAGCGCGTGGGGGACAAGCGGGGGATGGACAGCGTGGTTCCAGTAGGAGGAAGAAAAAATGAAGTACAAGTTTTTCGCCATTCCCGCCCGCGACCCGGAGTCGGCAGAGGCGGCGCTCAATGCCTTTTGCAGCCAGCACCGGGTCAGCTTTGTCGAAAAGCAGTTGGTTGCCGATGGCGCTGACAGTTTCTGGTCGGTGTGCGTGTCATGGCAGGACGGCGAAGCCGCGCCTTCCGTGGCGTCGTCCTCAGCCAGCCAACCCAAGGTAGATTACAAGGAAGTGCTCAGCGAGGAGGATTTTTCCGCCTATCTGGAGTTGCGTCAGTTCCGCAAGGAGATGGCGGAAGCCAGGGGCGTACCCAGTTACGCACTGTTCACCAATGACCAGTTGGCGGCGATGGTGCAGCAGCGGGTCAGCGGCAAAAATGCCCTGCAAGCCATTCCGGGCATCGGCAAGTCGCGGATCGACAAATACGGCGATGCTTTCCTGCAAAAGCTGAATGACCTATGGGCGGGTTTGCCGTTTGCCGGAGTGAGTGGCGATGAAACGAACCCGGATCAGCCTTGAAGCCATCGCCGATTTGAACAATCTCACGCTGGCCCTGCACAAGGCGGCCAAGGCCAAGCGCCACCGGGGGCAGGTCATCCGCTTGCTGCACCGGGCGGAGGCTAATCTCAATCAGTTGGCGCATGACATCCGTCTTGCCCGTTTGCCGTATGGGCGTTTCCGCGCGTTCAGCATCCATGACCCGAAACCGCGCATCATCCATGCCGCCTGTTTTGAAGACCGGATTTTCCACCACGCTTTGATGAACCATGCCGCGCCGGTGCTGGAACGTGCCATGTTACCCACCAGTTTCGCCTGCCGCCCCGGTCTGGGCGTGCATCTGGCCGCCGATACGGTGCAGCAGCACATCCGCCGTTATGCGTGGTACTGCAAGGTCGATATTGCCAGCTACTTTGCCAACATTGACCACGACATCCTGCTCAGTGTGCTGCTGCGGCGTTTCAAGGGGCAGGAATTCGAGCAACAACTTCAGCGGCTGCTGGATTGCCACCACAACCAGCCCGGCAAGGGCTTGCCGATTGGTTCGCTGACTTCGCAATACTTCGCCAATTACTACCTCGACGGGCTGGACAGGCTGTTGCAGGCGCTGCCGGAAGTCCGCGCCCATGTCAGATATATGGATGATGCTGGGTGGTGGTGCGACAGCAAGGCGCAAGCCAGACAGGTGCTGGCGCAAGTGCAGGATTATTTGCAACAGGAACGGGAATTGCTGCTCAAGCCGGATTGGCAAATCCAGCGCAGCGAACAGGGCATCCGCTTTTGCGGCTACCGGATTTTGCCTGGAACCATACGCTTGAGTATCCGCCGTAAACGGCGTTACCAGCAGCGGCGTTTGTACTGGGAAGAGCAGTATCGGCAAGGCCATATCAGCGCCACGCAGTTACAGACCGCCTATGCCGCCGTGTATTCGGTCACACAGGGAACCGATAGTCTGGCGTGGCGGCGGCAAAACCTGCGCCACCATCCGCCGATTTCGGTATAAACTACACCCTGGGTGAAGGTTGAACAGGCTCTAACCGTGTGTTGCGCGGCGGCTCGTGGATCAACAACGGCAGGAACTGCCGGTCTGCCAACCGTAACGGCAACGACCCGTCTATTGGCAACAACAACTACGGTTTTCGTCTTGCCCGAGCTCAATGCGTTGTTGGAATGAACGCATGTGACCAAACCGTCATCCGGTTCGCTGCATCCCTGTGACGCAGTGACAAAAAGCAAGGCCGCCAGTGCGCTAGTAACGTGAGTGGATGCTGCGTGAACGCCCGCTGGCTGGCCGCCTTTACCACCGAGGGCTTTATGCAGATTCGCGAACACAAAGTTTTTCCTGACGAATTCCCCGAGGAATGGGCATCCGACTGGGGTGAGGACGAATACGGCTTGTGGATGGGCTTCACCTACAAAGGCGTGCGGCAGGATTTCCGCTGGATCGAGCCGGGAAAGTTCCTGATGGGTTCGCCTGAAGATGAGCCGGAACGCGATAGTAGCGATGTTTGGGCTGAAACCCAGCACGAAGTTGCCCTGACGCAGGGTTTCTGGTTGGCGGATACCACCGTGACCCAAGCCCTGTGGGAGGCGGTGATGGGTGATAACCCCAGCCATTTCAAAGGTGAAAACCGTCCGGTAGATCAGGTCAGTTGGGAAGATGCCCAGCGCTTCATCGCCAAAATGAATGGAATGAAGGCTGAACTGAAACTATGTCTCCCAACCGAAGCAGAATGGGAATACTGCTGCCGGGCAGGTACTACAACCCCGTTTTATTTCGGTGAGCAGATCAGTTCTGAATTAGTGAATTTCGATGGTAATAACCCTTACAACAAAGGGCGCAAAAGCGAGTATCGGGAAAAAACAGTCGAGGTCAAAAGCCTTCCTCCAAACGATTGGGGCTTATACGAAATGCATGGGAATCTGTGGGAATGGTGCCAGGATTGGTTAGGCGACTATCCGGCTGAGCCGTTAGTCGATCCGCAAGGTGCGGAAGCAGGCTCTCGCCGTGTGTTGCGCGGCGGCTCGTGGATCAGCTTCGGCAGGTTCTGCCGGTCTGCCTTCCGTTTCGGCGACGGCCCGTCTGTTGGCTACGACAGCTACGGTTTTCGTCTTGCCCGAGGTCACAGAGCAGCCAGGTCAGGGCAGTAGCCAGCCAGCAGCCGCATGGCAGCCACGCGCGGCGCGTGGGGGACAGGCGGGGGATGGCTGGCGTTGGTTGGGTTTACAGAGAGAAAGTATGCAAATCCGCTACCATCAAAAATCACTACGCCCATGTTCCGTCCTGAACCTCCCCGCATAGCTGAACACCTGCCCCAGCCACGGATGCGTCAGCCTGAAATCCATCGCAAACCCGCCTTCCGCCAGCGCGGTTTCGACGATGGTGGTATGCCCCAGCACCAGCCATTCAGGAACCGGGATCAGCAGCCCGCCCAGCTTCAGCACCAGATGCCTGCCACTGTAATGCAGCCTGCCATCTTCCACCCGTACCGTCATGCGCAGCCCCATGAACGGGCTGACGTATTCGATCAGCTCATTGCCGCCCGCGTACACCCAGCGCGTCTGGAACAGGATTTCCCTGCCGTCGGGGAAGGTGATCGCGCGGTTCCAGCGCTGGATGTCGCCTTCCATCCACTTCTCCACCGTGGTCGGCACGGCCTTGCCCCGCCGGTTGACCAACGCGCCGAACAAGCGCATGAAGCTGAGGTAAGGCTGCATGAAGCCGGGGTAATCAATATCCAGCGCCCCGACATCGCGGTTATCGCCGGGCTGGTAGTGCGCTTGCAAGGCGGGCGGCAGTTGTTCCCACTGTGCGCCCAGCGCTGTCTGCATCAAGGATTGTGTTTGCATCTCAAGCTCCCAGACTTGTCTTGAAAACCATCAGTAAGACCACCAACACCATGGCGATGAAGGCGGGCACTCCCAGCCAGAACCAGATATGCGCATAGCGCCAGTATTGTGCGGGCAAGGTTGTTTGGGAAATGATGGCGGCATCGGCAAGGTCACGCATCCGTATTTGCAGCCACACCACCGGCAGCCAGCACACACCCGCCAGCGCATACAGGCTCAGGCTGATGGCAATCCACGGCGTGCTCAGTGGCAGGCCAAGCAAATACACCATCCACAACCCGCTAATCGGCTGAAAAATCACCGTCGGTGTGGTGAACAGCCAGTCCGCCAGCACCACCGTCAACACCGCGCCGGCGATATGCGCCACATTGCCGCCGCGATCTGCCATCCACTTGTAGAAAGCACTACCCAGCCCAGTGCCGAACAGCAACACCATGCTGAGGATATGCAAGTATTTCAGCAACAGATACTCCATCTTTCACCCCCTCGCCCGCTCAGCGGGAGAGGGGGCCGGGGGGTGAGGGTTTCTCCCCAGAAACTCCACCAGCGGCTGCACATCCGAGGTATTCCCCCGCTGCAACATCCGCAAATTATCCGGATGCAGCATCGGCACAATAAACCTGCCTACATGCGCTGTCGCCATAATCAGGCTGAGCGGAACGGGCAGGCTAGGCGCAGGCTTTTTCCCTGCTTCCAGCCGCATGGTTTGCAGCCATTCGACGAAAGTCAGTGGATAAGGCCCGACCACATCCAGCGTGCGCCGCGCAGAAGCCGCTTGCAGGCATTGCAGCACCGTCGCCACCACATCGCTGACATGCACCGGCTGGATACGCTGCCCGCCATCCCCCACCAGCGGAATCACCGGCAGCTTGGCCATGAAACGGAACAGCGCCGAGCTTTTGCCGCCTTTCCCGTACACCAGCGACGGACGCAATACGAACCACTCCAGCGGCAAACCGCGCAACACATCATCGGCAGCTTTCTTGCTCAACTGATAGGGTGTAAAAGCCTGTTCGTCCGCAACAAGTGCAGAAATCTGCACCACTCGTGGAACACCTGTCATCACACAAGCGCGAAACAACGCGGCGGGGGCGCGATGATGCAAGGCTTCAAACGTCTGCCCGCGTGTTTCGGCAATGATGCCGACACTGTTGACGACAGCATCGATACCTTGCAGATGCGGCAGCCAGTCGTCCGGTGTCTGCATCCGGCTGAAATCGAAACCGTGGCGGCGGGTGGCCGGGGTGACTTCATGTCCGGCAGTCTCCAACGCTTGCAGAATGTGCCCGCCGATGAATCCGCTTGCGCCGGTCAGAAGGATGTCCATAACGCCTGCCTTGTTGCCTGTTTCCGCCCAGCATAGGGCAGTTGCCGGGTGAAAACCTCCGGTTTGAT
>JBBIHI010000005.1:0-30667 GCA_037447095.1 Thiotrichaceae bacterium
CCGTCATGCAGGAAACGGGTATGGCCGTTGACGGTTCCTACCAAACCGATTCCCCATAAGGGAGCCGTGCGCCATTCGTTCCCCGATGCCGCAAAGTCCGGGCGATTGTCCGCCAGACCTTTTCCCATGTCATGTAGCAACAGGTCGGTATAGGGCTGAATGTCCTGATTGGCCAGTTCCGGGAGCGCAGCTTGGCTGCTGGTGTGGAAATGTGCAATATGGCAGGCGGCGCAACCGGCCTGTTGGAACAGGTGTTCGCCCGCCTGTACCTGCGGGTCGTGAGTATCGCGGCGGGCAGGAACGGCCAGTAATGCAACATAAAGCGCGACATTTTCCAGCGATACCTGTGAAATTTCCGGTGTGCCGCCATTAGGGGCAGACTGGCAGGCGGGTTGGTGCGCGGTACAGGATGGTTCCGGCAGCAATGGCGAGGTAATGCCAATATCCCGGTTAAATGCCGTGGCCGCCTGCTGGATGACGCTGGGCTGGTTGGCTTTCCAGCCGAAACGCCCCAGGACAGTTTGCTGTTTGCTGATGTCCCAGACCCGGTTGGGGCGGCCTGAAATGCCATCCGCATTACGGTCGTCCGGGTCGGCATGTTGCAGTATGTCGGTTTCGGGGATGGCTTCCAGCAGGCCGACGCCGGGCAAGGCAGGTGCGACCCGTGCCGACAATTGGGTTTGCGCGTCCAGTTTGCCGTAATTCAGCGAATCAATGCGCAGGGTCGGTTTGAGCAGGGTGTAGGTTTCCCCGTCCTGAAACTGGCCGTTGATGCTGGTATACGTGACGCGGGGTGTGCCTTCGCCTGCCACGCCAGGAATGCCGTTAGGCTGCAACTGGTCGCCGTAGGTAAGGTCGGGAATGGTTCCTTTTTGCTGCGCCAGTGCTTCTTCCTGGGCTGTCTTTGGTGGGTGCCCCAGGCGTATCAGCATGGACATGAACGGGTCGGTGGGTGTCAGCGGTGGATGCCCCCTGCCGCCTTTGACATGGCAAGCCTGACAAGTGTTGGCGTTGAACAATGGCCCCAGTCCATCGCGTAACGGTGTTGGGGCAGGTGCTACTACCCAGGGTTGCTGGAACAGGGCGCTGCCAATGGCAAAGCGGTCACGGTGCTGCGGGGCAAGCCTGTCGGAGGGTTGGGAAAAGGCATTGCCGACATGGAATTCGTCACGTTCCTGTAGTGCAGTGCTGCTGGCTGCTTGCCCCCATAGCATCAGCATCGTAACAAGCATGACTGGAAATGGTTTCATGATATTGCGTTGTTTGACCAATGGCTGAAAGGTGATGACAAGGCATTGTCTGACAAGGAATTGGCCGGTTACAAGTTGTTCAAGGACAGCGGCTGTGTGGCTTGCCACAACGGTACGGCAGTGGGTGGCGGCAGCTTCCAGAAAATGGGTGTGGTTGAGCCTTACAAGACCGACAACAAGGCCGAAGGGGTGGCGGGTCTGACCAAGAAGGATGAAGACCGCATGAAATTCAAGGTGCCGACCCTGCGTAATGTTGATCTGACCTATCCTTACTTCCACGATGGCGCGGCGAAGACCCTGGAACAGGCAGTGCATACCATGGGGCAACTCCAGTTGGGCAAGAAGTTTACGGATGATCAGGTGTCTGACATTGTGGCTTTCCTGAAAACCCTCTGGTAGGCTGCTTCGCTGATGATCGCGTGGTTGTCGACCCGTTCGGGGAACAGGATGCCTTCCAGATGGTCGTATTCATGCTGGATGATACGGGCGATGAAACCACTGTATTCAGCTTCCGTCCCGATCCCATCACGGTTCAAATAACGCACTTTAACACGACTGGCACGAGGAACCTGGGCACGGGCGTCCGGCACGCTCAAGCAGCCTTCCCAGTCGGCGCAGCTATCGGTGGATTTCCAGAATATTTCAGGGTTGACCATGACGGCAGGTTCCATCATAGGCGCGTCGGGATAACGCTTGCTGGGGCGTGGCGCTACGATAATGATGCGCAAGGGTACAAAGACCTGCGGTGCGGCAATGCCTACCCCATTGGCAGCCAGCATGGTGGCGAGCATGTCATCAATCAGGTTCTGGATACTGGGTTGATGGACATCGCCAACAGCTTGTGCCCGCTGTTGCAGGACGGGTTCACCGCGTTGGGCAATGGGTAAAATGCTTGTCGGGCGGGTCATGCGTAGGATATTCCAGCTTTTTCAATCCCGTCACCTTACCGGCAAGCACTCTGTCGCTGCAAATGGATTTCCCGATATGACTCCAGTAAAATCGTTCGATTGAATCAGGAAAAAGCCTTCACCCGTGCGCCTTAGTAAAATCCGCATTGCCGGATTCAAGAGTTTTGTTGACCCCGTAACGCTGGATTTTCGCAGCAACCTGACCGGCATTCTCGGCCCGAACGGTTGCGGCAAGTCCAACACCATCGACGCGGTGCGCTGGGTGATGGGTGAAACTTCCGCCAAGAACCTGCGCGGCGCGTCGATGGAAGACGTTATTTTCAACGGCTCCTCCTCACGCAAACCGGTCGGGTTGGCTTCAGTCGAACTCGTGTTTGACAATTCCGATGGCATGCTTGGTGGTGAATACGCTCAATACGCTGAAATCTCGGTAAAACGCCAGGTTAGCCGTGACGGCGACTCCAAATATTTCCTCAACGGTTCCAAGTGCCGCCGCCGCGACATTACCGACATTTTTCTCGGCACCGGATTGGGGCCGCGCAGCTACGCCATCATCGAGCAGGGCATGATTTCGCGCCTGATCGAAGCCAAGCCGGAAGAATTGCGCAACATGCTGGAAGAAGCTGCCGGGATTTCCCGCTACAAGGAGCGCCGTCGCGAAACCGAAAACCGCATGGCGCACACCCGCGAAAACCTCGAACGCCTCACTGACCTGCGCGAAGAAGTTGAAAAGCAACTGGAACGCCTCGACAAGCAGGCCAAGGCCGCCCAGCGTTTCCGCGAACTGCGCGAGGAAGAACGCAAGCTCGAAGCCAGCGTCCTGCTGCTGCAATGGGATCAGCTCAAGCGTGACGGCGAAGAACGCCTGCGCGACCTCAGCCAGCGTTCCACCGAATATCAGGCACAAATCGCCCAGGTTCGCCATCTGGAAGCCATCGTCGAGGAATTGCGCGACCAGTACACCGACGCCAACGAAGCCCTGAATGTGGTGCAAGGCGAGTATTATCAGGCCGGTTCCGATATTGCCCGCATCGAGCAAAGCATCCAGCACCAGCGCGACATTCAGCGCCGTCAGCAGGAAGCCTTGCGCAATGCCGAGCAAAGTATCGAGGAGACCCTGCGCCACGCCGAAGAAGACCGCGAAAAACTGGAAGAGGCCGAACAAACTCTCACAGACCTCGAACCGCGCGAAGAAGAATTGGGTGAGCAACTCAACATGGCCGAGGAACGCCTGTTCGAGGCCGAAGACCAGCTCAACGACTGGCAGGAACAGTGGCACGCCATCCAGCAGCGCGTCGCCGAACCGACCCGCCAGGCGCAGGTTGAAAAAGCCCGCATGGAGCAGCTCGAACGCCAGTTGCAGCAAACCATCCAGCGTCTGGAACGCCTGCAACAGGAAGCCGCAAACCTTTCCACCAGCCGTTTCATCGAGGACGTGCAACTGCTGGAAGCCCAGCTTGCCGAAGCAGGTGAAGCCCACGCTGCTGCCGAAGAGCAACTTGCCAGTGTCACGCAAACCCTCAGCCAGCAACAGCAGGAGCAGCGCGAAGTCCAGACGCAACTGGATCAGGCGCGTTCCCGCCGTCAGTCATTGCAAGGCCGGTTGGCTTCGCTGGAAACTCTGCAACAGTCCGGGCTGGACAAGGCCAACAAGGCGCGGGGGCAGTGGCTGAAAGACAAAGGGCTGGACAAGAACCCGCGTCTCGCCGAACAGTTGCGGGTGGAAAGTGGCTGGGAAATGGCGGTTGAAACAGTGCTGGGGGATGATCTGGATGCGGTAGTGGTGACGGGATTCCCCCCCATCCCCAGCCCTTCCCCCGCAGGGGGGGAAGGGGGCAAAGACGCGCTGCCCAAAGCTGGAGTAACACTGCTCGAAACGGAGTCAAACTCTCTTCCTCCTTCCCCCCTTGTGGGGGAAGGCCGGGATGGGGGACTCTTCTCGCCAGCAAAATCCACCAGCCCAGCGCCGCCCTGCCGTTACTCGCCAACATCCGCTGCGCCGAAACTCTGGCCGACGCCCTGAACCAACGCCGTACCCTGCAACCCGGCGAATCCATCATCACCCGCAACGGCATCTGGCTGGGCCCCAACTGGCTGTGCAGCCGCCGCAGTTCCGACGCCCACAGCGGTATCCTGCAACGCCAGCAGGAAACCGAATCCCTGCGCGGCCAACTCGCAACACTGGAAAGCACGCTGGCTGAATTGCAGGAACGCGCCGAAACCTTGCGTGATTCCATCCGCGCAAACGAGCAGCAACGCCAGCAGGCGCAGGCCGAAACCAACCGTCTGCACCGCGCCGACCTCGGCGGTGGACTCCGCCTGCACGCCCTGCAACAGCGCATCGACCAGTTACACAGCCGCCAGCAGCAGGTCGAAGCCGACCGTGAAGAACTGGAAGCCCAACGGGTGCAGCAGCAGGAAGACCACCTGATTGCTACTGAAAGCCGCAATGTAGCACTGGAAGAGCTCGAAGCAGCCCAGCACGACCGCGACCAACTCGGCGAAGCCCGTGAAGAACTGCAACAGGCTGTTGCCGAAGCCCGCCGCCGCCAGCGTGAGCTACAGGACGAAGCGCAGGACATCCGCCTCGACATCGAAACCAGTCGCCAGCAACGCGATAACAGCCTGCGCCAGCTCGAACGCATCAACAGCCGCCTCGAACTGCTCGAACAGCAACGCGATACCCTGCTGGAACAAATGCACATGCAGGACGACCCCGCCGCCGATTTGCAAACCGAACTCGAAGAGGCTCTGGAACGCCGCGCCAAAGTTGACCTGCGCCTGACGCAAGCCCGCCAGAGCGTGCAGGCACAGGAAGCCGACATCCGTACCCGCGAAAACGAGCGTGTCCAAGCCGAACGTCTCGCCGAACAGACCCGTACCGAGCAGGAAAACCGCAAACTCGAATGGCAAACTGTACAGGTACGCGAGCAAACCGTCGCAGAACAGTTCGCCAAAACCGAATTTGACGCTGAAGCCCTACTTGCGGAACTGGCGGATAGCTCCAGTCTGGAAATACTGCAACAACAACTCGAATCCATCCAGCGCAGCATCCAGCGCCTCGGCGCGATCAACCTCGCCGCCATCGACGAATTCCGCGAACAAAGCGAACGCAAGCAATACCTCGACCAGCAAAATGACGATCTGGTCGCCGCATTGGAAACCCTGGAAAACGCCATCCGCAAAATCGACCGGGAAACCCGATCCCGTTTCAAGGACACTTTCGACAAGGTAAACAGCCGCCTGCGTGAAATGTTCCCGCGCCTGTTCGGTGGAGGCGAATGCTATCTGGAAATGACTGGCGATGATCTGCTGACTACCGGTGTGGCGATCATGGCGCGTCCGCCGGGCAAGCGCATTTCTTCCATCTATCTGATGTCCGGTGGGGAAAAGGCGCTGACGGCGGTGGCATTGGTATTCGCCATTTTCGAGCTGAACCCCGCGCCATTCTGTATGCTCGACGAAGTGGACGCGCCACTCGACGAAGCCAACGTCGGACGTTTCTGTGAACTGGTAAGGCACATGTCGGAACAGGTACAATTCATTTTCATCACGCACAACAAAACAACCATGGAGCTTGCCGATAACCTGATTGGCGTCACCATGCGTGAACCGGGCGTTTCAAGGCTGGTAGCGGTGGATGTTGCGGAAGCCGTCAAGCTGGCGAATGGATGATTCAATACAGCAAGGAACAGACAAGGATTTTTCAATGGAAATGGTAAGCCTGATCATTATGGCTCTGGGGCTGGTGGCATTGGTGGCAATTTTTATTATCAGCCGGATTGCACGGCGTGACCTGCCACAGCGGCGTGATGGAAGTATTCCGGTCTTGCGTGATGCAGACGGTAATGAAATCTCCAGCATACTGGATGACCAACCTGCGCGTGATGGCAAACGTCCGGCAGACAGCGCACGTGCAATGACGGACGCCATGGTATCGGACATGCAGGGCAAGCCGGTTGCCGGGAATGGCGGTGCAGCGGGGAAAGCAGAACCAATACTGCCCCCCCAGATCGTCTTGTTTGTCGCAGCCGACATTGACGCAGGCTTTTCCGGCGAGGAAGTGCTGAAAGCGCTGGAAAATGCCGGTTTGCAGTTTGGGGAAATGGGTATTTTCCACCGTGTCGTGTTGACTGCTTCCGGCGAGGCCAGCCTGTTCAGCGTTGCCAATGGTGTCAAACCCTGGACGCTGGTTCCCGGTGAGCTGGCGTATCAGGCAACACCGGGGCTTTCCATGATCCTGAATCTGCCCAGCCCGATTGATAACCACGAGGCTATCCATGATTTTGTGCGCACGGCAGAACGCCTGAATGCCGATCTCGGCGGGGTGTTGAAAAACCAGCAGCAGGAAACCGTGACGCCGGAGTATCGCGAGCAATTGCTGGCATTGGCGGCCTGAACCCATGACCCAGCGGCTTGACCCTCGTAATACCACCACCGAACTGCACCAGCGGATGCAGCAATGGCGGCGTGACATCCACAGGCACCCGGAAACCGCTTACGAAGAATTCCGCACCAGCCAGTTTGTGGCGGAACAATTGCTGACAATGGGGCTGGAGGTTCATACCGGTTTGGGCGGGACGGGTGTGGTGGCTGTGTTGCCCGGCAAGCATCCGGGAACCCGTCATGTTGGTTTGCGGGCGGATATGGATGCCCTGCCCATGACCGAACTGAATACCTTTGACCATGCTTCCTGCCATCATGGCAAGATGCACGGCTGCGGGCATGACGGGCATACTACCATGTTGCTCGGGGCTGCGGCGGCATTGGTGGAAAATCCTGATTTTGCCGGGACAGTGTATTTCATTTTCCAGCCTGCCGAGGAAAACGGGGCGGGGGCGCGGAAAATGATCGAGGATGGCCTGTTCCAGCGTTTCCCGATTGCTGAAGTGTACGGGATGCACAACTGGCCGGGGATTCCGGCGGGTGAATTTGCGGTGCATCCGGGGGCGGTGATGGCTTCCACCGATTCCTTCGACATTGAAATTACCGGCAAGGGTGGGCACGCGGCGATGCCGGATACCACCATTGACCCGGTACTGGTTGCCGGGCATTTGATGACGGCTGTCCAGAGTATTGTGGCGCGGAACCTGTCCCCGGTGGATAGTGCAGTGGTCAGTATCACACGCATGACGGGGGGCAGCGCCTACAATGTCATCCCGGAAACGGTGTTGCTGCAAGGGACGATACGCACCCTGTCAGAGGTGCACCGCCAGTTGGTCAAGCAGCGTATGCAGGCTTTGGTGGAACACACGGCACTGGCATTTGGCGCGAAAGCACATGTCCGCTTTACACCGGGCTACCCTGCAACCATCAACCATCCGGCCAATGCCGAAGTGTGTTACGAGGTTGTCAGGGGATTGGTGGGCGAAGCGCGTGTGGCATGGAACCCGCCTCCCAGCATGGGGGCGGAAGATTTTGCCTACATGCTCCAGCAGCGGCCTGGGGCATACATCTGGATTGGTAACGGCGATGCGGCTGAAAGTCGTCCGTTGCACAATCCGCACTACGATTTCAATGATGCCATTTTGCCGTTGGGGGCAAGCTACTGGGTTGGGCTGGTACGGCATCTTTGCCGATAAGGGTATTTCTCCATGCAGGTTCTTCTATACAACGCTTTGGATCCGCAAGCGATCAGCGGTTTTGCCAAATGGCGCAAGCTGATGCTGGCCGACGACCTGAAATCCGCAGATGTCAAAAAAATTGGTGACAACCTGTACCGGGCACGCCTCAACCGCAGCGACCGCCTGCTGTTGGCGTTTTACCGCCATGAGGGTGAACGTTATGCCCTGGTGCTGGAATACCTGAAAAGCCATGACTATGCGGGGTCACGTTTCCTGCGTGGGGTGGCACAGGTCGATGACGACAAATTGCCATTGCTGGAAGCCTTGCCGGAAGAGCTGCCCGCCCTGGCGTATGTCAACCCGCAGCATCAGCGCTTTAACCTGTTGGACAAGATCATTTCTTTCGATGATGCGCAGCAGGCTATTTACACCCTTGAATCGCCTTTGGTGATTATTGGTTCGGCGGGCAGTGGCAAGACTGCCTTGACGCTGGAAAAGATGAAGGCTGCCCAGGGCGATGTCTTGTATGTCACCCTTTCGCCGTATCTGGTGAAAAACTCCCGCGACCTGTATTACGCCCACGATTATGCCAATGGCCAGCAACAGGTTGATTTCCTGTCGTTTCAGGAGTTTCTGGAAAGTATCCATGTCCCGCAGGGCAAGCCGATCGGTTTCCGTGAGTTTGCGGGCTGGTTTGGCCGTCAGCCACGTTCCCCGATCAAGGATGCGCACAAGCTGTTCGAGGAGTTCAAAGGGGTACTGACCGGGCCGTCGGTAGATGCTGCTTATCTCAGCCGTGAGCAATATCTGGGTCTTGGGGTGAAACAGTCAATCTTTCTGGAGGAAGAACGTGCTGCGGTTTACGATATTTTTACCCGTTACCTGACGTTTTTGCAGGAAAACCGGTTTTACGACAGCAATATCCTCAGCCATCAGTATTTGCAGCAGGTGACGCCACACTATGATTTTGTGGTGGTGGATGAAGTGCAGGATTTAACCAATATCCAGCTTTTCCTGATCCTCAAATCACTGCGTCACCCGACAGGCTTTTTGTTGTGCGGCGATTCCAACCAGATTGTCCACCCGAATTTCTTTTCCTGGAGCAAGCTCAAAAGCCTGTTCTTTACCCATGACGAGTTGCAGGGGGATGCCGGGTTAATCCATATCCTGCATACCAATTACCGCAATTCGCCGCAAGTGACCGAACTGGCCAACCGGGTGTTGTTGCTGAAAAATGCCCGTTTCGGTTCCATCGACAAGGAAAGCAGTTATCTGGTACACAGTAACGGGCATGTGCAGGGGCAGGTGGTGTTCCTGCAAGACCGTGACACTATCCGTCGTGAGCTGGACAGTAAAACCCGTGCTTCCACCCGCTTTGCGGTGGTGGTGATGCACGCCGAACAGAAAGCGCAAGCCCAACAGCATTTCAATACGCCACTGGTATTTTCCATTCAGGAAGCCAAGGGTCTGGAATACGATAATATCATCCTCTACAACTTCCTGAGCGAGGAGGGCAAGCGTTTCCGCGAGATCAGCAGTGGTGTTGGCCATGCCGACCTGCAACAGGAGCTGAAATATTCCCGCGCCAAAAACAAGACCGACAAGTCGCTGGAAACCTACAAGTTTTACATCAATGCCTTGTACGTTGCGCTGACCCGTGCGGTGCGTAACCTGTACTGGATTGAATCCGACCCCAAACAACGCCTGCTGGATTTGCTGGGTTTGCATGATGCACTCGATACCTTCAGCCTGGATAATCAGGGTTCCAGCTTTGAGGAATGGCAGCGTGAAGCCCACAAACTGGAATTGCAGGGCAAGCAGGAGCAAGCCGAACGTATCCGCCGCGAAATCCTCAAGCAGCAAGTGCCGGATTGGGATGTCTACACGGGCGATGCCCTTGCGGCACTTTACGATCAGGCGATTACTAAAGCTGATAAAAAAGCCCGGCTGGCCTTGTTTGAAACGGCACTGGTCTATGAAGACCGCCAATACCTGCGGGATTTGTTGCTGGCAGATTTCAAGCCTGCGCGTCACCCGGAAAATGGTATCAAGCAACTCCAGCAAAAATATTACCTGCCGTATCAGACGAAAAATCCGGTAGCGTTGCGCAACCAGCTCAACAAATTTGGCGTGGATTTCCGTAATCCGTTTAACCAGACCCCGTTAATGGTGGCGGCTTGGATAGGCAATCCCGCCCTGGTGCAGGAACTGCGTGAACGTGAGGCGGATACGGAACGGGTGGATAACAACGGTTTCACCGCCTTCCAGATTGCCTTGCAGCAGGCCAGCAAGGATGAGAAATACGCCCGCCAGCATTTGGGCAGCATTTACAGCCAACTGGAACCGGACAGTATCAGCATCCAGGTGGACGGGCGTTTGCTGAAGCTCGACAAGCATGGCATGGAATTTTTCCTGCTCAACCTGATGGTGGCACTGTTCTACCGGGTACTGCCCGGGCGTCTGGTTAAGCAGGGCGGGGCGTTCAGTACCCAGGACATTATGGATGCTGTGGCGCATTTCCCGGATAGCGTTGTGCCTGCTTACCGCAAACAACGTGCCTATATTTCCAGCATCCTGTCGAAAAATGAAATGTCCCGTCAGGATCGTTACAACCGCAAACTGTTTTACCGCATCAAGCAGGGGCAATATGTCTTTAACCCGATCCTGATGCTGCGGCTGGAGGGTGAATGGGTAAACATTTACAGCATGTTGCGGTTGGACAAGCTGGCTTATCACCCCGAGGATGCGCCGCATTGGTGGGATAACCGTGAGCAGGCGTTCTGGGATCAGGTGTTGGCTGACAGGCTGGATAAGCTTAACCAGCAACTTCAGCAGGTACGCACCGCTTTGCTGAATGATGCGCTTTCTGTGTTGAAGGTGTTGTGTGAGCAGGAATTGCAGAAAATCCAGGGCGACGGTAATTCCTGATAGAAACAGTAGGACTCCACACACATCCTTGCCCGTAGTATGATGCGCTTTTTTGCAAACTACAGAGAGATTCGTGCATGGCAGTCAAATCCTTTCATCCACCTGTCCGTACCTTGATGGGGCCAGGCCCTTCCGATGTCAGTCCACGTGTGCTGGAAGCGATGGCGCGTCCGACCCTGGGGCATCTTGATCCGGTGTTTGTCAGCATGATGGATGAAGTGAAAGGGATGCTGCAATACGCTTTCCAGACGCAAAATGAGCTGACCATGCCGGTATCGGCACCCGGTTCTGCGGGTATGGAAACCTGTTTCGTCAATCTGGTTGAGCCGGGTGACAAGGTGATCGTCTGCCAGAATGGTGTATTTGGCGGGCGGATGAAGGAAAATGTCGAGCGCTGTGGTGCAACGCCGATCATGGTAATGGATGACTGGGGCAAGCCGGTTGACCCACATAAGCTGGAAGCTGCCTTGAAAACCCACCCGGATGCGAATCTGGTTACGTTTGTCCATGCCGAAACCTCCACCGGGGCGCAATCTGACGCCAAAACATTGGTCGATCTGGCGCACCAGCATGATTGCCTGACCATTGTGGATGCCGTGACCTCCCTGGGTGGGACACCCATCAAGGTGGATGAATGGAATATCGACGCAATTTACTCCGGCACACAAAAATGCCTGTCCTGTGTGCCGGGCATTTCGCCGGTCAGCTTTGGTGAGCGTGCCGTCGAGCGCATCAAAAACCGCAAAAGCAAAGTACAAAGCTGGTTCATGGACATGAACCTGGTCATGGGTTACTGGGGGGGCGGTACCAAACGTGCTTATCACCACACAGCACCCGTGAATACGCTGTACGCCTTGCACGAATCCTTGGTCATGTTGCAGGAGGAAGGGCTGGAAAATGCCTGGGCGCGTCATGTCTGCAACCATCAGGCACTCAAGGCTGGCATTGAGGCCATGGGACTGGCATTTGTCGTGGATGAAGCTTACCGCCTGCCACAATTGAATTCCGTGACTGTCCCGGAAGGGGTGGATGAAGCTGCTGTCCGTTCCATCCTGTTGAACAGTTATGGCCTGGAAATCGGTGCCGGGCTGGGGGCATTGGCCGGGAAAATCTGGCGCATTGGCCTGATGGGTTTTGCCAGCAATGAGAAAAATGTCCTGAATTGCCTGGGCGCACTGGATGCCGTGTTATCCGGTATGCAAGCCCCGATCAACACAGGTGTGGCAGTCAGTGCGGCACAAGGCGTATTCCGTAGCGCCTGAGCTGTTTACTCGTCGCTGTTTTTTTCGGCTTCCCTGCGCAGGAATGATAAATGTTCCTGCGTAGGGTAGCTGTCAGCGGGGAAACCGGCGTCCACTTGCCAGCGGCGTAACGCAGCGCGGGTATTCGGGCCGATCCGCCCGTCTATCCCGTCGGTACTGTATCCGCCTGCGGTCAGAAGCTCCTGTAATTCTACCCGTTCGGCGTAATTCAACGGTTTCTCATCTTCCGGCCAGGGTGTCGTCAGTGCCGGGACTCCCCGGATACGGTCGCCCAGATAACCGACTGCCATGGCATAGTTTTGTGCATTGTTGTATTTCAGGATTACCCTGAAATTATGGAAAGCCAGAAAAGCCGGGCCGCGATACCCGGCGGGCAGGAGAACAAAGGCGCTATCCGTACCCGATAATGGCTTGCCCTGAATGTCGGTAATGCCACTTTCAAAATCCCATACGTCGACCGGTAGCCAGAAATTGGGGTCTGCCTTGCTCCAGTCAAAACCGGGCGGAAGGCGGACTTCCTCACCCCAGGGTTTACCTTTTTCCCAGCCCGATTGGGCAAGGTAGTTTGCAGTCGAGGCCAGAGCATCAGGAATGCTGTTGACCAGATCACGCTTGCCGTCCCCATCAAAATCCACGGCGTATGTTTCAAAGGTTGTGGGGATAAACTGGGTATGGCCGATTGCCCCGGCCCATGAGCCACGCAAGGCAATCAACGAAATGTCACCTTTTTCAACGATACGCAGTGCGGCAAGCAATTGTTCACGCCAGAAAGCCCGGCGTTCCGGGGTTCCTGCGTAGGCGAGGGTGGCAAGCGAACGGATGGTACTGTGGCGGCCTGTAAATTGCCCAAAGTCACTTTCCATGCCCCAGATGGCCAGCAAATATTCGGGTTGTACGCCATAGCGGGCATACAATTGTTCAAGTAGTGGGGCATAGTCATGCAGGAGTGCCTGGCCTTTGGCAATACGCTGTTTGGAAACGGCGGATTGGAGGTATTCCCAGACGGTTTTGGAAAATTCCGGTTGGGCTGAGTCCAGTTTCAGCACACTGCTGTCTGGCAGCAGGTTATAAAAGGCATGGTCAACAGTGGATGCCTGTATTCCGCTGTTAACGGCATCGCGTTTAAATGCTTCTTTCCATGTATCAAATGCCGGGTCTGAATAGAAGGTATAGCTAAACAGGACAAGACCCAACATCACAACGATCCGTATGAAACGCATCAGTCCTGATTCCTTCCGTTTCTGCTGTTGGATATGCCTGACATGACAGTGTGGCTAATGCTTCCTGAAAAAGCCATCTTATGCCGGAAGTTGTCTGAAATCGAATTATTTGCGCAGGGTGAAAATAATTTCATCTCTTTCAGTCAACAGTCCGTGGCGGATCAGCCATGTGCGGGCGTCTTCGGCATCCTCATGGAACCACTTGCTGGCAGACCCTAGACGGAAGGTATAGCCCCATTCATCCATGTCCTGCATCATGCGCACCCGGTTTGTACCGGCAAGCTGGTCGGCCAGCAGGATTTGCAGGTAACACACAGCGTCCTCTTCGTCGGTTTCGCCGCCAGCGTCCGTATGCAAAGTGGTACGTCTGGTTTCATCCATGCAAATGGCATGGCAGCTCTCGTGGAGGAGGGAATGGATCGGGGTATCCATACGTGCCAATACGTCCAGATTGATAATGCCAGCTTCTTCCTCGTGCCAGTAACTGCCTGGAATAGGGGCATTATCGGGCACCAGTTTCAGGCTTAACCCATAATGGCTTAGCAGCTTGGCTGCACTGGTTACGCCAGTATCCCGAAGACGTAGTACATTCACAGGTAGTATTTGCCGCCTGCTGCAATGCAGATATTTATCAGACCGATACTGAGGTTGATGCCAACCAGCATACGGATTTGCCCCAGTGCCTTGGCTGCATCTGCCCAGCGCATACCGGCAACGTTTTCACACAAACGTTGGTAGGGGGCAAAATAAACGTACATGAAAATCAGCATCATAATGATGCCAAAGCTGTTCATGACATGGACAAACAGGGGGGCGTTGGCAAAACCACCAAACGGAACAAGCAGCATCCAGTAGCCGGAAGCAAGGATACTGACGACGGATATCCACACCCAGGGAAAGAATCGGGTAAACACCCTGACCCACAAGTTTAATCTTTGGGGTGGTTCAAGGGCGGTGACAGCCGCAGGGCGTAATGCCTGATGGGCGAAGAACATACCGCCCACCCAGATGACGACGGCAAGAAGGTGAAAAGCAAGCGCGATTGGCAACGGAATTCTCCGATTGTTTCAATCGCGCCATTTTACCCACATTGGTGTCCAATTACAGTAATTTGAGGCTACGCAGGGTTGTGACCACGGTATTTTTTGAAGTGCTCCGGCTTTTTTTCTGGTGGTCGTCAGAGTAGTAATAATAGTCAGAGTAGTCATACCCGTAACCATTGCCCCGACGCAGGGAAACACGGTTCAGCAAAATGCCGGAAAGTGTTGCGTCTGACTGGCGCAGGCGTTTGAGGGCATTGTTGACAGCCCCGACACGGGTATTTTCAGCCCGGACTGCAAGAAGTGTGGTGTCCGCAAGTGATGACAATACCAGTGCATCTGCCAAACCAAGCACCGGTGGGCCGTCAATGATAATGTGGTCGTATTCTTTACGGGCAGTTTCAATCAATTCCTTCATCAGCGGTGCTGAGAGAAGTTCCGCAGGGTCTTCCGGTATTTTGCCTGCCGGAATCAGATTGAGCCTCAGGACACTGGTCGCATGAACCAGGTGTTCCGCTTCAAATTGGCCACACAAATAATCTGCCAAACCCAGTGGTGCATTGATGTTGAGCATTTTATGCAGGGATGGGTTGCGCAAGTCTGCATCAATCAACAGCACCCGGCTGCCAGCATTGGCATAAGCACAGGCGAGGTTGGCTGCGGTGGTGCTTTTCCCTTCCCCGGCGCAAGCACTGGTGACGAAAATGATACCGCTGTTTTCACTTCTGAGCAGGAAACGCATGGCGGTTCGTAGTGAGCGGAAAGATTCCGCGACACCTGATTTGGGTTCCCGGATGGTAAGCTGGGCAAGCTGGCTGGGGGTATTGTTGAATACTTCCGGTACAATGCCCAACACGGGCAATTGGGTTGTACGCTCCAGTTCATTGACGTTCTTAACACTGTCATCCATGAACTCGCGCAGGAATGCGCCGGAAATACCCAGCAGCAGACCCAGTAAGGCTCCGAAAGACAGGTTGGTCATCAGGTTGGGTTTGAATTTCTTCAGCGGAACTTGAGCTTCATCAATAATGGCAATATTGTTGGCGCTCACGCCACCAGCGATGCTGACCTCTTTCAGGCGCTCCAGGAGGCCCTGATAGAGTTTCTGGTTGGTATCCACTTCCTGTTGCAAGGTGCTATAGGTGATCAGTTTGCCTTGCTCCTGCAATGCCTCTGTTTTGGCTTTGGCGATACTTTCGTGGATGGCTGCCTCACGTTTCTTGATGCTGTCCAGCTCCCCGCGCAGGGAGGACATTTTGGTGGAGACTTCCAGTTCGATACTGTTTTCCTGCTGGCGTATCCGCTTGCGCAGGGATGGGTCTGACTTGACGGCATTTTGTGCTTTCAGGTTATCCAATGCCTGGCGCATGGTTTGCAGGTATGGTGCGTTATCCCCCAGCACCCCGATACGGTCGGCCAGCTTGTGATCCTTATCTGCCAGCAGTTCCAGCTTGCTTTCTGCTTCTGAGCGTTGTTTTTGCACTTGCAGCAGGTCTTCGGTCAGTTTCTTGAGCTTGAGGGAGGCAACCGTTTCGCCTTTGCCGTCTACCGGAATAATGTCATATTCCCTTGAGTAATTTTCCAGGCTCTGTACAGACTCATCCAGTTTGGCTTTGGATTCCTTGACGCTGGTGCCGAGGTACTTCTGGGCATCATTGGTTGCTGCAATGCGCCGCTCCATATTCATTTTCTGGAAGGTGGTTGCAACAGCATTGGCAATTTCGGCAGCCTGTTCCGGGCTGGAGGAATCATAACTGACAGTCACCAAGCGTGAATTCTTGACAGGTTCAACGCTCAGGTTGTCGAGCAACAGGTTTTCCAGCTCAGCCTGACTGTCAGGTCTGCTACTGAAACCCAGCCATTGTTTGATCTGGCTGAATACGGATGTGCCGGAAAGTTTTTCCTGCAACTTCAGGTCTTCGATAACCTTGGTTGCCAGGGCACGACTGCGGATCAGCTCAAACTGTGTCTGATAAAAATCACGGGTGTCGCGGATGTCGCCAGCACCCAGAAAATCAATATCCACAACTTTGGTTGGTTCGCGGTCAATTTGCAGGCTGGCCGTTGCCCGGTAAACATTTTTGCTGGCGAGCGTAAACAGCAATGTCATGGCAAGGGTTGCACCACTGACCATGAGGATCATGTGCTTGTGGCGAACCAATGTGTTCCAGAACTCACGCAAATCAAGTGTATCCTGGGTTCTTGTATCGCCACGCAGGACGGTGTTGCTACGATTATGGGTATGGATATGTTTATCTTGTTGCATGGGTAAGATTCGTTTGATCTTGAATAAAAATTACGGAGTCAAAATAATAAAATTTTCAGCCATATCAATGTTGCTTCCTGATTGTAGCAACTCTGGGGCAAGTTGGCAGATAATCTTGTTGATGAATGCGGACTGAATATTTCATTGTCTGACTCTCGCTGTTCTCCCGGTTCTTTCTGACAAGTTTGTCTGTCAGTTTGTGCGTTCTCCAGATTTATCGGATGAACTGCCAAATGCGTTGATAAAGCGTCTCGATGGTGATTCGATAAACAGGAATGACAGTATCGCCGTACCGGTCAGCACGCCAACAAACAGATAAAAGGACAACCCGCTGTGGGTGTCAGTCCAACGTGAAGTCAGTTTTTCATAGATACCGTGCAAGGGTTTTTGCAGGATGTATAGGGAAAAGCTTGCCTCGCCTAGCAGGATCATCCATTTGTGTTGCAAAAATTTGCTCAGCCCGGAAGTGTTAAGCGCCAGTAATGCAATGAAAGCCAGGAACAGGGGGGCAATCAGCCCATTGGTGTAGTCGAGATTAATGCCGGTGCAGTGGATGATTGGCAGGCGGGCAACCAGCAGTACCAGTATGAAGGTAAATACCAGAAATAATCCACCGAAATTGGGGAGCGGGGAGCTCAGAGGTTGTAATTTCCCTTCCAGCATCCATGCCCCGACAACAAATCCCATCAGGAAGGTGTTCAGATGCATGACTGGATTGTAAAAGATGAAGTCATGCAGGTGGGAAAAGGGCTGGTAGTCAGGCGAGTTCAGCAGAATGGTATGCAGCAGTTGTGTCAAGGCCCAGAAGACACCGCTGACAATCGCCAGTGCCATCAGGTGATGGCGTTTGGCAACCATGACCAACAGGGGGAAAACAAGGTAAAAGAAGGCTTCTACAGAGAGTGACCAACCGGGGGCATTCAATGTCAATGGATAGCCGGGTACCCATGCCTGGGTCATGCTCAGGCTTAATAAGATGGTAATGGGAGGCCTCTCAGGTCCCTGATGTTTGGCGGTAATCATCAACAGCAGGGCAAGCAGGTAAACGGGGTATATCCGGGCGACCCTGGCCAGCCAGTAACGGTTGCGGGGGAAGGGTTTATCGCTATCAGGGCGATAGTAGGCAATAGCCATGATAAACCCGGACAGGACGTAGAAATAGCTGACAGCAATAGGGCCTGCCGTCAGGATGGGATGTATGGCAGGCAAATTTGCCGGAAACACTTGCCCGCCGTAATGGAAAAAAACGACGCTGAGTGCCGCTATATAGCGGGTAAAAGTCAGTTGTTCGGGTTTCACAGGCTGTTTAGTAGGCGTTTTTGTCGAACGGAGTCTTGAATGCTGTGACCATGATGATTTTCATATCCAGGCCAAGACTCCAACGGCGGATATATTCCATGTCATATTCCACCCGTTTTTGCATTTTGAACAGGGTATCCGTCTCCCCGCGCCAGCCATTGATTTGTGCCCAGCCGGTAATGCCGGGTTTCATCATATGACGCAGCATATAGCCTGGGATGAGTTGGCGGTATTCTTCATTGTGGATAACGGCATGGGGACGTGGTCCAACAATGGACATATTGCCTTGCAATACATTGATGAACTGGGGCAATTCGTCCAGTGAGGTTTTGCGCAGGAATGCGCCGACCCGCGTGATACGGTGGTCATTGCGGGTTGCCTGTTTGATGTCTTCACCATTTTCACAAACGGTCATGGTGCGGAACTTCAGGACTTCAAACTTTTCCCCTCTCAGTCCATGGCGGGTTTGCCGGAATAACACCGGCCCCCGTGAGGTGAGTTTGATGGCTATGGCTATTCCCAGCATTACGGGTGAAATCAACAGGAAAAGGCAACTGCCCAGCAGCAAGTCTTCTACCCTTTTAAGCAGGGCAGTGTGCCCGGCCAAAGGTGAGTCATGGACACACAGGACAGGTATGTCTGCGATTTCCAGATACCGGCTGTGCAAGAGGGTGGAGGTAAAACTGTCCGGGATCAGGCGGATTGGCGTTATGCTATCGGCAAGCTGGCTAACCAGCCGTAAGGATAAACCCTGCTGTGAGCTGGAGGGGGCAAGGTAAATCTGATCCCATTCACCGTTACGTGCGGCTTCCATCATGGCTGCCTTGTCACCGATCCGGGCAAACTGGGGGGGCAGGGAATTGGCTGTTTCGCTATCTTCCAGTTCATAAAATCCGGCAATCTGGAAACCGGAATCGGGTTGTTTGCTGAGTGTTTCGGCAAAACGGATGCCTTGCTCGGTAATGCCTGCAATAACGACTGTCCGGTTGTTGATGCCTATCCGCTTGAGGGTGGCTTGTGCCGAGCGCAGCATGTAACGGTTGGAAATCAGCAGGAATGGCGTGATGAATAGCCAACTGATCAATACAAAGCGTGAATACTGCCCTGATGTTTTGGATGTGAAAATGGCGAAGATGAGGAACAAAAAGGTTATCAGCCAAGTCACAATGAGGCGGATCACCTCATCGCGGAAAAACGGGCGGCCACTCCACGAGGTATAAATATCGGTAAAACGCCCGATCAGCCCAAACAGCAGGGATGCACCCAAGCCAGCAGCCAGATAACCGTCCATGTTGTAGGCACGGGAATAGAGGGACGCCAGTATCAGGATACCCAGGATAATCAAGGTATCCGTTGTGCGGTAGATTAGCTCGGAACTAATTTTTCTTCCTACCTTGATGTTGTCCATTCAAGCATTATCCTCAACTGACGGCCTCGCGCCTGGGGTAGCCGCCGTGGATTTTGTTGTTAAAATCCGTATACACAACCTATCTCTGCTGTTGCTGCCAAGCAACAGTGCCATAAACTTTTGCGTACCGGACAATATTTTGCCAGGGAATACAAATCCCATTCTATATCAGTCGGTTGTCAAGCTACAGCGATGTCTGACACTCAAAGCTGCAAATGTTGTATCTAACTATAGACCATCCATATCAAATTTGTCGTATAAATCACACAAGCGGGTATGTTTCAACGACCAAGCCAACGCCTGTTTATGGCATATTCCGTGAGGTCTGATCCTTTTCCCAACGATAGTCTTGCAGGTTGCGGTATTGCCATCCTGCCCTGAGCCGGATCACGGTAACAACACCGATATAGACCAATGTCGGGATGAAATCCCGACTGAGCAGTTTGTCCCGCAATATCCGTGAATATGCTTTGTTGTCCTGGATGCCACACAAACCGGATGCTTTAAGCTGGATATTGCCAAGGCGTGCCCTTGTTTTTATCTTTACAAGTGAAAAGATGGTCGTTGGTGCTATTATATAAATTTTTGTGCCACTGATGTTTCCACGTTCCTCGCGTCTGAATTGGCAGCGGACGAAGCCGTCATCATTGATGATGCCCGGGAAATGCGTGAAGCGTTGGTGGCCTGTCTGGCTAATGACATAACTGCACGTCGCCACAACGCCTTCCTGGATGTAGGGCAGTTGCAACCAGATACGGTAGAACTGTTTTACAAGCCACGAGGAGTGGGACGTATCAATGGCGGGTTCTGGCGCTGCCAGCAGTATCCCAGTTTGCGCCATTGTTTCAGCAATAGTCTGGATGGCGTTATCGGAAATACGGGTGTCGGCATCAATGTAAAATACCGGCCAGCTTGTTACATGCTTTTCCGCTTCATTCAGGGCATTGACCTTGGAAGGGATGGCGATGTCCAGGCAAATGGCTTGCGGGTATTCCTGGCGCACAATAGCTGCCGTGTTGTCCGTGCAGCCATTGCAGGCAACGATCAGCGTATCAACGCCCGGCTGATGGATCAGGCTGTCCAGGCAGCGGCGGATGACATTGGCTTCATTATGGGCGGGGACAATGACGCTCGCCATCAACGGTATCCTTTCAGCCAGTCAGCCCGTTGCGCAAAGACGGTTTGCCATTCGCCAAATTCGGCAGAGCGGGGACGGAACAGGGCATTCAGCAGGTATTTGTTGATGACATAAAGGTAAAGCATGGCCGTGTAGGCAGGCCGTTTCCAGCGTGTAATGTGGCGGTTGATGAGTTCCACCTTCCCTTTCAACAGCTTGACCATTTTGCCTGAGAAGTGGGGATGGCTGACACCGCCGTGATGGATAATGCGGGAATCAGGGGTTACAACAGGTTGATAACCCAGGGCTTTGGCCCGCAGGCAATAGTCGGCTTCTTCTGCATACATGAAAAAGGCTGCGTCCAACCCGTCCAGTTTGTCCCACAGTTCGCGGGTGGTCAGGAAAAAGCATCCCGACACAATATCGACCTCCTTGATGCTGTCCCGTTGCCAGCAGCCGTAGTTGGCGTGGTTGAACAGGCACGAATGCCTGAACAGCTTGCTTAGCCCAAAGGCACTGAACAACAGGTCGGCGAATGAGGGTTTCGCCCAGGCATGTTGGGTATTCAGGCTCATGTCATTGTTCAGGGTAACGCCGCTCCAGATACCGTTGTCAGGGTATAAGCCGGCAAAATGCAATAGCCGGTCGATGGCTGAATTGAGGATTACGGTGTCAGGATTCAATAGCAGCAAATACTTGCCTTGCGCTTCCGCAACGCCCTGACGTACCCCGCCCGCAAACCCGGTATTTTGCGTTGAAGCAAGCAAATGCACACCTGGAAACTGGGTACGGAGCATGGCGACCGAGTTATCCGTCGATGCATTGTCGACCACGATAATTTCGTAACGGCAGAGCTGGGTTTCACGCATGACTGATTCAATGGCGCGGCGGATATATTGGGCGGTGTTGTAGGAAACCAGGATGATGCTGAGTTCAGGGGTGTTCATGGCAGCCTTCCATATTCAATGGTTTGAATATCACTGCGTAATACCTTGGCCGGGTTGCCGCCCACGATACAATTGGGTGGGACATCCTTGGTCACAACACTGCCTGCACCGACAATGACATGATCGCCAATCGAAACACCCGGCAGGATGATCGAGCCGCAACCGATAAAACAATGGCTGCCAATCCTTGTCACCCGTTCAAAATCCCCGCCATGCCTGCGGGTGGCATAATCGTGGGCAAGGATGATCGCATCGAAGGCAACATAGGTTTTTTCGCCGATTTCAACACAGCGGGGGTTGGTCTTGTCGAGCCTGGCCTTGAAGGAAATGCGTACATCCGGGGCAATTTTCATTCCATACAGGGTGCGGAAATACCAGGTACGCAGCCATAGCAGGCTGTCGCGTAACCACACCAGCCACATGAACACTCTCTGGTTGACAAAGCGCAATCTCATTTCAATCGCTATCCTTGCGGGTTATGTTGTTGTCAGTATCGGTAATGGTGGGGGCATTTTCCAATTCTTCCGCCTGACGGTTCCATAATGGGTAATCTTTCGCCCAGCTAATCGCGCCAAGGGTGAAATAGAACATGGGTTGCAGTTTCCCGAAGTAATCTACCGTAAAGCCGATCAGGATCAGCGAGAAAAACGACAATACCCAGGCTGTGACCATCCAGCGTGTTGCGTCGCTGTGTTTATAGATCAGGTTCAAGGTACTGAAGGAAGCGTACAGGCTGGCAAACAGCAGCAGGGTAATGGCAAACAGACCGTGTTGCAGGGCGAGCAACAGCCAGAAACTGTCAATGCTGTTGCCAAACCAATCGCTGATCCAGTAAGGGCGCGTCCAGTCATGGAAACCAGGGCCGATCAGGCCGATGCCGAAAATCGGATTATCTGCAATGTCATCCATGGTGTTTTCCCATTGCAGCATACGGAAATAACCCGTATTCGGGTTAAAGGTCAGGTAGGAAATCAGGATGCCGAAGAAGCCCCGGTTGGAAACGGCATTGGTAAGTAATGCACCGGCCAGACTGGCAAACATCAGGGAAACCCACAAGCGGCGGGCGTTATTCCAGAATTTGACCAATACGGCTATCCCTGACTGGAAGATCAGGGAGAGTAACGGTGCCGAGGAAAGGGTGAGCAGCATTGAGGCAAGCAGGGCGATGATATTCACCCCGGCCCATACTTGATGGGTGCGGCGGAACAGCAGGAATGCAAACGGGAAGCACAATGCCAGCAATGACCCGTACAGGATGGGATGTTCAAACAGGTTGGCCGCACGCATGATGCCATTACGGATGTAGTAGTTCGTGTAAAGCCGGAAATCGAGCGAATCATGCCCGGTAATCTGTTTGGCAATATCGTGAAAGATGCGGTGCTGGGCAAAAGCTTCGTAAACACTGAACAGGGTCAATGCCGCCAGTGTTACCACGAACATCTGGTTGATCTGGTAAAAGCGTTGTGGTGTGGTGATATACATCCGTGCCAGATAAAAGGAACCCAGCGTTTCAATGGCATAAATGCCTGCGGATTGAATCGCCTGTTGCAGGCCATGATTGGCCCACAGGCTGGCAAAGGCAAAGCCTGTGAGGCCGACCAGTGAAACATCGACAATATCGGCTTGTTCCAGTACGGCACGGAAATTGAAGATGGCGTAAATCAGGGTTACACCCAGTACAACACGGTACGGTTCAATCCGTAGTGAACCTGCCATAGTGTAGAATTCCACCGGGATAAAAATGGAGACCACAAACAGGATGGCCAGCAGCCTAAGCATGGCTTGCCTCCAGCGTTGTTGTCCTTAGCAGGCGTTTCCTGAAAAACAATAGTACGACCCCCAGCGTCATCAGCAGGTTGGCAAGCAGGGTTGCGGCTGCCGCACCGGCAATACCATAGGCTGGAATGAATAGAAGGTTGGCAACCACATCAATCAGCAAGGCCGAAACCAGCATAATGTTCAGGTAACGCACCTGGTTTTCCATGATAAACATGAAGGAAAACGTCAGGCTCAAAGCCCGAGCCAATTGCGCAACCAGCAGAATGGCCAATGTCGTTTCAGCCTGCACGTATTCCGGTTTGAACACGGTCAGCAGGGTATGCCCCAGAGCCAGCAGCAGGAGTGTGACCACGCCAAGGATGCCAGCAACCAGGGCAGTGGATTGCCAGAAAAATTGCCGTAACTGTTCGGGCTGGTGCTTGTGGATTTTTAACAGGCGCGGGTAAATGGTGGCATCCAGTGCCCCGAGGAAAAACAGGCTGACGAATGACAGGCGTGCCGCCACGGTAAACAGGGCAACATCGGCATTGCTCAGTAATAACCCGGTCAGCAAGGTATCCGCCCACAACATCAAGAAGGAAAAAAACGAGACAGGGGCGAGTGGCAGGGATTCGCGCAAGACAGCCCGCATATCAAAACGTGTCGGAGTGTGCAGCTTCAGGTACGGCCACCAGGGGCGCAACCAGTAAAAGGAAGCCATTCCCGCCAGCAACAATGAGGCGGTATACAGCAGCAGATAGTGCTGATCAACGGTGAATGCCAGCCAGAACATACCGATCAGCAGCATATAGGCGATGGCAGGCAAGGCATTCTGGATCAGGATGGATTGTGAGGTATGCCGCACAGCTTTCATGAAAGCCGAGTTCATCATCACCAGATTGAAGGTCAGGACACCGCTGCCCGCCAGCAACAGTGGCAGGGTGTGGATCGCATTATCAAACAGTTGACGGCGCAACAGCGGGATGAAAACCAGCCACCCCAGCATGAAAACAACACTGCTCAGCAAGACCATACGGTATGCATCCCTTAGGTGGATGGCCTGTTCCGCCAGCTCTGTTTCCTGGATACGTGCCACATCCCGCACCAGCCATTGTTCGACCCCCATCCGGCTGAACAGCGAAACACCTGTGACCAGCGTCATCAGCATGAAGACCATACCCGCTTCTGCCATAGGTAGGCTGCGGGTCAGGACAATTGCTACTGCAAAGTTCAACCCCACCCCGGCAAAGCGTGCGATGGTGGAAAGTACGCTGGTCATGAACAGGGATGAGGATTTGAACATCATGCGCGGATGGCCTGATCAACGAAATCGGCCAGCATCTGGCGACGGCTATCCGGTGCGGTGGTGGCACTGTGCAAGGTGTCACGCCGGTTTAGCAGGGCAAACAGGGTATTACGGTCAGTGGCTGTATAGACGCCAGGCAATTCCCCCATCCATTCCAGGCCATCGCGTTGATGATCGTTACGGTGCTCACCCAGTGCGTGCTGGCGGTTCATGACGATGATTGGTTTATGGTTTTCCAGTGCGGTTATGATATTGCCCATTCCGGCATGGGATATGATCAGGCTGGCAGTCTGCAAATGTCCGTTGAACTGCACCGCTGGCATGAAACGTTCCCATTGCATGTGCAGGGGAAGGTATTCGCCATCGGAGGGGCCAAAAAACCCCTGTGCTTGGTGCTCGCCCAACCATTCATCCACGTAGCGGATCAGGCGGTCAAACGGAAACTGGGTGCCGACAGCGACAAAAATCACAATACTGCCCCTTTGAACAGGATGCTTTTCCCGTCACTGAGGTGTTCCCATTGGGTCAGGAATACGTCAGCGAAACGCTGGGCAAGACGCCCGGCGCGGGAAATCTGTTTCACATTGGCGATACTGTCTACCCAAATGGTGCGGATGCGGAACAGACGCCCCAGCCCCATGGCCACAGCACCGGGTGCTGCACCTGTGGACAGGATGGCTTGCGGACGTTCCTGCCAAAGAATGCGGGCAACCTGCAAGGCACAAGGGACCAGCCGCCATTTGTCATCGGCGCTGACATCGGTAATCGGGTATACCCGCTTTTCGCTCAGGGTGGCGGAGGTGTTGAACAGGTTGTCCGGCATTGCATACACAATGTCGTAACGATCCTGCAAGCGTTCGCACAGGCGGGTCAACTGGATCCAGTGGCCGCCGGGGGAGGAAATGGCCAACAGTTTCGGTTTGCCACTCATCCGGGTTTCCTTAAATAGAAAGCTGCCTGATCGCCTTGTTTGAGGTTATTGAGTTCCCTGGCGCGGATTCCAAAATCATGGATGCGTTGTTTAGTAAACCCTGAATCTTTGGGAGAGACGGCATAAGACTGTGGGTCACGCAACGGAACATCCCGTTCGTACTGTTCACTGCCCCAGAATTGCAGGGCATTGGAATCGTACAGGACATTTTCCACCGTCAATCCGGCCTGAGTGGCCAGAAGTTCGATGCTCTTCAGGGAGTGTAGGTAAAGATGACGTGGGGCATCCAGTTGTACCCATTTGACCCCATAGTGCTGCCAGGCAAACGACGAAACAGTAGGAACCCTGAGCAGGATAGCGCCGCCGGGTTTGAGGATATTGACGGCCTGTTGCAGGGTTGCCTGCTGGTCAGGCAGGTGCTCAAAGGAATGGTGGAACATCACCACATCCCATTGCCCCTGTTCACTGAAAATATCCCGTTTCTCGATCCGCAGCCCGTTACTGTAGTTAATGTCCTGTTGGTTGAACGGGTCGATGCCCAGCAGGTTGGTGAAACCAATGCCTTGCAAGGAATGCAACAAGTGTCCAGCTCCGCAGCCAACATCCAGTATCCGGGTATCCTTTTCCAGTTTCAGTGGCAACAATGAAGCCAGTTTTTCATTGGGGGAAAGCGCATGTAACAGATGCCCGATCTGGCAATGCCCGGTTGCTGCCCAGGTATCACGCATTTTCATCAGGGGCTTTTTCAGCAGATTCTGGTTCTTTTCAGCATCGTTATAAGAGTAATAATCCGCCGGGTAGTAACGCGCCAGGTCTGCCGGGATGGTTTCGATTTGCAGGCAACCGCACTGTTTGCACTCGAAATAGCGGTGCGAATCCCGGAATCCGAGCATCATTTCCCGCGCGGTATAGGTGCGGTGGTCGTCAATTGCACCACAGATACGGCAATCCATCAGGCAGTTGCTCCGTGTGTGCCGAATAATGAAACGCCCTCTTGCCAGAATTCAGGGCGTGCCAGATACCAGTCGAGGGTTTTCGCCAGACCGCTCTGGAACGTTTCCGCCGGTACATAGCCCAGTTCGCGGCAAATTTTGCTGTTGTCGATGGCGTAACGGCGGTCATGGCCGGGACGGTCAGCAACATAGGTAATGTGCTGGCGGTGCGGGACGTGCGGCGAATCGGGGAAGCGTGCATCCAGCAGGTCACACAGTTCGTGGATCAGGCTCAGGTTGGCCTGCTCGTTGTTGCCGCCAATATTGTAGGTTTCGCCCAAACGCCCGTTGCGGATGATCAGGTCAATGCCCCGGTTATGGTCATCCACATACAGCCAGTCGCGTATCTGCTGTCCATCGCCGTAAATCGGTACTGGCTGGCCTTGCAGCAGGCGTGAAATTGCCAACGGGATCAGCTTTTCCGGGTACTGGTAGGGGCCGTAATTGTTGGAACAGTTACTGGTGGTGGTGTTCAGGCCATACGTGTGCTGGTATGCCCGCACGATATGGTCAGAGGATGCCTTGCTGGCCGCATACGGCGAGTTGGGCGCGTAAGGGGTGGTTTCGGTGAACGCCGGGTCGGTTGGCGATAATGTGCCATACACTTCATCGGTGGAAACATGATGGAAGCGGTGCGCAAAGCCCGGTTTTTCTTCCAGCCAGACCTGACGGGCAGCCTTCAGCAAACTGTGCGTGCCATCAATATTGGTGCGCAGGAACGCATCCGGTCCGTAAATCGAGCGGTCAACGTGGGATTCGGCAGCGAAATGCACGATGGTGTCGATGGTTTCTTCGCGCAGCAGTGTTTCCACCAGCGGCTGGTCGAGGATGTCGCCATGTACGAAACGGAAATTGGCATGGCCTTCCAGTGCTTGCAGGTTTTCGTAACGCCCGGCGTAGGTCAGTGCATCCAGCACCACAATGCGGGTATCCGGGTAGGTTCCCAGCCAATAATGGACAAAATTTGTGCCGATAAAACCAGCGCCGCCTGTTACCAGCAGTTTGTTGGGTTGGAATGTCGTTGTCATGTGTTGGTAGCCTGTTGTTGTAGCTGGGCAAACATTTTCCGCAACGCCACGCGCCAGTGGGGGAAAATGTAGCCCAAGTTGTTTTCCGTTGTGCGTTTGTCCATCACGCTGTAAGTCGGGCGACGGGCAGGGGTGGGGTATTCCGCTGTCCGTAATGGCCTGACCGGGATCGCCCTGTCCAGTAGGCCAAGGGCCAATGCCTCTTCCTGAATGGCAACGGCGAAATCGTACCAGCTTGCCACACCGTTATCCGCGCAGTGGAAGATGCCCTGTGGTTTTTGCACGATGAATGACCACAAGGTATCCGCCAGGGTATGTGTCCAGGTCGGTGTCCCAATCTGGTCGGCAACCACACCCAGGCTGTCGCGTTCTGCCATCAGGCGCAGCATGGTCTTGGCAAAGTTATTGGCGTAAGCCGAATACAGCCAGGATGTCCGCACGATAGCCGCTGCCGGGCAATGTTTTTGCACGGCCTGTTCGCCTGCGAGCTTGCTTGCGCCATAAACACCCAAAGGGTGTGCTGCTGCATCGCAGGCATAAGGCGTGGATTGTAGACCATCGAACACAAAGTCGGTGGAAATATGCAGCAGGTAAATGCCGCGCTGGTGTGCTTCCTGCGCCAGTGTCACGGCGGCCAGATGGTTAATGGCATAGGCACGTTCCACATCCGTTTCCGCTTTGTCCACGGCGGTGTAGGCGGCAGCGTTGATGATCACATCGGGCTGGTGGGTATCCAGTGCCGCTTTTACCTGTTCCGGCTGGGTAATGTCCAGCGAGGTGTAATCGGTTGGGATCAGGGAGATGTGTTCCGGGCAGGTGGCTTGTAACTCGGAGCCTAATTGGCCGTTTGCGCCGGTCAGCAGTATTTTCATGCAAACATCTCCGCATCTGCCCATAGTTTGCCTTGCGCATCCTTGCCAGACACCAATGGGGCTTGCCCATCCAGCAGTGGCCAGTCGATGGCCAGGGTCGGGTCATCCCAACGGATGCAGGCTTCGTGTTCCGGGGCATAAAAGTCAGTACATTTATACAGGAAGTCGGCGGATTCGCTCATCACGTAAAAGCCATGCGCAAAGCCCTTGGGAACCCATAACATGCGGTGGTTTTCATCCGACAGTCCCACGCCGACCCATTGCCCGAACGTGGGCGAGGAACGGCGGATGTCCACGGCGACATCGAATACCTTGCCACTGGTAACACGCACCAGTTTGCCCTGGGTTTGTTGGGTCTGGTAGTGCAAGCCGCGCAGGATGCCTTGCCGGGAACGGCTGTGATTGTCCTGTACGAAGTGCAAATCCAGCCCGTGTTCGGCGAACTTGCCGGAATGCCAGCTTTCCATGAAAAAGCCGCGTGCATCACCAAACACGGCGGGGTCGATGATTTTTACCTCGGGAATGCGCGTGTCGATGATATTCATGCCAGCAACCCCGTCAGGTAGTGTCCGTAGCCGCTTTTCATCAGCGGCTCTGCCAACCGCAGCAATTGTTCGGTGTCAATGTAGCCCATGCGCCACGCGACTTCTTCCGGGCAGGCAATTTTCAGCCCCTGGCGCTCCTCAATAACACGGATGTAGTTGGAAGCGTCCAGCAGTGAAGCATGGGTTCCGGTATCCAGCCATGCCGTACCGCGCTTGAGCATTTCCACCTGTAGCAGCCCACGCTCCAGGTATATCTGGTTGACGGTGGTGATTTCCAGTTCGCCACGCGGGGATGGGCGTACCTCACGGGCAATATCGACGACCTGGTTGTCGTAGAAATACAAGCCGGTTACTGCATAGTGGGAACGTGGCTTGACAGGCTTTTCCTCAATGCTGAGTGCCTTGCGGTTGTCGTCAAACTCTACAACCCCGTAACGTTCCGGGTCGCGCACGTAGTAGGCAAATACGGTAGCACCTTCGGTTTGTTGGGATGCTGCTTGCAAGCGTTGTGACAGCCCTTCGCCGTAGTAAATATTGTCGCCCAGGATCAGGGTGGAGGGGGCATTTCCGACAAAATCTGCGCCAATCAGGAAAGCCTGTGCCAGCCCTTCCGGTTTGGGTTGCACTGTGTATTGAATATTCAGCCCCCAATGTGAGCCATCGCCGAGCAGGTTCTGGAACTGTGCCGAGTCTTCCGGGGTGGTGATGATCAGGATGTCGCGGATACCCGACAGCATCAGGACAGTCAGTGGGTAGTAGATCATCGGCTTGTCATAGATGGGCATCAGTTGCTTGCTGACGGCGCGGGTCAGCGGGTAGAGGCGGGTTCCACTGCCCCCGGCGAGGATGATGCCTTTACGGTTCTGGTTATGTTGCATGGGTCGTGCTTACTTTGCTATTGGCTTGCGAAGTCACCAATTGTAGACAAACTTACGAAAATGTCAGCTAATTCCGGCAAGTGGCTCAGGGCATCCGTACAGGGCGAGATTTGTACGCCGTTTTGCTATGCTCGACACCAAACTGAAGGAGGCATTATGGACAAGCAAACTATCATCAAAATTTTGTCACCATTGGGTGAGCCGCAGGATGGCAGGCCATGGCTTGATTATTCATCCTATGGTTTTTCAGCAGCAGACGCGACTACGTTGGTGGAGCTGATTGAGGATGACAGCTTCCTGGAAAGCGAAGGGGATGGCTGTTGGGTTCCTTTACATGCGTGGAGAGCCCTGAGCCGGTTGATGCCGGCGGGTTTGGAGGAACTGCTTGAAGTGCTGGTGGTTATTTCAGCCGATGACTGGGCGCTGGATGAAATGCCTACAGTGCTGGCCGCCGCCGGGAAAGCGGGCATTGAGCCGTTGGCGGCATTTGTGCTGAATGACGGGAATGATGGTCTTGCCCGGATCATGGCTCAGGATGGTCTGGGGGCAATTGGCAAGCAGGCAGCCCTGCGGGATCAGGTAGTGGCAAAGCTGGTGTATTGCATGAAAGCCCTGACTGACGGAAATCCCGACTTGCGGGGCATGATTGTTGCTGAGTTGATCGGCCTGAAGGCGGTAGGGGCGATAGGCGATATTCGCGAGGTTTACGCTGGTGGGGATGTGGAATGGAGCATCTGTGGTGATATTGAAGATGTGGAACTGGGGCTGGGTTTGCGTAGCCAGCGGGATACGCCGCGCCCCAATTACCATCAAAATGGTTTGTTGGAGGAATTGGGATTTCAGGATGACGGTGATGATTATGTGGAGGATATTGCGCCTGCCCTTCCACAGATTATCCGTACCGAACCCAAAGTCGGGCGTAATGACCCGTGCCCCTGCGGTAGCGGCAAGAAGTACAAAAAATGTTGTATGCCCTGACTTGTTGTACACTGATCTCGTGTACCGTAAGGGGGATTATGACATGCGCAATATTACCCTGAGTGCTGATGACAGCCTGACCGAACTGGCGCGTGAAAAGACGCGGAAGCAAAAGAACACTATATAAGGAACACACACATGGCATACAGCGGTAACACCGGCATCAAACG
>JBBIHI010000006.1:0-28887 GCA_037447095.1 Thiotrichaceae bacterium
AGAGCCGTCAATGACTACACGCCGCGAGTTGGCTAACGCGATTCGTATCCTCGCCATGGATGCCGTGCAAAAAGCAAATTCTGGTCACCCAGGCGCCCCTATGGGTCTGGCTGACATCGCCGAAGTCCTCTACAACGATTTCATGTCACACAACCCACAAAATCCTAAGTGGGCTAACCGTGACCGCTTCGTCATGTCAAACGGCCACGGCTCCACCCTGCCTTACTCCGTACTGCACCTGACCGGTTATGACCTGTCTCTGGATGACCTGAAAAACTTCCGCCAACTGCATTCCAAAACCCCTGGTCACCCTGAATACGGTTATACGCCTGGTATTGAAACCACCACCGGTCCATTGGGTCAGGGCATCACCAACGCTGTTGGTATGGCGCTGGCTGAAAAAATGCTGGCAGCACAATTCAACAAGCCAGGCCATGATATCGTAGATCACTACACCTACGTTATCCTCGGCGATGGCTGCATGATGGAAGGTATTTCCCACGAAGCGGCAGCGCTGGCGGGTACTTGGGGTCTGGGCAAGCTGATTACGCCTCACGATGACAACAACATCTCCATCGACGGTGAAGTAGACGGCTGGTTCCGTGATGACACTCCAAAGCGTTTTGAAGCTTACGGCTGGCACGTTGTGCCAAACGTTGACGGTCACGACGCTGATGCTGTCAAGGCTGCGATCGAAGCTGCCCGCGCTGAAACCGGCAAGCCTTCCATGATCTGCTGCAAGACCACTATCGGTTACGGCTCACCTAACCTGGCGGGTTCCCATAATTGTCACGGTGCGCCGCTGGGCGGCAACGAAATCACCCTGACCCGCAAGGAACTGGGCTGGACAGAAGCCGAATCATTCGTTGTGCCAGCAGCTATCTATGCAGCATGGGATGCGAAAGAAAAAGGCGCTGCTGCTGAAGTTGCGTGGAACGAAAAGTTTGCAGCCTACGCTGCTGAATATCCTGCTGAAGCAGCCGAATTCACACGCCGTATGGCTGGTGAACTGCCTGCTAATTGGGCGGAAGAGTCCGACAAGTTCATCGCTGCGGTTGCCGCCGAAGGCCCGACCCTGGCGACCCGTGTTGCTTCCAAGAAAGCGCTGGATGGCTATGCGCCGTTGCTGCCTGAATTCCTCGGCGGTTCCGCTGACCTGACGCCTTCCAACAACACCTACAACTGTTGCAGCAAATACGTCAACCCTGGCCACGGCCATGAGCATGACTTCTCTGGCAACTACATCTCTTACGGTGTACGCGAATTCGGCATGAGCCACATCATGAACGGCGTTACCCTGCATGGCGGTTTCCTGCCATACGGCGCGACCTTCCTGATGTTCTCCGAATACGCGCGTAACGCCCTGCGCATGTCTGCGCTGATGAAAATCCAGACCATCTACGTTTATACCCACGACTCCATCGGTCTGGGCGAAGACGGCCCGACTCACCAGCCGGTTGAGCAGATCCCAACCCTGCGCATGATTCCGAACATGAACGTGTGGAGAACCTGTGATGCGGTTGAGACGGCGGTTTCCTGGAAAGCTGCTATCGAGAAGAAGAATGGCCCATCCTGCCTGATCTTCTCCCGTCAGAACCTGAAGCATCAGGATCGTTCCGCTGAGCAGATCGCCAACATCGCCAAGGGTGGTTACGTCCTGAAAGATACCGACGGCACGCCTGACGTGATCGTGATCGCGACCGGTTCTGAAGTGGAACTGGCTATGCAGGCGGCGGCACAATCCAGCAAGAAAGTGCGCGTGGTTTCCATGCCTTCCGTCAACACCTTTGAAGCACAGGATGCGGCTTACAAGGAATCTGTCCTGCCAGCGGCGGTTACTGCCCGCGTTGCAGTTGAAGCAGCGATCATGGATGGCTGGTACAAGTACGTTGGCCTGAACGGCGCTGTTGTCGGCATGAGCACCTTTGGTGAATCCGCCCCAGCAGACGAGCTGTTCAAACACTTTGGCATCACCACTGCGAATGTGCTGAAAGCCATCGACAGTGTTGCGTAACTACATCTGAAAGCGCCCGTCCTATTGTAGGGCGGGCGAGTGTGAATTTTGTTTTGAGTACAATTTAGGAGAGAGAGTTCATGACTATCAAAGTAGGCATCAACGGTTTTGGTCGTATCGGTCGTATGGCTTTCCGCGCAATCGCACGTGACTTCCCTGGCATCGAAGTGGTTGCCATCAACGACCTGCTGGACGCTGACTACCTGGCATACATGCTGAAGTATGACTCCGTACACGGTCGTTTCAACGGCGACGTTGGCGTTGACGGCAGCAACATGGTTGTTAACGGCAAGACTATCCGCCTGACTGCTGAAACCGACCCTGCCAAGCTGGCCTGGGGTGATGTCGGTGCTGACATCGTTCTGGAATGTACCGGTTTCTTCCTCGACGACGCTGGCTGTCAGAAGCACATTGCCGCTGGTGCGAAGAAAGTTGTCATGTCCGCACCTTCCAAGGACAAGACTCCAATGTTCGTTTACGGTGTAAACCACACCACTTATGCTGGTCAGGCGATCGTTTCCGCTGCTTCCTGTACCACCAACTGCCTGGCTCCGGTTGCCAAGGTTCTGAACGACAAGTGGGGCATCAAGCGTGGCCTGATGACTACCGTTCACGCTGCAACGGCTACCCAGAAGACTGTTGACGGCCCTTCCAAGAAGGACTGGCGCGGTGGCCGTGGCATCCTGGAAAACATCATCCCGTCTTCCACTGGTGCTGCCAAAGCGGTAGGTGTGGTACTGCCAGAACTGAACGGCAAGCTGACGGGTATGGCTTTCCGTGTTCCGACTTCTGACGTTTCCGTGGTTGACCTGACTGTTGAGCTGAACAGCGAAGCGTCTTACAAAGACATCTGTGCGGCGATGAAAGAAGCTTCTGAAACTGGCGACATGAGCAAGACGCTGGGCTACACCGACGAGAAAGTCGTTTCCACTGACTTCCGTGGCGTTGGCTACTCTTCCATCTTCGACGCAGAAGCTGGTATCGCACTGGACGGCACTTTCGTGAAAGTGGTTTCCTGGTACGACAACGAGTACGGCTACACTGCCAACATGCTGCGCTTTGTTGAGCACGTAGCGGCTAACTAAGTTGCATGGGTACGGGTCTGGCATTCGCCAGACCCTGCCACACCCCAGACCCGTCAAATAAATCACTTCACGCTTTATTTGACTGATTTGAAATTCCAAAGGAGCTGCATCACATGGCTTTCATCAAAATGACCGACCTGGATCTGAAAGGCAAACGTGTCCTGATCCGTGCTGACCTGAACGTACCTGTCAAAGAAGGCAAGGTAACGTCCGACGCCCGTATTACTGCTTCCATGCCGACTATCGAGCACGCCATGAAAGCTGGCGCGAAAGTCATGGTCATGTCCCACCGTGGCCGCCCGGTTGAAGGTGAAGTGGATGAAGCCAACTCCATGCAGCCTATTGCTGATGACATGAGCGCCAAGCTGGGCAAAGAAGTTCGCTTGATCAAGGACTACCTGAACGGTGGTTTTGACGTGGCTGAAGGTGACGTTGTCCTGCTGGAAAACGTCCGCTTCAACAAGGGCGAAAAGAAAGATAATGAAGAACTGGCCAAGCAATATGCGGTTCTGTGTGGCGCGGTTGTCATGGATGCTTTCGGTACGGCTCACCGTGCACAGGCTTCCACCCATGGCGCGGGCAAATTTGCCCCGGTTGCGGCTGCCGGTATCCTGCTGACCGAAGAGCTGATCGCGCTGGACAAGGCGCTGGCCAACCCTGCCCGCCCAATGGTGGCTATCGTTGGTGGTTCCAAAGTTTCCACCAAGCTGACCGTACTGGAAGCACTGTCTGAAAAGTGCGAACAGTTGGTTGTCGGCGGTGGTATTGCCAACACCTTCCTGAAAGCGACCGGCAAGAACGTCGGCAAATCCCTGTGCGAAGACGATCTGGTGCCAACTGCCCAGGCGTTGATTGAAAAGATGAAAGCCCGTGGCGCGAACATTCCGATCGCTGTTGATGTAGTGTGTGGCAAGCAGTTCGATGCCAATGAACCTGCCGTCCTGAAAGATGCGGCTGACGTGGCTGACGATGACATGATTTTTGACATCGGTCCGAAATCTGCGCAGGAACTGGTCGACATCATCATGAACGCTGGTACGGTTGTGTGGAACGGCCCGGTTGGCGTGTTTGAATTCGACCAGTTTGGCGAAGGCACCAAAGCCATTTCCATGGCTATGGCTGAAACCAAGGCGTTTACCCTGGCGGGTGGCGGCGACACTATCGCGGCAATTCAGAAATACGACATTTACGACAAGATTTCCTACATCTCAACCGCAGGCGGCGCTTTCCTCGAATACCTGGAAGGCAAAACGCTCCCGGCAGTCGCTATGCTGGAAGAACGCGCCAAAGGCTAAACAACACGAAACAATGGAGCCGCTTCATGCGGCTTCATTATTCGTGAAAACCTCTAAAAAACATAACAAACACATTAAAAAAGCACACAGTTAATAGGTAACACATTGAGAAGGACAAAAATTGTAGCAACCATGGGGCCTGCTACAAACACGCCAGAAGCAATCGAAGCCATCATCCGGGCGGGCGTAGACGTTGTACGGATGAACTTTTCGCACGGCTCCCACGCAGAACATGCGGCACGTGCGGCACTGGTGCGTGAACTGGCGAAAAAAGCAGGGCGCATTGTCGCCATCTTGGGCGACTTGCAGGGACCAAAATTACGCATTGCCCGCTTCAAGGAAGGCAAGATTACCTTGGCGCCGGGCGACCGTTTTATTCTGGATGCCGATCTGCCTGCGGATGCCGGAACCCAGGAGCGGGTCGGGCTGGGTTACAAGGAACTGGTCAATGACGTAAAGGCGGGTGACGAACTCTGGCTGGATGACGGGCGTATCGTCCTGGAAATACTGGATGTCAAAGGCCAGGAAATCCATACCCGTGCCGTCAACGGTGGCACCCTGTCCAACAACAAGGGGCTGAACCGTCGTGGCGGTGGCCTGAGCGCAGCGGCACTGACCGAAAAGGACAAGGAAGACATTGCGGCGGCGGCCAGCATTGGTATGGACTTTCTGGCTGTTTCATTCCCGCGCACGGCGGATGACATTCATGAAGCCCGCCGTCTGGCTGTGGAAGCGGGATGTAACGCTGCCATCGTTGCCAAGATGGAACGTGCGGAAACCATGGAAGAAAAAACCCGCGACGAGATCATCCTGGCTTCCGACGTCATCATGATTGCACGCGGTGATCTGGGTGTGGAAATCGGAGACGCCAAGCTGCCACGGGCGCAGAAATGCCTGATCAGCCGCGCCCGCAAACTCAACCGTATCGTCATCACCGCCACGCAAATGATGGAAACGATGACCGAGAATCCAATCCCGACCCGTGCGGAAGTGTTCGACGTGGCGAATGCGGTTATCGACGGGACGGATGCAGTGATGTTGTCTGGCGAAACCGCCACTGGCAAACACCCGGCGCTGGTCATCAAAACCATGGCGGGTATTTGTGCGGAAGCGGAAAATTCCATCGAAACCCGCCGATCCGGGCATCGCATGGAAGAGCAGTTCGACCGCATGGACGAGGCAATTGCCATGGCCACCATGTATACCGCCAACCACATGGGGATCAAGGCCATTGCCGCACTGACCGAATCCGGTGCAACCCCGTTGTGGATGTCGCGTATCAGTTCCGGTATCCCGATTTACGCACTGACTTCCAACGATGGGGCGGCACGGCGGGTTAACCTGTACCGGGGTGTTTACCCGGTGAAATTGCACGAACCGCTCACAGACCCCAAAATAGCCAATCGTCAGGCGGTTGAACTGATGATCAAGGAAAATATCGTTGAGGAAGGCGATCTGGTCATCGTCACCAAAGGCGACCTGATGGGGGCACAAGGTGGTACCAACCAGTTGAAAATACTGCGTGTTGGTGAGCACCAGAACGGCTAGAAGCCACGTATTAGTTATTTGTTAAAGAGTTAAACCAACATTTCGAGGAGAACATCATGGCTCTGATTTCACTGCGTCAGTTGCTGGATCACGCCGCTGAACACGGCTACGGTATGCCAGCATTCAACGTCAACAACATGGAACAGGTTCACGCCATCATGCAGGCGGCTGATGCGACCAATTCCCCGGTTATCATGCAAGGTTCCGCCGGTGCGCGTGGCTATGCAGGCGAACCATTCCTGCGTCACCTGATCCTGGCGGCGATCGAAATGTACCCGCACATCCCGGTCTGTATGCACCAGGATCACGGTGCTGAACCAGCGGTTTGCTTCCGTTCCATCCAGTCCGGCTTCTCCTCCGTCATGATGGACGGCTCCCTGATGTCTGACGGCAAAACCCCGTCTTCCTACGAGTACAACGTTGAAACTACCCGCAAGGTGGTTGAACTGGCTCACGCTTGCGGCGTTTCCGTCGAAGGCGAACTGGGCTGCCTGGGTTCCCTGGAAACCGGCATGATGGGCGAAGAAGATGGTCACGGCGCAGAAGGCGTGCTGGATCATTCCCAACTGCTGACCGACCCTGAAGAAGCGGCAGATTTCGTCAAGAAAACCGGCGTTGACGCGCTGGCTATCGCGATCGGCACTTCCCACGGTGCGTACAAGTTCACCCAGAAGCCTTCCGGCAAGGTGCTGCGTATCGACCGCGTGAAAGAAATCCACGAGCGCATTCCTAGCGTCCATCTGGTTATGCACGGTTCTTCTTCCGTTCCACAGGATTGGCTGGAAATCATCAACAACTTCGGCGGCGACATGGGCCAGACCTACGGCGTACCAGTCGAAGAAATTGTGGAAGGCATCAAGCACGGTGTACGCAAGGTCAACATCGACACTGACCTGCGCATGGCGTCTACCGGTTCTATCCGCCGTCACCTGGAGCAGAACAAGTCCAACTTCGACCCACGCAAATTCCTGAAAGACTCTACCAAGGGCATGATGGAAATCTGTAAGGCGCGTTACGAAGCCTTTGGTTCCGCAGGTCAAGCCAGCAAGATCAACCCGGTTTCCCTGGAAATCATGTTTGGCCGTTATGCAAAAGGCGAACTGGAGCCGAAAGTCTCTTAATCAGACGCGGATTTTCGCAAGTGTTGAAAAGGGAGCTTCGGCTCCCTTTTCTTTTGACCCGGTAGACACCCACCCCCTCTTTTTCACAGGCTCTTGTCAAGCAGAAAATAAAAGGTTAGCTTTGACAGGATCAAAGCGTAACACCTTAACTAGTTGAAATAACAATTGTGTGCGCCACAACCGAGGAGACATACAGGATGCACACCGGGAAAGAGGAGTCACTTGCCCAGCGCAGGCGGGTTGCGGAAACGGCATGGAGCCATTTCGTTACCGGCAACCCATTATCCCTGACAAGCAATACAGTCAAGGTAGAAATCCTTTCATCCTGGCAACGCAGTGCCCGGCATGTTCCCCCGCAAAAATCCCACGCCCCGGCAGACGATGAAAAGCTTATCAGTGAATCCTGGCGTGAATCCCCCCTGTCCCAAGCTGCCACTCGCGAACAAGACAATATGATGCAACTCGCCCGTGAAGGGGAACTGGTTGCCGCGATTGCCGACCCGTTCGGGCGTTTGTTATGGACATTTGCCAGCAGCCATATGCGTAGGCGTGCCGAAGCTGTCAATTTCACGGCAGGCGGGCGCTGGGATGAAAGCTCGATCGGTACGAATGCGGTTGGCTTGGCACAAAAACTCCGCCGACCTGTCACGGTTTTTTCATCCGAACATTACCAGCCGTTTGTGCATGACTGGGTGTGCTACGCCGCACCGATTATCCACCCGCAATCCGGGGAATGTCTGGGCATCCTGGATATGTCCACCACCTGGAACCGGCATACGCCACTGGGACAAGCAGCGGTGACTGAACTGGCGCGTTCCATCGCAGCGGGTCTGCCGAAACACCTACCCCGTGCCGAACTGGAAATCCACGCGCTGGGGCAGCCACGCATCCTGTTCCGGGGCAAACCGTTGAGCCTGCAAATGCGCCAGTTGGAAATCCTCTGCCTGTTGGCACTGAACCCGCAAGGTTTGAGCCTGGAAGGTTTCCATGCCGCACTGTATGGTGATGCGCCCGTTTCCACCGCAACCCTGAAATCAGAACTGTCGCATTTACGCCGGATACTGGATGGGCAGATTGGTTCCCGCCCCTATCGGCTGCTGACACCGGTATGGGCAGACTTCATCCACGTCTGGCAAAGCCTGCGCCAGCAACGCAGCAATGAGGCCATTTCACTGTATCGCGGCTCATTCCTGCCGCAGTCCAACTCACCGGAACTGGAAGAATGGCGTAATTGTATCGACGCGGTAATGGGGAAAGCGCTGGAATCATGTCATGACCCGGCATTGCTGATGAGCCAACTGTGTAGCGGCACAGGCGGTAGTGAACTGATACGCGAACGTCTGGCGGAACTGGCCTCAATCGGCAGGTTCTGAGCCTGTCAGTTGTGCGTAATGGCGCAAATATTCAGGCTCATAAGCTTGCAGGGCTTCCCGCAAATCCTGCGCAGCCACCAGCGGGGAAAATGCCCTAGCCAATACATTGCAGTTCCACAAGCCAATCACCGGCTGTTCCCCGAAGGCGTACCGCGCTTTTTCATCATCAGGATTGCTGACGTAATTCGGGTCACGCTCCGGGGTAAGACTTCCCGCCCCCAAATCCAGCGTTACACCCACGATTGACTGGTTGTCGGAATTCATCACCCCGTGGGTAAAACCGGCAGCCTGCCAATGCGCTATCAAACGTGCCGTTTTCAGTACAATGGCCTGAAACAGACGCGCGTAACGTGCTTCATCCGCTCCCGCACAGTCCGGGTAATGCCGTGCTATAACGTGATCAGCCAGTTGGCTTAGAGCCAGCTTGTCACGACGGAAATAATGGTACTCGAACGTGCCAAAGCGGATATGGCTGGGCGCAATGCGGGTCATGATCGCAGCAGGCTGGAAACCGTGCCGGTACACGAAGAGTTTCCCGGAAACGATGCACAATACTCGGCTGGTGGGGACACCCAACGCCGCCAATTGCTCACTGAGCGTGTATTCATGCAGGCACTCTTCCATTCCCGCACGACCATCCGCATCGCGGGCGTAAGCCGTTCGGCCAGCGCCTTTCAAGGCAATATCCCAAACTCCGGCAGAACTGCTGATTTCACCCAACAACACGCTGCGCCCGTCACCCAGGAACGGGTTGAATTTGCCAAATTGATGCCCGGCATAGGCTTGTGCCAACGGGCGGCTGCCCGGTAACAAGGCATTACCACTGAAAACTTCCAGGAAATCAGGGGTATTGAATTCGGCGGGATCAAGGTCGAGCTGTTGCGCCACGGCAGGATTGCTACGGATCAGCTCTGGCTGTTGCAGCCCTTGTGGTTGGTATCCGGTATAGAACGTCTCCCCCAAATCATGAAAATGATGCTGAAGGATAAGTTCAGCCAAACGTTTCATGGTTTGGTTTTTTTGCTGCGCTTGGGCGGGGCTTTGTGTTTGAGGGCGGTATCGCGGGCTTTGCGTGCCCATACCAGCAAGGGTTCCTGATCTTCCAGCAGGTCGGCAGGAACAGTCCAATATGACATAACCGCCACCGTGCCGTCCTTCTTGCTGTAACTGAATGGCTGGCCGCCAAACATCGCGCGGGAAGTGACCTGACCCAGCAGGGCGAGGAGTTCCAGAAGGTAGGTTACGTATTCGCTTTGTTTGGGCATAATGTCAGGCCGCCTCTGCGGTTAACGTGAAATCAGCGTGAATTTCATCGTAAGGAACAAATACTCCCCCGGTATCCTGCTCCACAATGCCATGTTCGATCAGGACTTTGATGTCATCATGCACACGCCGGACATCACGCTGAACCTGCCTTGCCAACTCACGAATACTGGTTTTCCCGAGTCTTTGCAGCTTGACCACCAAATCCCAACGGCGGGCATTAACCACCTCGAAGAACATACCGGGTGAAGTAAAAGTCAGGTATTCACCTGCGTATTCAGCCTTATTCCAGGCATTGAGAAATCGGGCACCAGAAGCCTGCATGGCTTGTTTTTCATCCAGTATTTTGATTTCGAGAGTGCGTTTGGTTTTAGTGTTCATAATATCGCCTCCGTTGTTCTGCTACATCGGACATGAAGTCCTCAAGCAGTTTCTGAATGCTGGTGAAGACATATGTCTCTTCGCGCTCCTTGTAATGTCGGTGATTACCTTTCGGACGCTCATTGTCATAACTAACAATCCGTTCACCCGCCAAACCAAAGAACAAGCGGTATTTACAACGATGCTGGCTGCCGAAGACAGATTTCTCCAGCTCCCATATCACCATTTCCTGTATGTAACCACCATCGTACACAGTACGGTCTTTTAGTATAAGTTTTGCAGGCATGTTGACATTATGACAACATCCGCTGTAACGGGTCAAACAGATATAAGCAAAAATGCGGGTCAGGCAAGACCCAACCCGCATACAACATCAGAAGACAATAGCAGGTTTAGAAGAAACCCAGCGGATTGATGTCGTAGCTCACCAGCAGGTTCTTGGTTTGCTGGTAATGGTCGAGCATCATCTTGTGGGTTTCACGGCCTACGCCGGATTTCTTGTAACCGCCGAAAGCCGCGTGTGCCGGATACAGGTGATAGCAGTTAGTCCACACCCGGCCTGCTTGGATGCCGCGACCCATGCGGTAGGAACGGTTCATGTCACGGGTCCACACACCAGCACCCAGACCGAATTCAGTGTCGTTGGCAATCGCCAGTGCTTCCGCCTCATCCTTGAAAGTTGCCACAGACACGACCGGGCCGAAGATTTCTTCCTGGAACACGCGCATATTGTTCGTGCCTTTCAGCAGGGTTGGCTTGATGTAGAAACCATCACAATACTCGCCGTCCATTTGCTCGACATCACCGCCGGTAATAACTTCCGCACCTTCGTCCTTGCCAATCTGGATGTAGCTGAGGATTTTGTCATACTGCTCCTGTGACGCCTGCGCACCGACCATGGTTTCGGTATCCAGCGGGTTGCCACGCTTGATTTTGGCAGAACGGTCAAGAACCATACCGATGAACTTGTCGTAAATGTCTTCCTGAATCAGCAAGCGGGATGGGCAGGTACACACCTCGCCCTGGTTGAAGAACGCCAGTACCGCACCTTCAACCGCCTTGCTCAGGAAGGCGTCTTCGTGATCCATCACATCCGAGAAGACAATATTCGGTGATTTGCCGCCCAGCTCCACCGTTGATGGAATGATATTGTCGGCAGCGTATTTCATGATCAGGGAACCTACTGGCGTGGAACCTGTGAACGCAATCTTGGCAATACGGGTACTGGTGGCCAGTGCCTTACCTGCTTCTGTGCCGAAACCGTTCACAATGTTCATGACACCCGGTGGCAACAAATCCTGGATCAGCTCAGCCAGCACCAGGATGGAAGCCGGGGTCTGTTCTGCCGGTTTCAGCACCACACAGTTACCCGCTGCCAGTGCCGGAGCCAGTTTCCACGCCGCCATCAACAGCGGGAAATTCCACGGGATAATCTGCCCGACCACCCCCAACGGCTCATGGAAATGGTAAGCAACGGTATTGTGATCCAGCTCACCAAGCGTGCCTTCCTGTGCCCGCACACAACCGGCGAAGTAACGGAAGTGGTCGGACGACAATGGCACATCCGCATTCAGGGTTTCACGCACGGCTTTGCCGTTATCCCAGGTTTCTGCCACCGCCAGCAGCTCCAGATTGGCGTCGATACGGTCGGCAATTTTCAGCAGGATGTTGGAACGGGCAGTAACAGAAGTTGCCCCCCAGGCATCTTTTGCCGCATGGGCTGCATCCAGTGCCAGATTGATGTCAGCCTCATCAGAACGGGCAACCTGGCAGAACGGCTTGCCATTGACCGGGGAAATATTATCGAAGTATTGCCCATTGACCGGTGGAACCCATTGCCCACCGATGAAGTTTTCATAGCGCTCCTTGAAATGGATAACAGCACCTTCGGTATTCGGGTTTGCGTATTGCATGGAATGTCTCCTCTCCCATTGTTCGTTCAACGATGGAGCCGATCCTCTCTGTACGGCTCTTGAGGGAGACATTAAACGCAAAAGGTTGGGAAAAGGTGGGGGGCGAAATGCAACACCCACTAATGACAAAACAATTCGTGACTAACTTTTTTCAGCCGGTTCAGTATCTTTTGGGCGGAAACGGCACTGATTTTCTCCCCTTGCAGCAACTTGTTGCCGGTTTTGACATGAACCCCATCCGGGAAACGGTTTTCATTGATTCCCGGCTCCGGTTTGACAAACAGGGCTGGCAATGGGCTATCCCGGTTGGCTGCTGTTTTTTGCACAAGATTGTTTTCCAGCGCATACAGGCAGGCTTGCCGCAGTTGCTCCAGTTGTTCTTCGGCAGGAATGGCGGCGTCCAGTTTCGGTTGGGGTGTATGGAACACATGCCTGATCCCGAAATTGTCGATGTAACTGTCCCCAAACAGCAGCACCCCTTCCCTCGCACAAAACGCGGTAATGGCATCACGGGTATCCGGGTTATCCAGATAACGGAAGATTGCCTGTACATCCATTTTTGCCAATACCGTCAGGGCATCGTCCGCCACCATCCTACTGGTATGGGTATCCAGATACAGGGTATGCAACAGTTCCCTGACTTCCTGCCCGTAAAGGTCGGCGTAATGCCACAGTGCTTGGATGGCGATGGATTGCACGCCATGGACATTGGCCGACATGGCCAGCCGCCGGATTTTGGGATACGCCTGTATATCCCTGAACCGGCTCAGGATGGCAATGGAATTGACGACCAGCTCAGCATCGGCATGATCAATATAACGCCTGCACAATGTTTTCAGTTGCCGCAATGCCTGCCCATCCATCAGCGTCTCGGCGCCTGCCTGCTCCAGGACACTCAATGCGCCAATGCTATGCCCGGAATCTTCCCCTGCCATTGCCAGCAATGTCTGGATAACCATCGGCTCCAGCCGCCCACCGTTCTGTACCTGCTCCAGCAAAGCAGTCAGGTAAACGTCCTGATAATGGGGTTCGCTGCCTACCAGTATTCTGACCAGGGTTGCGGAATCGAGCAAACCGTAACGGATGGCATGAAAGATAACCGTTTTCCGCAATTCTCCGTCCGCGCGTTGCAACATCTTCTCCAGCCACTTCATGCTGGCCTGGGTATGCAGGGAAAGCAGCGCTTCCAACAGATCATAAGACAGCTCTGTCGCAGAGCAGGATTCGGCAAACTGCAACAACGCATCCGTGACGGTCACATCCCCCAAGGCGGTCAATGCCTGGAACAACAGGTCATACTTTTCCATATCCGCCGGTTTATGCTGCAAGTATGGCCGTAAACAGTCGGTGAAAGCCTTGTGCCGCGTCACCTTGGCCACATTGCACAGCAGGGGAAAGTAACGTTCGCGGTCGGTTTCATACAACCCGATAACCCCTTGCCGCAGGGAGTGCATGTTTTTCACCGCAATTGCCCCGATAGCCATGGCCTGTAGACCCTCCTGATCGGTCTGCAAGAAATCCATGATCAGTTCGTCAGCTTCAGCACTGTAAATCAGACCCAGCAGACGGATGCTCCGTAACAACACATACTGGTCGCGACTGGAGGGTTCCTGACCACAGGCTTGCTGCAAACCCACCAGCTTTGCCAGGACATAACCGGGCGAGAGGAGTGCCAAGACTTCCCCTGCACTTTCCCTGACGTAATCTGCGCTATTTGTCCAGAGCTGCCACAAACGTTCCCGCAAGTCATAACCCAACAGCCTTGTACTATCCTCGATATTCGCTTCCACCAGAAAACGGGCTGCTTCCAGATACAGGATACCCATCTGGTCAACCGGGGCAGTGACCGCTTCAAGCAAGGCTTTCAGGTTCTGCTGGTCAGCCTGCTTGCTGTAAATGCCCGCCAGAAAACGGTAAACCATTTTCCAGTGCGGGTTGAACAGATGCTGGCTCACTTGTGCAAACGGCTGCACGGTAAGATGCACGGCAATCAGGTATTCCTGAAAAGTCAGGTGGGTAAAGTGAAAATCCCCGCCCTGCCGCCAACTGTTGATCAGCCGTGAGGACAGGAAATGCTGGTCAAAATCGGGCGGGGTATCCGGTAAGGCAAATTGATCCCAATGCGTGTATTCAAATATCTGCAAGGGGGCATTGTCGGCTGCGGTATACAGGTAATGGCAAAACCGGGCGAGGAAAGCCATTTCCGCTTCCCTGAACAGATGGCTGTCTTTTTTGACATGACGGAGCTGAAGCCGGATCAGGTAAATGATATTCGCATACACATCGCTGCGGTGCAGGGGCAGGCAACGGTTGGAAAACTGCCGCTGGATGTGGCACAGCAGGGTCAGCAGAAAAGGGTTCCCGGCCATGTCCCGCAAGCGTGGGTTGGTATCAATCTGGCTTAACAGGAGCTGCTGTTCAGATGCCTGATGACCAGGGTGACTGTTGGCGAACCAGTTGCCGACCAATTCTTCAATACCTGCCTTGCCCAGCCTGACCACTTCGTAGCAAATATCTTCACCCACATCACCAAAAAAGCCGGTATGCCGTGAAGTCAGCACCCAGGAAAAACGCTTCCCCAATTGCCGGATGTCTGCGGAAACAGCTTCAAGCGCCTGGGTATTGGTGGCAATTTCGTCCAGGCCGTCCAGCAGGAACAGGACATGCACTTTTTCTGCACCGCTCAAGGTACGCAGCAAACTTTCCACAACTTCAAGCTGTGCCTGGGTGTGCTGGCACTCACCCTCCTGCAACAGGGTAACGACAACGTAACGGAGCAGGGTCAGGGAAGCATCCTGTTGTTTCGCCAGCCAGTAACGGCGCAATGGGACAAATAACGGCACCAGCCAGCGCTCGCTTTTGCCCGTCGCTATTTCCAGGCACAGGTATTTCATCAGGCTGGTCTTGCCACTTCCCGGATCACCCAGGATCACTATCCGGTGATGCTGGGGAATGCTGACGCACTGATGGATGCTGATATGGCGGGAAACATGCTGTTTGTAACGCTCCTCCTGCTCATCGGCGATGGTTTTCCCCTGTTTTAATAGCACGGGATGGGCAAGGCTACGCATATGCGCCACCCGCAACTCGACATACATGTCGGTAATGGGGAAATTTTCCGATGCATCAAATAACGGGGGTAAATGCGTAAACTCGCTGGCAACCGGAATACGTGCAAACAAGCCCAGCAACGGCGTCAAATCGGATGAAACTGCCTCCCCGGAACAATTCCCGTGCCGTCCCACGATCTCAAGGAGCCGCTGCTCCACCTGGATAATCGCCATATCCCCCGCGCCCCAAATGCATAAAAATCTTTCACATCATCAAGTTTAGTTGATTTCCTGTAGCGCTGTCTGAATATTGGCTAGACCCGCCAAAGAGATTTTGTTAAAACATAGCGGGCTAGCCGAGGTGTAACACTCTATCCAACGTATTTAAACAATGCCGACACAAAGTCCTTTTGGTGAAGAATTTACGAAATTGACTGAGCTTGTCAACAGCCTCGGCTTTGACGGAGTTTTATACTCTTTTTATCCGAAGCCCATGTATATGAATAGTGAAGTGCAGCCCGTGTTGCATTTCTCTGAAAACTTTACCGGATTCGTCGGGCATTATCTGAAAAATGATTACGGTAATTGTGACTTTGTATTGCGCCTGGCATTAAAAGGCCGCCGGGAACCCATCGACTGGTGGGAGGAAATCCGGGTTGGGCATATCAGTCCGGCAGAACAGGTCGTCACGAGGGATGCCAAGGAAAAATTCGGGATAAATCACGGGCTGTCCATCCCGGTTCTGTATGGCACTTTCGCCATTGCAGGCATCTCGGTCATCCTCAAACAGGACAATCTGGAACATTTTGAGGAGCTGAAGCGTACAACTGTCGTTACCTTGCACACGGCTGCACGTCAGTATCATACAAAGATTGTCCGTTCCAGAGAGGAACTGCGCTTTTTCATCCACCCCATGCTGGACAGCCTGACCGACACCAAAAAAAAAGTCCTCAAACATTTGATGTCAGGCCAACCCATGAAAACGATTCCGCGTACCAAGGGTGTCACCCAGCGGTACGCGGAAAAGACCTTGCTTGAGTTGCGTCAGGAGTTTGGTGACATTTCAACCAATGAACTCATGTATATCCTCGGCATGGTTAACATGGACGAATATCTATGAGCTTTTCCCCAGCTCCAGATAGGATGCACCACCGAGGAAAAACTGGTCGTGGGCAGTTTTGACGCGGAACCCGGCCTGACGCACCCGCTCAATCAGTGAATCCAGCGGTACATACAGCCCTTTGGCCTTGGCTTTGGTGGCAATCGAATAATTGATGGCCATGAACGCCTCCAGGTACGGATGCCCGGTCAATTCCTGACGCACCGTGTGTGACAGCTTTTCCACATTGAACGAATCGTTGGGTGTCACCAGTACGAAAGTGCCATCCTCCGCCAGCAGTGTGTAGATGTGCTGCAACAAACGATCCTGTTCCGGCCAGCTATAGAAGCTGTGGATGGAAAAAACCGCATCGTATTGCCCCGTCATCTCGTCAATACTGGCATGGATCAGGTTGGCCTTGTCCAACTGTAACTGCTCCTTCAGCCAGCTTGCCTGCTGGATCATGTCTTCGCTGCTGTCCACGCCAGTGTAACTTTCCACACGCGGGTTATCCTGGATGTAAGCCATCACCCGGCCACTGCCGCAACCCAGATCCAGCACCTTGCCGTACATGCGTGAAGCGGTATGCTGGTACAACTCACGCTGCACGGAAACCATGACCCCCAGATGCAACGGGCTGTACTGGTTCCACTCTTTTTGGGAAAACTGGGCAGATTCACGGTCAATCCATTGATGGAATTTCGGCTGTTCGGCTTTCACGTCCCAGGCGACCAGACACAGCTCGCCCTGTTCGGCATCCCAGCTACGTCCCATGTCAGTGGACAGCACGTCAACCGCCATCATTTTCTTGTGTGACGGCAAATTGCGCTGCTTCATCACGATGAGTACCACGTCGATGTCTTCAATCATGGCAATCTCGAACACCCCCTTGTAATACTGGCGCAGCATGTTGAGCTTGTTGTCTTCGGTAATCACCAGCCGCCCCAGTTCGGCCAGCCGCTTACCGCCTTTACGCATATTGTGCACGGCAACCGGCAAATGGTTTTCTTCGGGGAAACCGTGTTCCGTATCCAGCAGCAGGCGTGCGCTGCTGGTGATTTCACCTTGCGCCGTTGCCGCATACATCACGTAGGAATAGTCATCCATGCCGTCATCATGGAATTCACGCACGCCGGGGCGGTCGTCGGAACAATAGCTTTGCTTGAATTTACGGATATGCTGGAGTTCCAGCATGGTTTTCGCCAGCAACAAGCCCTCGGGCAGTGCCTGTTCCACCCGCTGGACATTGACGGTCGTTTTCAGGGCAGGTGAGGCAATAACGGTATGGGCGATATGGGTCATGTTTTGCTCCTCATGGTTTAGTGCTGATGAGCAAATGATCCCGTCACGGACAGGGAAACGTCATGGTGAAGCGCAGGGGAAAAACCCGGATTCAGGGGGAAAGTCAGGGAAACCCTATTCCAGCGATAACCGCCCCTCACGTACCCGCAAGCCGGATTTGCCGGACAACACGCGGGCAAACAGCTCATTCACCAGCGTTCCGCGCCAGTCATCCGAGAGGTAGGTGCGGCCTTCTTCGAGCATTTTTTCGATTTGCTGGCGGGTTGCAATCATTTGTGCGGAAATGCCGTTTTCATTCGCCACCTGGTTGAGCAAGGCCATCAACACATCAGCCACCACCGCCATGTCGCTGTCCAGCTTGCGGCGGCGGGGCAGTTGCGGCCATTCACTCTTCGGCACAGCTTTGCCACGGGCGATGCCTGCCAGCCATTCGCCTGACCAGCGGGCAATCTGTTCGTCAGCCAGACCCCGGATATTGCGCATGGCATCGGCATTCACCGGTTGCATCCGCGCCATGTCGAGCAGGATTTCATCAGACAATACCCAGCGGCGGGGAATATCTTTTTCCAGCGCCCGTTGCTCACGCCATGCCGCCAGTTCACGCAGGATGGCCAGATGGTGCGGCTTGAGGACTTGTACGCCCTTGACCCGCTCCCATACGCTATAAGGGTCAATGTGGTAAGTGGCAGGATCGGCCAGTTTCTGGAACGGTTTTTCCAGCCATTTCATCCGTCCCAGCTTGTCCAGTTGTTCACGCAGCAACAGGTAGACATCCCGCAGGTAACGCACATCATCAACCGCATATTCCAGTTGTGCCTTGCTCAGCGGGCGGCGTGACCAGTCCGTGCGCGATTGCGACTTGTCCAGGACAACCCCTTGCATTGCCTCAACCAGCCTGGCGTACCCCAACTGGTCGCCCATGCCCAATACCGCCGCCGCAATCTGGGTATCAAACAGCGGGGCCGGCACCTTGCCATTACCCAGATGATGGAAAATTTCCATGTCCTGCCAGGCGGCATGTAACACTTTCAGGCGATGCGGCTGGTTCAGCCAATCCAGGAAGGGTTGCAGGTCAGTAATCGCCAGCGGGTCAATGCAGGCAAGCACATCACGGCTGGCAATCTGGATCAGGCACAGGCGGGGGTAATAGGTTTTTTCGCGGATGAACTCGGTGTCCAGCGTCACCCATTCGGCATTGTCCATACGTGCCAGCAGGTTCACCAGGGCGGCATGGTTATCTATGTATTCAAACATGGCGTATTACTGTCTAAATGTAGCGCCCCGGATTCTACGGCAAAAACACCCCGAGTTCATGCAACACATCCCAGGAAAACACCAAGCCTGTTTTGCGCAGTGCAAAATTAGTAATGAATAATATTTTTAATATCAACTACTTGTTGACAAATATCAAGAGAATTTGCTACTTTGTGAAATATCAAATTTATCCGACTGGATTAGTTGTATTAGAATACCTTTGAACCGCTAGTAGAGGGTAGTCTCCATGATGTATTGCTAGGACATCATGGTCAGCGGTAAAGCCCGGTAACTTCGTTACTGGGCTTTTTTTATGCCTCGGAATAAGATTCCCTTCCCGCTCGTGGCTATTCGCCTGCTGCTGTGCTTGCGAATATAATCGCGGACTTGACCTTAGCAGCGGACTGCCCTGATGAAACGCCCAGAATTGCTCGCCCCGGCGGGAACCCTCAAATCCATGCGCCATGCCTTCGCCTACGGGGCGGATGCGGTCTATGCCGGGCAACCGCGTTATTCCCTACGGGTGCGTAACAATGAGTTCAAGAATGACAATCTTGCGCTGGGGATTGCCGAGGCGCATTCACTGGGCAAGCAGTTTTTCGTGGCGGTAAACATTTCCCCGCACAACAGCAAGATCAAAACCTTCCTGGCCGATCTGGAACCGGTGATCGATATGAATCCGGATGCGCTGATCATGGCTGATCCCGGCCTGATCATGCTGGTGCGCGAACGCTGGCCCGACATGCCAGTGCACCTTTCCGTGCAGGCCAACACGGTCAACTACGCCACGGTAAAATTCTGGCAGAACCTTGGCCTGACCCGCGTGATCCTTTCCCGCGAACTGTCGCTGGATGAAATTGCCGAAATCCGCCAGCAATGCCCGGACATGGAGCTGGAAGTGTTCGTGCATGGCGCGTTGTGCATCGCCTATTCCGGGCGTTGTCTGCTCTCCGGTTACTTCAATCACCGTGACCCGAATCAGGGGACTTGCACCAATGCCTGTCGTTGGGAATACAAAACCACAGAAGCAGTGGAGGCAGCCGAAGGCAAATACGTACCGGGTATTACCCCCCATCCTAACCTTCCCCCGCAAGGGGGGAAGGGACAGGAGAGTATTATTCCCATGGATGCTTTGCGCCCTTCCCCCCTTGCGGGGGAAGGGTTGGGGATGGGGGGGCAGCAACGCCACCCACTGGCCGACAAGGTATATTTCCTCGAAGAAAGCCAGCGCCCCGGTGAGCTGATGCCGGTGTTTGAAGACGAGCACGGCACGTACATCATGAATTCCAAAGACTTGCGTGCGGTTGAACACGTACAGAAGCTGGTCGAAATCGGTGTCGATTGTCTGAAAATTGAAGGCCGTACCAAATCGCATTACTACGTTGCCCGTACCGCGCAAGCCTACAAACAGGCGATTGATGATGCGCTGGCGGGCAAGGCTTTCAACCCGCAATTGCTTGGCGTACTGGAAAATCTGGCCAATCGGGGCTATACCGATGGTTTCTACGAGCGTCATCACACCCACGAATACCAGAATTACATCTATGGCGCATCGCAAGGCCACCAGCAACAATTTGTCGCCGAAGCCATGCGCGTAGACCGTGAAAACGGCTGGGTGGAACTGGATGTGAAAAACCGTTTCAGCGTCGGCGACCGCCTCGAATGGGTACTTCCCGATGGCAATAACCGTGAGCTGGTGCTGGAACAGATGGAAAACCTCGAAGGCATCCCGCTGCAAACTGCGCCGGGCAGTGGCCACAAGGTACGCATTCCGCTGCCTGCGGGCGTGGACAGCGACCTGATCCTGATCAGCCGTTTTTTATAGAACCATAACCCTATCAACAGACTTATGAGCCATCCGCAGTACGTACAGATTGTCTTTTCATCGAAATATGCCGAACTGCGGGAAGCGCTTTCCGGCGTCGTGCATAGCGGCGATACCTTGTGGGTGGTCAACGATGAAACCACCCATCTGGAACGTTTCAGCGCGGATGGCACGGATGCGCATGGCAACCCGCTGTTTTCCAACCATACCCGTTTTGCTGTGGCGGATTACCTTGACCTGCCTGCGGGTGACGGTAAGGAAATTGATACTGAAGGTCTGGCCTGTCAGGACGGTTGGCTCTGGTTTATCGGTTCACACAGCCTGACCCGCGAAAAGCCGGATGGCAAAGATGCGGTGGAAAAGGTCTTTCGGCAACTGTCGACGGTCAGCCGCGAGGGCAACCGTTTCCTGCTCGCAAGGCTGCCACTTGATGACCAGCATACCCCGCAAACCACGCTGCAACAGGGACAAACCCTGCGCCACGCTGCCCGCTTGCAGGGCGATGCCAATGGTAACGACTTGACCCAGGCATTGGCTAATGACCCGCATTTGCAGGCGTTCCTGAATATTCCCTGCAAAGAAAATGGCCTCGATATTGAGGGGCTGGCGGTTAACGGTGAGCGGGTATTCCTTGGCCTGCGCGGCCCGGTGTTGCGGGGCTGGGCGTGTATCCTGGAACTGCAACCGGTCGAGGATGCCCACGATCCTGCCCTGCTCAGGTTGTCGCCTATCGGGGAAAACGGAGCACTGTACCGCAAGCATTTCCTGAAACTGGATGGCCTTGGTGTGCGTGACTTGTGCGTGGATGGTGATGACCTGCTGATCCTTGCCGGGCCGACCATGAGTGCCGAAGGTGCGGAACGGGTCTACCGCTGGCGTGGTGGGGCAAACCCGCAGCAGGAAAGTGCCGTAGAGGGTAAGGAATTACGCGCCATCCTGGAGATTCCGGTCAGTGAAGACGACCATGCCGAAGGCATCTGCCTGTTCTCCACCAGCGACGGCAAAACGGATTTGCTGGTGGTGTATGACCCCGCCGCCGACAGCCGCCTTCCCGACAAAAAAACAGTCAATGCAGATTTGTTTGTGCTGGACGGTTAAACCCACCGTCAGCACGCGCAAACAGCGGGTATTCATTCCTCACGGCTGGCACTGCCTTGTTGCAAGTTCTCCGCAGGCAATGGCGCGAAGTAACCAATGCTGATCAACAGGATACCCACGCTGATAAAAGACAGTATCCGGGCAAGGCTACTGAGTTGTGACAAATCCACCAGGAATAATTTCAGGACTACAATCCCCAGCAGCACGCTGCCTGCCAGCCACAACTTGCGCCATTGCCGTCTGCTGGCGAGGACGGTCATCAGCACACCGACCAGCGTCCACAGGATGGACAGGGCAGTTTGCACGGAGCTGGTTTATCAATCTGCTTCCAGCCGGTACGGGATTTCCCAGCCGTGATGCGCAATACGGAACAGGGTAGTGTTCAGCCACAGGAACAGCAAGGCCGCAGCACCTGACAGCAGGTATTGGCTATCCATTTGTCGCGGAAACATTCCCGCATTGCCACGCCAGCCCACAAACAGGCTGAGCAATACCACGAGTGCGACAGCATCAAACGGATTGAGCAACGGCAACCACGGCAGCGGGCTGACCGTCTGTGGGGATACAACCACCACCAGCACCCACAGCAGCAGATATACCGCCAGCACCCGCCCTGCCTGATGCTGGTAAGCATCCTTGTGTGCGGAAAGCGGCCAGTGATCCGCCTTGCAGAGCCACCACCAAACCGCCAGGGCAGGCAAGGCTACCCAGATGTCCACCACGAAACGGCTATCCACAAACCAGCGCTCAAGGTGGTATATGCCTTCACACGTTACCCAGGCGGTCAGCAGCAGCAACGCACCGCTATGCCAGAGGGGGTAAACCTGGGCATCCGGCATTTTATCGAGGCGGAAAAGCAGCCCGTAGAGGACGGCAAAAGCTAGCGGCCAGGCCAACCAGCCACCATGCGCGGAAGGCTGTTCCAGTACCGGCAGGAACAGCAGGAACATGACCGGCAGCAGGGCAAGTGCCACCCGCAATGCCGGTTGCCAGCCGCTGCGCAATGCCCAGTAACCAAAACCCAGACTGACTGCGGCAGACAGCAGCAACCAGTGGCTGACCAGCCAGTCCGTATCCATGTGATACAGGAACTCCGCCGTAAAACCGCCATACAGCCAGCCCAACCCCCACAGCAGGAATAGCGGGCTGAACATCGCTTCAAATGCCTTGCGCCCGGTAAAGTCCCGGCTCAACAGCCATGCGGAACCAATCCCTGCTATCGCCATCAGGCTGGTGCTGATAAAGCTGTTATTGAGGAAAGCGCCCTGTTGACGGAAGGTTTCAAGCGTTTGCATTTCCAGCACGTCGTAAGCCACGAACAGCGCCGCACCGATTTGCAGCAACATGCCGAAAATACGTACTGAAAAACGGTTTTGCCGGGTGCCCAGCCAGATCATTCCCAGCCCTTCCACCGCCCAAGCCGCCGCCGTATGCGCTTCCGACAAGGCAAACGGAATGGCCAGGGAGGTGAAAACAATCCCCAAGGCTAGGAATGCCTCGGCCAGCAGGCGCAGGCTTTCCCCACGACGCTGCCATACCACCCGGCTCAGCAGGAGATACAGCAAACCCATGCTGGCTGCGGAAATTGCCACGCCATATTCGGTGTCTTTCAGCATCTGGTATTGCAAGCCGGAAGCTGCCAGCGGTACGCCGAACAACAGCGTCCCATCCACATAGCCTTTCAGTCTGGGTGGCTGGCGCAGGGCAAACAGCACCGCAATCGCCACATACAACAGGAAGAAAAACACCAGAAACGGTTCGGTCGTGGTGAATTTCTCCGGCGTGTAACTGTCCGCCCCCCACAGCGAAGCCACCACGAAGGTAAACCCGAAACCCAGCAGATTGAGTGGCCGCCACGCCTTGAACCAGGCAATCGCTGCAATTGCCACATTGAGGACAGCATAATAACCAAACAGGCCAATATAATTGTCCGACCCGGAAGAAGTCAGGATGGGTGCCAGAAAACCACCGCTAAAACCCAGCACGGCCAGCGAACCGGCGTTCTGCAATACCGCCAGTGCCGCCGCCAGCATACTGATCACAAACAGCAGGCCAAATGCGGGCAACGGCGGGATCAGGCCATACAGGTTGAAGGCCGCAAATACGTCCAGATACAGGACACCCACTGCCGCCCCCTGCAATAACAGGGCGTAACTGGTTCTGCTGTGTCGCCACCGCCAACCCAGCCCCAGCAAGACAGCCGCGCCGATGGCAATACCCGCCAGCCGGTATTCAATGGGCAACATACCCCGTTCGGCAACCAGTTTGATCAGGAAAGACACGCCAAAAAACAGCACCAGAATCCCGATCCGCACAAACAGGTTGCCGCCGGTAAAGTACCCGGAAACCTTATCCGCCAGCCATGAAAGCGGGTCGGTTCTTTGTTGCGGCTGTTCATCCTCTGCCAACGGTTGCCAGGTGTTATGGAAAGTTTCCTGCCTGACAGGTTCAGGCACTGGCGATGGCGCAACAATCGGTGGTGGCGATGGGGGTATCGGCCTTGGTTCAGGCGGCAGTGTGTCAGGTGGCAATGCCGCTTCAGTCGCGGGCACGTCAACTTTTTCCGGCTGCCTTTCCCGTTCGCGGGCACGGCGTTGTTCCCAGTCTTGCGCCATGGCCTCACGCAACTGCCGCAGGGCATTCGCCAACCGGTTGTTTTCACCCAGGGCATAACCCATCAGGGCAACCATCAATACGTTCGCCCATTCCGGCCATGCCCCGTCATTGGCGGCATAGGCCAGTATGGCAACCAGCATGAACAGCACGGCAAGGGCTATCGGTGGCATAAGCATATTCCTGAATTATTGTTGGTTCCGATAGTGAGGCAGCTTTCTGGACATTACAAGCATTGCACCATACAGGCTGCCCCAATCCACTGACGGTAGCGTATAGTGCTACTGGTCAGCCGCAACTGATACTGGTTTTCGTCACTTGCCCGGTCAGCAGGAAGTTTTTCGGTGCATCCAGATCGAACTGCAATTTACCGATGGAACAGGTGTCCTGAAGGATTTCCGTCGCCAGTCTGGTATTTTTGACGATCTGGCTGAGTTCGCTGCTGTCCAGCACGAAATTGTCGTGGAGGTAACGGAAGATTTCCCCCGAATCCTGCAAATCGCGGTTCAGGTGCAGCAAGCGCTGGTAGGTATCACCGCTGAAATGCCGCAGTTTTTGCAGCATCCCGGTTTTCTTGGCGAAATTGGCGTAAGCAATCCGGCCACCTGCGTCGTTGTCGTTCAGGTAGGTACGTTGCAGCAGTTGCGGGGCAAACGCAGCAATTTCGGCAGGTGGTTTGGCACCCAGCATATTGCGGCGGCTGTCCTTGCTCTTGTCATCCTGCGACTTCACTTCACCGTTTTCCACCCAGTACCAGCACCACTGGTAGTCGATATTGCCGATCCGATCCTGCTGGCTGAAGATGAAATCCAGCAGCACGATTTCGGTCAGCTCTTTCATCCAGTACATCATCTGGAAGGGGGAAGCGTCGACCGTATCCCGGCGTATTTTGCTGTCACGGAAGGCTTGTTGCTTGCCTGCTTCTATCGCCTGCAACAGCGGCAGGTCGGAACTCAAGGCCATGTAGGGGGCAGTACGCTGGAACTCCTCATTTTGTGTTACTCCCCAACTGGAGCGGACACCGTTGATTTCCATGCCGTAACGTGCGCCCTTACCTTTGAGCATACAGCCGAAAACGCTTGCGCCGTTATTGCTGAACAGGGTGCTGGCATGGGCGAAGTGCGCCGGGTCACGTTCCGCATCGGCCATGTGCCGCCAGCCTGCGGCAATCATGCCGGATCCGGTCTGAGCCACGCCACGCTGGGTCACGCGCTGGAAATGCGCCTTGCGATCCATTTCCCGGAAAATCGCCACCGGCACTTTCACCGACATGTTGAAATAGCGGGAAAAGTGGTAGTACAACAACGAAGCGGGGGAAAACGTGCCGCTGGTGTTGCTTTCATTCATGCTCTGCTTGAACACTGCGGTTTTCTTGACCCCGGATGGCACTGCCTTGCCCTTGCACTGGCTTTCGTAAGTGGCTTGCGAAAAACCGGCCTTGCTGATGTCGCGCACCATTGTGCCGGGGCTGGTGCTCCAGGTTTTCGGACAGAGGGCAATTTGTGGGGAATAGAAGTCGATGTCGACGAGCTTGTTTTCCTGCCCGACATCCTTTTTGCTGTAGTCCGCACCGGGCATCCGGGGCAGCGCCATGCTGCGTTCCGTGACGCCGTTGGGGGAATGGTATTGTTTAACCGCGTTTGGGGTTTGCTCTGGCATAACGTCCTCGCTTGAGTGCTTATGGTTTTTGTTGGGGTATGCCTGATTATAGTCGCTTGCCGACGACCCAAATGTTTACCTTTTCAGCTTCTGGGTCTGCTCAGCTCCCTGAAGTGTTCCCGCAACATACGGTAATCCTCGGGGATGTCATCCAGCTCCAGCAAACCAATCACCTGACCATCCCGCATCACCGGGAGATGATGGAAATGGCCTGATTGCATCACATCCAGTGCATGTGCAAGGCTGCTGTCTGCATCAATGGCGACTGGCGCAGGCGTCATGATGGCAGCGACCGCCGTTTCCCCGGTATGGCGGTCGGCGCAAATACAGCGGCGCACTACATCGCGCTCACTGACAATGCCAACCAGTTTTTCATTGTCGAACACCACCAGTGCGCCCTGATCCAGTTCAGCCATGACTTTACAGGCTTCACGGACACTGGCGTCGGACTGTACTTTACCGGGCGCTTTACCGTTGAGGAGTTTTTCTACGCTGGAAATGATCATATAAGGCTTTGAACTACCAACTATTTGTAAAATCAGGGCAATATTATAACGTTCTGTTGAAAAACAAGATACAACTGTGGGATGGCGTTTCATCAGCTTCTCCCTGATGCACACAGGCTTTCACTGCTACAATCAGCCAGACATAGCCAAAGGAATGACGTTTGGAACCCAACTCCGTACAAAAAATCATTAATACCATTCTGGCCTGCCACCCCGAGACGCAGGCCATATACCTGTTTGGCTCCTGGGGCACGGAGTTTCAGCGTGCCGAAAGTGATTTGGATGTTGCCGTACTGTTTCCTGCTTCCACTGCCAAATCGGTCGATTTCTGGGAATGGCTGAAACTTTCCAGCAGACTGGCCAATATTGTCGGTGTCGATAAGGTTGATCTGATCAACTTGCGCAACGTTGATGCAGTACTACGCAAAGAGGTCATCGCCGCCGACCGCCGTATCTGGTGTGCAAATGAAAGCGCGGCACTTGAATTTGAGGCACTTACTCTGTCGCTTTATCATCAGCTACAGTATGAGCGCAACAGTCTTATCGAAGACGCCATCAGAACGGGACGTTTCCGCCATGCTTGACAGTCTATTGAACAAAAAAGACAGTTTGGAACGCTGTATCCAGCAAGTTCGCACTTACTACACGCTACCAGCGGAAAAACCTTTCGCGGAAGATTTCCTGAAACAGGACGCCATCAGCGTCAACCTGCAACGCGCCGCCCAATTATGCATTGACCTTGCCAACATCACGATCCGGCGCAAGAAACTGGGGCTGCCCAAAGACAGCAGCGACGCCTTCAAACTGCTGGCCGAAGCCGGAATCATCAATGCCGACATGAGCAAATATCTGACCGGCATGGTTGGTTTCCGCAACATTCTCGTACACGAATACACCAAGCTTGACCTCAATATCATGGTTGACGTGATTGAGAATCATCTGGACGAGCTGATTGATTTTGCGCAGGTGATTCTGTTGCAGTTTGGGGATGAGGATTAATTCTCAGGGAACGCCAGAAATTTTTCCTCCGTCACCACCTTGGGAACCAGCCGCCGCCCGCTTTTCCCCGGCAGCATCAACACAATCGTCCGGCTGTGCTCTTCCCCATAACTGACGTGCAGTGGCTTGTCGTTGCCGTAGAAATACAGGCGGTCGAACGGGGTGTTTTGCACAAGCCATTGCGCCACTTCCAGCATGTCTTCATCCGGCACGATGAAATCGCAGGCAGCGCCCTTGCGTTCGCAGATCAGGTTGCCGCGCGTGTTGAGTTCATGGGATGCGTGCTGGTCGCGTTTGGGGTCGATCCTGCCGGGGATGTGCTTGGCGAGTTCAGGAGAGCAGAAACCGTAGGTCAGCTCGATGCCGCCGAAATAATCCATCACCGGGTCGATGACGTGCTGGGCCAGTTCCGCCAGCACGTTGTAGGTTTCCGCCTGCTTGGGTAGGTTGGGCAAGCCGGTTTTGGCCTGGGTTTCGCCGCATTCGATAAAATTGCGGAAGGTGTGGTACTGGCCGCAGGGTGCATCCAGTTCCGGCAGGGCGCTGGAGGCTTGCAGCGTGAAACCGGCGACTTCCAACCGCAAGCGTTGCAGGGCTGCGTCGAAGGCTTCCGGCGGCATTCCGTAGCCTTCCAAATCTAGCTCCGGCATGGCGGAAAGCGCCTGGTCGAAGGCTAGTTGCTCAGCGTAATGCGGGTAATCGGGGGTGAGGAAACGCGCTTTCAGATACAGATAGGGCGGCGTGTAGGTTTCGCCGTATTTGTAATACTCGAAACGCTGGTTGACCAGACTGATCTTGATGCGCTCCAGCATCCGGGGCAGGGGCAGCTCGTCAAAATCATCGTATTTCATCAACGACAATTTGCCGGATTCGGCATGGATTTTCAGCAAATCCGCTGAGGTCACGTCACCGAATACCAAGGTGGCGCAGCCGATGTAGACGCGCAGGATGGGTGGCAGTGATGCGACCTGTGAGGTGTGGAAGGTCAGCGAACCTTCTTCATCCAGATAGCCGTAGCCTTGCGCGGCGGCCTGCTGACACATGTCGTGGATCAGTGCGGGGTTGCCCGCCGAGAACAACAGGCGTTCGCCTTCTTCCAGAGCATGTTTGTAGTTCTGGAAGAAGGTTTTCACGTCGCGTTTGAGGCTTTCCGGTAAGTGGCTGTAGATGCGTTGCTGGTCGAAACGGCGCATGGCGAAGTACACGGTCAGGTCTTCGCGGCGGCTGTCGAAAGCCAGTTTCAGAGTGGCGTCGCCGTGGTAGCGTTGCAGGAAACCGAGCGTGCGCCGCCAAGTGCCGAACAGTTCGGTGGCGGCGGCGACAGCGGTGAATTCGTCTTCCTGCGGCGGCCTGCCCAGTTCCAGCCAGCGCAGCCACAGGGCTTCCAGCAGTTCGGCGTGTTGCTCGTGGAAAGCGCGTTCCTTGTCCGCCTTGGTGACTCTGCCTGCCTTGGGCGCTCTGGGTACTTTGGGGAGCTGGCTGATCAGGC
>JBBIHI010000007.1:0-28257 GCA_037447095.1 Thiotrichaceae bacterium
CTTGATGTTGCCAGCCTTGACGCCACCGTCGATTTCCAGGCGGATGTCGAGGCCGGAATCGTCAATCATCTTGCGTGCCTGACGCAGTTTGTCCAGCGCAGACGGGATGAAGCTCTGGCCGCCGAAACCAGGGTTGACGGACATCAGCAGGATCATGTCCACCTTGTCCATGACGTATTCGAGGATGGAGAGTGGGGTGGCAGGATTGAATACCAGACCGGACTTGCAGCCTTCACTCCGGATCAGTTGCAAGGTGCGGTCAACGTGTTCGGAAGCTTCCGGGTGGAAGGTGATGTAGCTGGCGCCCGCTGCCGCGAAATCCGGGATGATGCGGTCAACCGGCTTGACCATCAGATGCACGTCGATGGGTGCGGTCACGCCGTGTTTGCGCAATGCTTCGCAAACCAGTGGCCCGATGGTCAGGTTGGGGACGTAATGGTTGTCCATGACATCGAAATGCACGATGTCAGCGCCGGAAGTCAGTACGTTAACGACCTCTTCCCCCAGGCGGGCAAAGTCGGCAGACAGAATGGATGGTGCGATGAAATCAGCTTGACGTGCCATGAAACCTTCTCCTCAAAACTGTGGCTATCAAAGTTGCCGACACTGTACCGGAAAGGCTGGGGTAATGCAGCCCTTCCGGGTGGGATAGTTTTCAGAGGGTGGAATAACTCAAGCCAACCGAGTACATATCGGCATCGGTTTCATAGGCAGAATCTGCTCCTGTGTTGAACATGTGTTCCCACTCGCCACGCAGGTGCAGGTTATCATTGAGGCGGTATTGTGCCCCTATGCCTACCAGAGGGCTGATGCCATCATCCTTGCTGGATGTATTGTTAGTGCCGGTTGTCTGGGTGGTTTCGCGGTTCCAGAACAGTGCCCCTGCCTTGCCAAACGCTTCAATATCCGGGGCAACCGGAAGGTAGCCGACACCGCTTGCACTGATACCACTCAGCGAGTTTTCCATGCTGGCAGCGCTACCGGCAGTGGTACCGCTTTTCTTGCTGCTACCCAATTGGTTGTAGGCAATTTCCGCACCCAGCATGGGGTTAAAACGGGCGCCGCCAAAGACTTTCCACGCGACATCCTTGTCATCGCAGGAGCCATTGAAAAATGGGTCATTGCAGGTATCACCTTGTCGGCCAGCACCGATGCTGGCTCCGGCATACAGTTTTGTGCCGTTCAGGAAGTCGTTTCCGGCTGGGGGCGGGTAGTCATCGGCATACGCGATACCCGCCTGGCATGTGATAAAAAGCAGAAACAGTGCTTTTTTCATCGTGTTGCCCCATGTTGTTTTTGTTATAAGGTTGAGAATACTGCGCCAACACTCAGCAGGCTGGGTTTGGTTGCTGAATTATCCTTGCCCACACCGAAACCCTGCTCGTATTCCCCGCGTATGGAAACGTTATCCATAAGCTGATATTGGGCACCTACGCCCAATAAGGTGCCGAAGCCGCTTTGGGAGGAAGAGGAGGATTGGTTTCGCGGGTCATTGGGCAGTCCTGTTACTGTCGCGCTGGTTTGGCTATCCTGGCTCCAGCGCAAGACTCCTGCTTTGGCCATGACTTCAGTGCGGGGGGCAACGGGCATGGAAACCGTACCGGCTGCATACAAGCCAGTCAATTTATCATTGGCAGCGGTATTGCCGATGATGCCGCCCCGGTTGGAGAGGAGTGTTCCTGTCGAGGAACTCTTGCCAAAGTCGATGTAGCCACCTTCTACACCCACTGTGGGTAATGTCGATGTTGGTTGAGGGTTCAGGGGGGGATTTTCGCCAGCGTAACCGAGAGTCGATGATGAGGTGTAATTTGGATCAGGTGTCAGGCGTGCCCCAACGAAAACTTTGTAGCCTGTACCTGAGTTTTCACAGTTTGTGCTGCCGTTTAGCAGGCGGCATGAACCGTCCTGCTTGGCCATCCCCATACTGCCGCCGCCGTAGAAGTCCATATTGGATGGGACGCCATAGCCTTCCAGCCCCCCACCTGCATAGGCAGTATTTGCCAATAAAACAGCGCCTGCCAATGAGCAGGACAAGAATGTTTTCATGTTTTAGCCCCTTATCGAAAAGACCCTACCAGCCGGGTCTGCCTTTTTATAATGAAGAGAAGGTGAGCCCCACGCTCAGCAAGTCGATGTCCCCTTTATTGGTGTTTGTCCCAACACCCTTGAACCGTTCCCACTCGGTGCGGACACCCATATTGTCCCCAAGGTCATAATTGGCGCCTGCACCCACCAGGACGTTGGTTCCCTTGTTTTTGGTGCTGTCATTGCTGTCCGTATACTTATCCGTCCAGCGTGCCACACCAGCTTTGCCGAACAGTTCGATCTGATCGTTTAGCGGATAGGTTGCCAGGGCGGATGCCGTGAGTGCGCTTAATTTTTGGGTGACATTGCCATTGGCATCTTGCGCCTGCTGTTCACCCAGGTTGGTATAGCCGCCTTCCAGAAGAACATTGTCGTTCATACGGATACCCGCAAACAGTTTCCAGCTTTGGTCGCTGCCACCACAGTTTTGCAAGGTGCCGCACAGTTTGGTCGATGAGGAACCCAGGCTGCCGCCCACATAATTGGGTGCTTTTTGTGAAGCGCCAGAGGGAGTAATCGGACTGAATGGCTTGCTTTGGGCGTCACTGGCTTGCGCAAGACTACAGGCTGCAAACAAGGCAACCGCTACAGGCAAACCAAGGATGGAAGATGTGATTTTCATAAAGCCCCTTCTCTATTTTTGTTATACGGGTCTGTAAGCAGGCTTTAATGATATAGGGATGAGAAATGCTTTGCGGCGCTTTCCGATGGGCGGTAAATGGTGGTGATGATTAAACCACCATTTACCGCCAGCGACAGATGTTATTGGAGGTGCAGTGCAGCAGCCCGTTCCGGGAAGTTCAGTTGCAGAACTTTCAGGCTGTCCGCAGCAAGATCAGGCTTGCCCAACTGGTTGGCGGCCTTCACCTTGATCTCCAGTGCGTCAATAATCGCCGGGGAGCCTTCATAATGCTTGATGGCATATTCGGCACGGTTAAAGGCTGCCAGCCATGCGCCGCGCTTCATGTAGTATTGGGCAACATTGACTTCGGATTCTGCCAGACTGTTGCGCAGGTGTTTGACGCGCTCGCGGGCATCAGGTGCGTATTTGCTGTTCGGGTAACGGGTCAGCACATGGGAAAAGTCCTGGAAGGCTTCCTTCTGGCGCACGGTATCCAGGTCAGCAATGCTGCGTGGGAAAACCTTGTCCATGATGCTGCTGCCACGGTTGAAGTTCACCAAGCCACGCAGGTACAGGGCGTAATCCGCGTTTTCGCTGCTGGGGTTCATGCGCAGGAAACGGTCAATGGCATCCAGTGCGGAATCAGCCTCATCATATTTGTAGTAAGCGTAGGCTTTTTCCAGTTGTGCCTGTTGCGCGAAACGCCCCAGTGGATAGCGGGCTTCCAGCGATTCGTACAGTTTGACTGCACGCTCGTAATCGCCGCCGTCCAGCGCTTCCTTGGCACTCAGGTAAATCTTGTTGGCAGACCAGCCTTCCGTTGGGTCTTTCTCGGTTTGGGAGAAGATGGAAGTGACACTGGAGAGTGCTGAACAGCCACTTACCCCACCGGCTACTACCAGGACACCCGCAAGACAAAGGGAGGCTTTGAGTTTTTTCGTGGTTATCGACATTTGCTTAACAACACATGATGATAGAATTGAGTTTTGAAGTATAGCGTATTTGGCCGGATTGAGAATGCCCCATAACCAACAGTTTGTCAGTAAAGTCCCATTCGATATGGATGGGCAGCGCCTTGATCAGGTTATTGCCGCTTTGTACCCCCAGTATTCCCGTAGCCAGCTCCAGAAATGGATCAAGTCCGGTTACGTCCGGGTCGATGATAAGGTCTTGAAACCCAAGGAACGCTTAACGGGTGGTGAAGAAATTGTGATTGAGGCAAGCCTCGATGTACAAACCGAATTTGCCCCGGAAGCCATTCCGCTGGACATCGTGTACGAGGACGGTTCCATCATTGTGTTGAATAAACCGGCAGGGTTGGTGGTGCATCCGGCAGCGGGTAACTGGTCGGGAACCCTGGTCAATGCCCTGTTGCATCATGAACCGTCGCTGGAAATGTTACCACGTGCCGGGATTGTCCACCGTCTCGACAAGGACACCACCGGCCTGATGGTGGTGGCGAAAACCCTGGAAGCCCATACGGCGCTGGTGGCGGCCTTGCAGGAACGGGATGTCAGCCGCGAATACCTGGCTTTGGTGCATGGTGCTGTCGTGGCGGGTTCCACCATTGAAGCGAATATTGGCCGTCACCCGGTTGACCGCAAGCGTCAGGCTGTGGTGGAAGGTGGTAAAGAGGCCATTACCCATTACCGCGTGGAAGAGCGTTTTCCCCATCACACTTTGCTGCGGGTTTCGCTGGAAACCGGGCGTACCCACCAGATACGGGTGCATTTGAGCTGGAAACACATGCCGATCGTGGGGGATCAGGTCTACGGTGGCCGTCCGCGCGTGCCTGCCGGGGCAAGCGAGGCCGTGCGTAATGCGGTGCAAGGTTTCCCGCGTCAGGCATTGCACGCAACCCGGCTGGGTTTGCAGCATCCTGAAACCGGTGAAGCCATGGCTTGGGAGGTGCCTGTTCCGGCAGACATGGCTGGATTATTGGCAAGCTTGCGGGCAAGCCAGGAACCGTGAACATGAATACTGCTTCCCGAGACGCCCTGCCGCCAGTGGGTGAGTTTATTGCGCTGGTTGCCATGCTGAGTTCCCTGACGGCTTTGTCGATTGATGCCATGCTTCCGGCTTTGGGCGTCATCGGGCGTGAGTTGGGCGTGGTTCATGCCAATGATCCGCAACTGGTTTTGTCGGCGCTGTTTCTGGGCCTGGGCTGCGGGCAAATCCTGTTTGGTCCCCTGTCCGATGCGACTGGGCGCAAACCGCCGATGTTTGTGGGGTTGGGCGTGTTTGCACTGGGTAGTTTGCTGGCGATGCTGGCCAGTGATTTTCACCACATGCTGCTGGGGCGTTTCCTGCAAGGGTTGGGGGCTTCTGCACCGCGCGTGCTGAGCATGGCGCTGGTGCGTGACTGCTTTTCCGGGCGAGAAATGGCACGGATTGTGTCCTTCACCATGAGTGTGTTTATTCTTGTGCCAATGTTGGCGCCATCCCTGGGGCAGGGGATTTTATTGCTGACGAACTGGCGCGGCATTTTCACGCTTTTTCTGGTGCTGGCACTGATTGTTGCCGTGTGGTTGTGGTTGCGGATGCCGGAAACCCTGGCAGCAGAAAACCGTAAGCCATTCAGGCTGCAAGCCTTTGTGCAAAGTGCGCGGGAAGTGCTGACGAACACCACGGCAATGCGTTACACCTTGACCGCAGGGCTGATTTTCGGGGCATTCGTGGGGTATCTGGCATCCGTGCAGCAGGTATTGCAAATCCAGTATGGCTTGGGTGAACGCTTCCCGCTGGTGTTTGCAGTATTGGCGCTGGGCTTGGGGACGGCTTCATTCCTCAACGGCAGGCTGGTGATGCGTTATGGAATGCATCTGTTGGCCAGACGGGGGCTGCTGGTATTTACCTTGTTGTCGGGGTTGTTCTGGGTGGTGGCATGGCGTACCCATGGGCAACCGCCACTGGAAATCCTGCTGACCTATCTGTTGCTGGCATTTTTTGCCGTGGGCATGTTGTTTGGCAACCTGAATGCACTGGCGATGGAACCCCTCGGGCATGTGGCAGGGGTGGGTTCGGCCATCGTGGGTTCAGGATCGACCCTGCTTTCCGTGCCGTTGGGGACGTACATCGGCCAGTCGTATGACGGGACAGTGCTGCCGATCATCACCGGATTCTTTGTGCTGGGAACGCTGGCAATGGCGCTGGTGTTCAGCCAACGTCCGCATAATTGACAACCCCCATCAAGGCCAGTTGTTCGGGCGTGGGGTCATACGTGGCAATCTCAATGCCCGGTGTGAAATCAGCGGGCAGTCCGGTGATGCCGTTGGTTGCGATATGGGTCAGGACATTGTTACTTTGCTCGACATTGTACTGGCCAACAACCTTGATCCCGTAACGGTGACCATTGGCGATGAGGTTATCGTCAATGGTGACAGGGGCATAATGGGTGCCGGAGGTAATGAAGATGGATTGTGTCCATGCACCACCCGTTGCATCCAGTGTATTTCCGGCAATTGTGATGTTGTTGCTGTCGGTTAGCTGGATAAAGTCAGCGTGGTCAGCAGGGGTGGTCAGCGCGGCATCCAGATAGGCAGTACCGTTACTGCTGAAATACCAGTCTTGGTAGTTATAGTTCTCGTAGTTCGGGTGGAATGAGGTAATAAGGTTATCGCTGATGGTGATGTTGTTCACGTCCAGCATGTTGATGCCATCACGCTGGTTGTCGTGGATGTAACCTTGCAGGATTTCCACGTTGCTGCTGTGCCGGATGCCAATGGCATCCAGGGTGTTCCTGACTTCATCCCCCACGAATAACAGGTTGTCCGAATAGGAAGCATTGATGCCAATGGCAGCATTGGTTTGCGGGTCAAACTGGGAAGCACCAAATATGATGTTGTCCATTTCAACGTAATGGGCATCGTTCATATTGACCCGGTAAATGTGGGGCTTGTTGTCCGGGTCGGCTGCCAACAGGGTAAGGTGTTGTTTACTTTGGATGTTGATGGTGTCGTAGTTGCCGGGCGCAATGTAAATGGTGGTGCCGGGCTGGGCGTTGTTGATGGCGCTGCGCAGGGATAGCGTATCATGTACGGTTACGGCAGTACTGGCCAGTGCCGGGGCGCTCGCGGCAATCACGCCATTGATCAGCGCATCCGTACTGGCAGCATTGTCGGCGAGGTCATGGATAAAGCCGCTGGCCACATCCAGTTTGTCAGCGTTTCCAGTCGTGCCGAAACCGGTCATGCCTTCCAGGGAAGCCTGTGCCTCAGCGGTGAGGGTAATGGTCAGGCTGGTTGCGCTGGTGACGGTGGCCGACGCAATGTCTTCCAGCGTAAAGGTTTTGTTGGCGGTGATGTTGTTGTCGCCATTGGTGTCCCAGACCAGTTTGCTCCAATCCAGTTGCACCTTGATGTCTGTACCGTTGGCAACGCCGAGGGTGTCAAAATGGTTTCCGGTTAATACCAGTGTGCCGTGGGTCTGGTCATATGTCCCTCGGGTCAGGGTAGCGGTGGGGGCGGTTGTATCCAGGGTAAAGGCTAGGTAAGCGGCATTGCCGACATGCCCGGCGGCATCCGTTTGCCGGGCAAGGATGGAGCGTTCGCCATCCCCGCTGAGTGCCACGCTGTTGTCACTGCCTGCCAACCAGGTGTTGCCTTCATCGGTGGAGTATTTCCAGGTAGCTCCCGTAACCAGCCCGTCGATGTGGATCAGCCCGTTATTGGTGATGCCGTCAGTTGCGTTACCGGAATCGTGTGCCAGCGACAGTACCGGGGTGGATGGCACAATAGTCACATGTTGGGCGGAAGCACGACTCAGATTGCCTGCGTCATCGGTAGTGTAAAGGACATAAGAGCCGCTTTCCAGCCCGGATAGACTGAGGGGAGTATTGGTATTTTTGACAAGGCTAACGCTATTCCACTTGGTATCGGCTGCGAGTGTAATGTCAGATAGGCTGTGTATAGACAACCCGTCCGTACCTGTTTTGACCAGATAAGCGATACCGTTTTCATTGCTGCGCACCGTAGCGGCGGAGTCATCTATCAGGGTTGCAGCCGTCAGCGTGGCAATGGGGGCGGTGGTGTCAACTTTAAAATTGGCATTGTCTGCTACAGCGACCGAGGCAAGTTTGGCGGCGTTACCGGCGGCATCGGTAATATTGCCTTTGCTCAGGAGCAGGGCATTGGCAGGGATACTGATGCCGTTGCCGTCATTCAGTTTATTGCCAATGGTATAGGTGAATGTCAGGTCATTGCTGCCGGAGCCACTGGCATAGTTGGCTCGCACGGTTGTGTTGCCGATTTTTAGTTGCAGTTGGGGTGTGCCTGCGACTATAACCGTTTCACTAAAGCTGACTGTGGCGGTTATCACATCACCTGTATTCAGGGTTTGGTTTTGTGTACCCGTTGCGAAAGCAGGTTGCATTTGCCTGATGGTAGGGGCAGTACCGTCTATGGTCACTTGCTGGGTTGAGGCATGGCTGAGGTTTCCCGCATTATCAATGACATAAAGTATATATATGCCATCCTTGAGTCCACTCAGGTTGAGCAAGGCATCGGTGTCTTGCTTTACTTTTGAGCTATTCCAGCAGGCGCCATTTGCTGTAGTAATGTCAGCTAGTGTCTTTACATTCACGCCATCTGCCCCGGTTTTAACCAGATAGGCAGTGCCAGTTTCATTACTGTGTACAGTAGCTTTGGCTTTGGTTGACAGGGTTGCCTCAGTTAGGGTAGCGACGGGGACGCTGGTGTCGACTTTGTAACGGGCATTGTCTGAGATTGCAGTGTGATTCAGGATTGCTGGAAGAGTTTTGTTGCCAACAATTGTGCCGTTATTAAGCAATAGGCTATTGGCGGCGATACTGACGCCATTGGTATCATTCAAACCCTCACCAATGGTGTAGCTGAATATCAGGTTTTTGCTGCCGGAGCCACTGACATAACTGGCTTGTACGGTGGTATCGCCAATTTGAAGTGTCAATAGAGGCATTCCACCCACGCTCACCACATTGTCAAAATTGACTAGCAGGGTAAGTACATCGCCAGTATTGAGGGTATTGTTTTGTGCCCCTGTGGCTGATCGGATAACTATATTTTTAACCTTGGCCACGTAATTTTATCTCCTGTAATCAGCTATTTTTTTATAGACATACTATTACGTCATTTGTTCCCAACGTCAATGACCTGTTACCCTTTCCCCATGTGTACCCCGCACTTGATACGTCGCTGGATAGCAGCCCATGATTCAAGGGTAGTGTGATTTTGGGGCTGGATATTGATGCGATACTGGTGTTTGAGAATAGTATCGTAAGGATGATTTGATGACGACAAAACCTTTTGCCGAATCCTGCGAACAGAACAAGGTTGCGATCCTGGCGGTGATCGCACCGCTGTTCCGCGACTGCCGCAATGTACTGGAAATTGGCAGTGGCACGGGACAGCACGCCGTCCATTTCGCCGCCAACCTGCCGCATCTGGTGTGGCGGAAGGGGTGGGGTTGTATTTTTCAGGCTGCCAGCGCTTCAATCAATGCCTCATCCTTGCAGCTCTATTGTGAAAAGTAGCGGCTGAACATTTTCCAGTGCAAGCTGATATGCAGGCCGACGGATGTCCATGTTGTATCTCCCGTTTGAGACTTTATTGACGGGAAAATCATCGCGGACATCAGGGACTTGTGAAAGCGCATTTACATAGTTTTACGTGAGCTTCACCAGCCTTTACAAAAGTGCTTTTTGGGGGTGTGTCAGCTTCCCCAGACATAGGTATCCATCGCCAGACCACCATAACAGTATTCCGGCGTAAAACGGGTTGGCGGCTCGTCGTCTGTGCTTGCGCCAAGCGCCACAAATAGCGGTAGCAAATGTTCTTCGGTTGGGTGTGCTTCTGCCCCATACGGTGCTTGCTTCCGGTAATTCAGCAGGGCGGGCAAGTCACGTTCCGCCAGCTTTTTCCCCAGCCAGTCACTGAATGCCTGTGCTTGCGGTAAGGGTTGCTGCGTCCGGCTCAACCAGCCGAAATTGTGTGTTACCGCGCCGGATGCCATGATCAGGATACCCGTTTCACGCAAGGGGCGTAGTGCCTGCCCCAGACGCCAATGCCACTCAGGGCCTGCCAGTGGCTGGATGGAAAGCGACACGACCGGCACATCCGCTTGTGGGTAAAGGCTGAGCAAGGGAATCCAGGCGCCATGATCCAGCCCGCGTTGCGGTTGTTCGTCCAGCGTAAATCCTCTGGCTGTCAGGCATTCCCTGACCTGACCCGCCAGTTCCGGCATTCCTGGCGCGGGGTATTGCATTTCATACAAGGCACGCGGGAAGCCGCCGAAATCGTGGATTGTCTGCGGTTGTGTGGCTGTGCTTAGCACTGGCTGCGGGGTTTCCCAATGAGCTGATAGTGCGAGGATGGCTCGCGGGCGAGGTAAGTCCTTACCCAATTGTTGCCAGCATTGCACGGTTGCCCCGTCGCTCAAGGCAACGTCGGGTGAACCGTGGGATATGAAGACTGACGGGTTAAGCATGGGAATATTTCCTGCGTGGAAGAACAGTCATGAACGTCCACGCATCCTGACATAACCTCACCCGCCTTTACAAACGGGAGAGGTTGTTGTGGGGGAATTAACGATGGCCTTTTTTGCCACCTGTTGGTGCTGGTTTGACAGGTGGCAGAGGCGGTGCATCAACGTATTCGTCGACGGAAAGCTGTTTGTCACCATTGGCATCCAGTTTGGCAAACATCCACATCTGGCCGCCCACATCGCTGGAATGCAGGGCTTTCCATTCATCCATGCTCAGGCTGCCGCTATTATCGGCATCAGCCAATGCAAATACGGTGGCGGATTGGGCAGCGGATTTGTCTGCAAAGGCAGCCGCAAATTCATCCGCAGTGACTTCGGCGTTGGTTGTTGTATCCGTATTCATGACGTTGTAAATGGATTCCAGACGATCCTTGGTCTTGCTGTCGAGCAGAGCTTTGAATTCATCCCAGGACAGGAATTCATCACTACCTTTGAATGCGTTAAATTCCGCCGTTTTGCCTGCAATGAGTTCATCGCGGGAAACGATGCCATCGCCGTTGGTATCATATTTCAGTAGCATCTGTACCATTTCGCTTTGACGGTCGAGCAGGGAATCATCAGCCATGGCAGCGACGGAAAGGAATGCTGCAAGAACCGCAGCAGAAAGCAGTTTCGTTTTCATAATCATACACTCAACTTATTGTTACTATTGATTGGGGTTGGTTATCAGGCAGGAAGCACAACCCGCCTGATACAAAAAATTTATAGCCCAAGTTTATCGCTGAATCAACCCTGAATATCGGCTTTTACATTTCTTTACACTTCACTTACCCACTTTTACCACGAATTGGGCGACACTAACTGGTATGCAAATTACCAACAGGCAAGCACTCATGTTCCGAAGCAAGCAAGGCGCAATCATGCTGGGTATGGCAGTCTGTCTGGCGTTGACGGCCTGTACGCCGTCTGCCAGTCTGCGCGATACCGCCGTAGAGGATACCAGCACCCGCATCGACGCCACCCGGTCAGCCAGCCGGACGCCCATCCAGGCGGCATGGTGGCAGCGTTTCAACGACCCGCTGCTGACTTCCCTGATTCAGGAAGCCTTGCAAGCCAACCCGGACATCAAGACCGCCCAGGCAAGCCTGCGTTCAGCACGGGCGCAGCGGGCGATTGCCGGGGCAAGCCTGCTGCCGGGGCTTTCCGCAGGTGCAACGGTGCGTAACGGTGATAACGGGGAAAGTTACGGCCTGAGCATGGATGCCAGTTGGGAGGTCGATATTTTCGGTGCCAACCGGCTGGCCAGCAGTGCCGCTGCCGCTGATGTCAAAGCCTCGCAAGCCAGTCTGGAGGATGTGAAAGCCTCACTGGCAGCGGAAGTGGCCAGCGATTACGTCAACCTGCGGTTGGCGCAGGCACGTCTTGGTTTGTCCCGCCAGACCCTTGCTTCACGCGCCGAAACCGCCCGCCTGATCGGCCTCAAGCAGCAGGCCGGTCTGGCCAGCGGGCTGGAAGTGGAACAGGCCAACCTGAGCCAGGGGCAATCCGAAGCGCAGATTCCTGATATGGAAAACACCATTGCCCAGTCACAACACGCGCTGGCAACCCTGACCGGCAAAGCGCCCGAAGCCCTGGATGGGCGCTTGTCTGGTGCGGGCAGGATTCCGGCAGTTGCCTTGCAGTTGGCTGACAATATCCCGGCCAATGCAATCCGCCAGCGCCCGGACATCCGTGCTGCCGAATACAAGGTTCAGGCTGCCAGCCTGCGGATAGGGGAGGCAAAAGCCAACCGTTACCCCTCACTTAATCTGGGAGGCACGCTGAGTTACAACAGCCCAAGCTTGGCGACCTTGCTCGACCCGGCCAGTATTGCACGTTCCCTGTTGGCTTCCATCAGTGCCCCGCTGTTCGATGGAGGTAAGCTCAAGCAGCAGGTGGAAGTGAGCAGTGCTTCCCACGATCAGGCCGTAGCTGCGTATCAGAAAGCAGTGCTGGGTGCCTTGCAGGATGTGGCCAATGCCTTTTCCAGCTTGCGCAGCCTGAACCAGCAGCAGCCGATCCTGGTGAAAAATGTCGGCTTGGCGCAAAGTGCGGAAAAGCTCGCCCAGCTCAGTTTCGATGCGGGTACGGTGGATTTCCAGAACGTACTGGATGCACAACGTAACCTGCTGAGTGCGCAGGATAGCCAGTTGGCAGCGCAGGCAGCTACCGCGCAGGCGGTCATCAGTCTTTACAAAGCCGTTGGCGGCGCATGGTAAGGGGTAACAATATATGGCAACTACAACGAATTCGTCTGTGCAGGCTGTCCTGAATGCACAGGCGGGTAGCAATAAACGCCGGATCCATATACCGGGGGGCAAATGGCTGTTGCTGGTATTACTGCTGCTCGGCGCAGGTGCGGGATGGTATTTCTTTGGCGGATCATCCAGCAGTACGGCACAGACTTTCCAGACCCAGCCTGTCAAGCGAGGCAACCTGGAAGTGACGGTGACAGCTACGGGCAACCTCAAGCCGGTGAATCAGGTCGATGTCGGTACGGAAGTTTCCGGGACAGTGAGTGAAGTGCTGGTGGATGCCAATGATGCCGTGAAGAAAGGGCAGGTGCTGGCAAGGCTGAACACCGCCCAGTTGCAGGACACCATCACCAAGAGTAGGGCAACGCTGGCTTCCGCCCAGGCCAAGGTGAAACAGTCCGTCGCTTCCGTGAAAACGGCGAAAGCCAATCTCGGGCGCCTGCGCCAGTTGTACAACGCATCCGGTGGCAAGTTGCCTGCCAAATCTGACATTGATACGGCCACCAATACACTGGATCAGGCGTTGGGCGACCAGTCGGTTGCCAAAACCACGGTGGCATCTGCCGAGGCGGATTTGCATTCGGCGCAAACCAACCTGAACAAGGCGATCATTACCGCGCCGTTTGATGGCGTGGTGCTGACCCGCTCGGTTGAGCCTGGGCAAACGGTGGCGGCTTCCCTGTCTTCCCCCACCCTGTTCACCATGGCGGAAGACCTGTCAAAGATGGAAGCCGAAGTCAGTGTCGATGAAGCGGATGTCGGCAAACTCAAGGCTGGGCAAAAGGCCGAGTTTACCGTGGATGCCTGGCCAGGGCGCAAATATCCGGCGGAGGTGACCCGCGTCAGCCTGGGTGCCACTACAACCAACAATGTGGTGTCTTACCTGACCGACCTGTCCGTGGCTAACCCTGACCTCAGCCTGCGTTCCGGCATGACCGCAACCGCTACTGTGCAGACCGATTCCCGTGAAAATGTCCTGCTGGTTCCCAATGCCGCCTTGCGCTTCAAGCCCCAATGGAGTGGGCGTCGTAATGGTGGGCAGGGGGGGGCTGGCAATGGCTCCAGCCGTCAGGGCGGTGGCAGTTTCCTGTCCCAGTTGATGCCACATCCACCCAGGGGGGATTTCCAGAAACATGTCACCAGTACTGCCCCCTCCGCCGGAGATGCTGACGGGATGCAACGGCTGTGGATACTGAAAGATGGCAAACCGGCTCCCGTCAAAGTCAAAACAGGTCTGAGCGATGGCAAAATGACGGAAATCGTCAGTGGTGATTTGCCGGAAGGGGCAGAAGTCATTACCGAAATGGGCAGTAACCCAGCTAGTGCCGGGGCAACACCATGAGTGCCCTGATTGAGTTGCGCAATATCACCAAAACCTACGGTCAGGGGCAGGTCAGCTTTCAGGCGTTGAAAGGTGTGGGCCTGGGCATTGATGAAGGTGATTTTGTGGCGGTGATGGGCCCCAGTGGCTCGGGCAAATCGACCGTCATGAACATATTAGGTTGCCTGGATGTACCAAGCTCGGGTGAATACCTGTTCCGTGATGTGCATGTCGAGCAGCTCAACCGTGACCAGCGGGCATTGCTACGGCGGAATTTCCTCGGTTTCGTATTTCAGGGCTTCAATCTGTTGGCGCGTACCACCGCGCAGGAAAACGTCGAGCTGCCCCTGCTGTACCGTGGCGAACCCGCAACAGAACGGCAGGTGGCGGCAGCGGCGGCACTGGAACAGGTCGGCCTGACCGGCTGGGGGCATCATACCTCGGCGGAACTGTCCGGCGGCCAGCAGCAACGGGTGGCGATTGCCCGCGCCATCGTCACCAGCCCGACCCTGTTGCTGGCAGACGAGCCGACCGGCAACCTCGATACCCAGCGCAGCCATGAAATCATGGAATTGCTGACTTCCCTGAATGAGGAAAAGGGCATTACCGTGCTGATGGTGACGCATGAGCCGGAGATGGCGGAGTATGCCAAGCGTATTGTCCATTTCGTGGACGGCAATATCGACAGTGACATCCGCAACCGTGCCATTAACAGTTACCGGAGGGCTGCCTGATGTTGTGGAGCAGTTTCCTGTTGGCTTTGCGTGAAATCCGCCGCAATTTACTGCGTTCTTTCCTGACCATACTCGGGATTGTGATCGGTGTGTCGGCGGTCATCACCATGGTGACGCTGGGTAACGGTGCGACCCAGGCGGTCAAGAACCAGGTTGCCAGCCTGGGCAGTAACCTGCTGCAAATCCGCCCCGGCCAGCGCATGTTTGGCGGCGGCGGGGGTGGCGCACCCGATTTCACACTGGCTGATGTGGATGCCATCCGTAGCCAGATTCCGGGCTTGGCGGCAGTTGCCCCACAGGAAAACAAGAACTCTACCGTGGTGGCTGGCTCAAACAACTGGTCAACCTCGGTGGTTGGTTCCACCAATGATTTCTTCACTGCCGGTAACTGGACGGTTGCCGCAGGGCGTACTTTCACGGACGCGGAACAACAGGCTGGGCAAACGGTTTGCCTGATTGGGGAAACCGTGCGCAGCCAGTTGTATGGCTCTGCCATTCCACTGGGCGAGCGCCTGCGGGTCGGCAATTTTTCCTGCGAAATCATCGGCACTCTGGGGTCGAAAGGGCAGGCATCCATGGGGCGCGACCAGGACGACATGATCGTGCTGCCACTCAAGGCGGTGCAACGGCGTCTGTCGGGGAATCAGGATATTGGCAGCATCCAGGTTTCCGTCCAGGATGCAAACAATATCGACCAGGTGAAAAGTGACCTGACGACCCTGTTGCGTGAACGCCGCCATATCGCGGAGGGCAGCGACGACAATTTCAACGTGCAGGACACGCGCCAGATTGCGGATGCCCTTTCCGGCACGACCCAGGTCATGACTACCCTGCTGGGGGCGGTGGCCTCGGTGAGCCTGCTGGTGGGCGGGATCGGCATCATGAATATCATGCTGGTGTCCGTCACCGAGCGTACCCGTGAAATCGGCATCCGTCTGGCGATCGGGGCGCTGGAAAGCGAAGTGCTGATGCAGTTCCTGATCGAGGCGGTGGTGCTGGCGGCCTTGGGTGGCCTGATCGGGATTGCATTGGCGACAGGGGCTTCAGTCCTGCTGTCGAAAGTGATGCAGGTGCCTTACACTTTCAACGCCAGCATCAACCTGCTGTCATTCGTGTTTTCGGCAGGGATCGGCATCCTGTTCGGGTATATGCCAGCCAAGCGGGCAGCGCGGCTTGATCCGATTGAGGCGTTGCGGCACGAGTGAGCGTTTATGCAAATCTCTCCGAATGTGTCACAGAGTTGTCATATTCAGCTTTTACAGTATGCGCAGTTTCAATCTGATTGTTGAACAACGTTTACTTTAAAAACCCTGGAGTGATTACACATGAAGAAACTTGCCCTGGTTATTGCCGCTACGCTGGCAGTGTCTGCTACCGCTGCTCAAGCGCGTGACAACATCGAGATCGTTGGTTCTTCCACCGTTTACCCATTCTCTACTACCGTTGCTGAACAGTTCAGCAAGAAAACCGGCAGCCCTGCCCCCAAAGTTGAATCTACCGGTTCTGGTGGTGGTTTCAAGCTGTTCTGTGGTGGCGCTGGCGTTGACACTCCAGACATCACCAACGCTTCCCGCCGCATGAAAGGCAGCGAACTGGAAACTTGCAAAAAGAACGGCGTTGACGCAGTAACTGAAATCAAGATCGGTTTCGACGGTATCGCCATTGCCAACGTCAAGGCTGCGCCTGAGTTCAACCTTACGGCCAAGGACATGTTCATGGCGCTGGCCAAGCAGGTTCCAAACGACAAGGGTGAGCTGGTTGCCAACCCTAACAAGACCTGGAAAGACGTTAACCCTAGCCTGCCTGACGCGAAAATCGAAGTCATGGGCCCGCCACCAACCTCCGGTACCCGTGACGCTTTCGGCGAACTGGTCATGGACAAAGGCTGTAAAGGCGTTGCCGTTATCGACGCGATGGAAGCCGAAGCCAAGTCCCTGAAAGACGCTGGCAAGAAAGACGAAGCCGAAGCCAAGGACAAAGAGTACAAGGCAGCTTGCCAAACCCTGCGTGAAGATGGCGCTTACATCGAAGCGGGCGAAAATGACAACCTGATCGTACAGAAGCTGGAAGCCAACCCGACTGCACTGGGCATTTTCGGTTTCAGCTACATCGACCAGAATGCTGACAAGGTGAAAGGCTCCAAGGTTGACGGCATTGCCCCTACCTTCGACACCATCGCTGACGGCAGCTACCCTGTTTCCCGCCCACTGTTCTTCTACGTGAAAAACTCTCACGTTGACCAGGTGAAAGGCATCAAGGAATACATCGCCGAGTTCACCAGCGATGCAGCCTGGGGCGATGACGGTTACTTGGCTGAAAAAGGTCTGATCCCTCTGCCAAAAGACCAGCGCGAAGCTTCTGCCAAGATCGCTGCTGACCTGAAGCCTCTGACTGCGGATGATCTGAAATAATTAAAACGATCTTCCTCCAATAATAATGGATAAGTGAATTGAGGGAGTGCTTCGGTGCTCCCTTTTTTATTGGTGCGCGAGAAGATTAAATTGTGGTCATTGACTCTGAACATTGCATGGCAACTCAATGTGCCCTGCTAATATCGGGATAAACTTCATGCCTTGGGTTTCTTGCTGCGCTTGGGCGGTGCTTTGTGTTTGAGCGCAGTGTCATACGCTTTGCGTGCCCACACCAGTAATTGATCCTGGTCTTCCAGCAGGTCGGCGGGAACTGTCCAGTACGACATGACCGCCACCGTGCCATCTTTCTTGCTGTAGCTGAAAGGCTGGCTGCCCGCCTGCTCGTAGTCAGCCTGATTGTCTGCGGTGACTTTGAAGTACAGGGTTTCATCCACCACGATGCCGAAAGTCACATCATCGTGGTAAATGCTGTAACCGCCGAACATGGCGCGGGATGTGACCTGCCCGAGCGGGGCGAGGAGTTCGAGCAGGTAGGTTAGGTATTCGCTTTGTTTGGGCATGATTTCACCATCCTGTTTTCTTAACCATTTTGCGATGGATCGTAAAAAAAGCAAAACTATTTTACGATGGGCAAGAAAATGGTCTGGTATTTCAAACAGTATCTGAGGTTATGGGTTTTGTTCGGGGCGTTGAAGTGGCTCACCTTCCCATGAACCAAACTGGTCAAAATAACCTTTCGGCCATTCTGTCGATGCCTGGAGACAAGTTTTCAGGGTCGAAATGTCGTGATGTTGTTCAAAGAAAGCGATAAAGCATTCGGCCTGGGTTTTGCGCGGTTCGGGGAGTTTGTCCACCAGCGGGCGGATGTCATCCCCGTTCCAATCAAACTTGGTCTCATGGTCAAAAAGATTCTTGATAAATGACAATAGATACTCTAATACCTCATCCATACCATCCAGCCATAGCTGAAAAGTAGTAAATACTAATTGATTTTTGTTAATATTGTTTTCTTCTCCAGACTCAAAAATAGCCACTAATTCTATAAAGATGTCATATTGTTTCTTTAGCTGAGCTATTTGCTTCTTGTTCTGAGCTATTTGCTTCTTGTTCTGAGCTATTTGCTTCTTGTTCTGAGCTATTCTATTTTTTTGATACATCTGATAATCTACTACAACTTCAGCCATTCGATATCTTGTAGCATCTAATATACTCGCTTTATCGAAAGTTTTTTCTACACGTAAAATTTTATTATCTAATGTCGATTCTTCAAGACACAGCGATATTTGTTCATATATTTCTTCTGCACCTTTTGGATTATTCAAGCGTCCCAGAATAAAGCCTTTGTTGAGCAGTGCCATCGTACACCACTCCTGTGTTTCAGAATCATCCGAGTTACTATGGATAACCAACATTTGATCAATGGTTTGGATTCTTTGATGGGGTTCAGATTGCAATTCCTGTAAAATATAGTAATCACTAGCTAATCCATAATCGGTCACACGCTTTCGCCAGTAGGAAACATCCCAAAGTGATGTAAGTACTGCATCACACATATCTTTGTGCAACTTGCTTACCGTTGCCATTCCTAATAACTGGTGTAACCGTTGCTTCTCAAGAGCTAAGTCTAGGGCTTTCAAGGTGAAGAATTGATCACCACCATTTGACCTCTGCAAATGCCTGATTTCTTGGTTTTAGCTGCGAGTCATACCTTCATGTGAAGCTAACATCGAAGCAATGAGAGTACAAAAAGCAATCATAATAACCCTTAAGTATTTGATTTATAAGTGGTCAATTTATCACCTTGAAAGCCCTAGAGCTAAGTCTTTACGTAGTTGTTCAAATTCAAGCTTATTCAGATTGGATAAATTACTGGTTATTTCCCACTTTCGTTGTAACGAAATATTAGTGGCTCCGCCTAATTCCCACCAAAATGTTTTAGGATCAACCTCTTTTTCAATCAAATCCATACCTGACATAATACGGTGGTAAATGGCTTCGAGTACCCAGATCGATGGATAGTCAGTACCAACTTTTTTATAAATTTGGTGCAGGTAATCCCACAACCTGCCATGCAGCGCCCGCGTTTCCTCCGTTTCCAGCCAGCCCTTGCTCCGGGCATACACCAGCAGCAAATCGCGGATTTCCTCATGCAAAGTAAACTGCTGGCCGCTATCGCGGAATACCCCGGCAATGGTGAAGTTGTGCAGGATGGCACGAGCCTGTTGCGGCTCAAACAATTGCAGGACGATGCCCTTGTCCAGCACGCGCGGCAAGGCAATTTTCCATGCCTGATCTTCCAGGCCATTGATATGGCGGGTCATGGTGTTGATCAGGGTCAGTTTGCAACGCCCATGCTCGATACCGTCATACGCACCCAGATCAAACGGGTCTTCCTCCTCAAAGCAGGTTTGCAGGTACTCCGGTTGCTGCGCCAGTTGTGCGAGATCTTTGCCTTCCGCCAGCAGGTTTTCCAGCAGGTTCATGGCGACCTGCAACCACAGCGGATTGCCTTCAAACGACAGTGTGGAAAGCACCTCGGCAATGGCGTCTTCCTGGGTAGCAAGATATTCCCGCAAGGCAGGGCGGTCGGCAGCCGCTGCAAGGATTTCTTCGCGGGAAAAACGCGGCAGGTTATCTTTCAACTCGCTGCGCGGAATGGAACGCCCGGCCATCACAATCCTCCAGCCTTTATCCTTCAGATATTCAAAGACATCAGCCAGCCATGCGGACAGCAACATTTCTTTTTCCTGACCTTCCCGAGCCTGCCCGTAACCCAGCATCAAACGGCTTTTGATTTTCAGGTCGGAACGCAAAACATGCTCATAGGTGTCCACCAGACAAACCGGCTGTTTGCCATGGGTTCCGGCGGCAGCCAAGGCATTCAGCAGGTAGAGTTCAGGATGTGCGGCGGCTTCATTTTCGCTGATCAGCGCGGCCTTGCCAGCCACGCCAGCACCCAGCCCAACCAGTACCTTTGCCCCGCCCGCGAGCAAACCACCGCCCGGAATCAAATCCTTGCCCAGCTCCAGCACGCCGACCAGACCGTCACCGACAGTCTTGAAGCCTTCGCCGACTTTTTCTTTCAGGGTTTTATTGGCTTTTTCGGTATCAAAGAAATGGGCGGAACCCGCCATGGTCGCCAGCACATCCAGCCCATGCGCAGGGGCGAAACCTTCCATATCCAGCCACACATTCGGGCGTTTGGCTTCTTCGCAGGCATGTTCAAAGCGGCGTAGCAAAGTGCTTTTGCCAATACCGGGTTGCCCGGTGATACGCCAGATGATGCCTGCATCCTGATAGAGATAATCCTGAAACCGAGTCAGCCAGTTTTCCCGTCCGATAAATTGCTGCATGTGACACCCCGAGGATTTGCTGATCCGAGAATAGCATGTTTTATGATCAGGGGAATGCTGACATTTTCAGTGATTATTCTTGGGTGGGAAGCTCTGTGAAAAATAAACCGCGCCCTTGCCTTACGTCACAGCCTGATCACGCTTCCCGGCCTACACTGGTGAACTGTAACGTGATGTAACACAACAAGTATGGATACAAGGAGCTTCAAATGTTGACCATAACCCACAAAACCCGCTGGCTGGCGATTGGTGTAGGAGCCATGGGGCTGGCAGTAGGCAGCCTGATCCTGACTGCGTGGCTGGATTTGCACCCCTGCTACCTGTGTATTTTCCAGCGCTTGCTGTTCATGCTGATTGGTCTGGCTGGGTTGCTGGCCGTGACGGGGATTGGGGAAATCGTGTGGGGTGGCCTGATCCTGCTGTTGGCCGGTACAGGAACCGGCACGGCAGCCTACCAGACCTGGTTGCAGTTGCAACCGCCCGGTGCTGCCTCCTGCGCTGGCAGCCAGCCCAACCTGATTGAGCAACTGGTGTATTTCCTGAGCGACCATATTCCCCGGCTGTTTGCAGTCACGGGTCTGTGCGAAGATGAAGAGCTGGTCATTCTCGGTTTGTCACTGGCCAACTGGGCGCTGGTGTCTTTCCTGTCAACGTTTGTGGTGGCCGCGTGGGCAATGTTCGGCAAGCGCTAGGAAGCCCTGTAGCGCGTTAATCCAGCACCCGTTCCGCCGGGAAGCAGGCGCGGAACACGGTCTTGCCGGGTTTGCTGGTAATGTTCAGGTTGCCGCCGTGCCATTGCATGACATGCTTGACGATGGCAAGGCCCAGCCCGGTGCCGCCGCTGGCGCGTGAACGCCCGGCATCGACCCGGTAAAAGCGTTCGGTGAGGTGCGGGATGTGCTGTTCGGGAATGCCGGGGCCATTGTCTTCCACTTCCAGGCAAGCCTTGCTGTCTTCATTGTTGAACCAGCGCACCTGGATGCGGGTTCCGGGCGGGGTATGCCTGACCGCATTGGCCAACAGGTTGGTGACGACGCTGCTGATGTCCTTTTCCGAACCGCATACGCACAAGTCAGGCTCGACGATGCTTTCAATTGTATGGTCACTGGCGAGTGTGTCGCGGATGGAGCGGATGCTGCTGTCCAGCATGGTCGGTACGTCAACCTTGTTACCCATCAGCGGGGTAGTTTCCTGGCTTTCCAGACGCGACAGCGAGAGCATGTCATTGATGATCTGCTGCATACGGTTGGCCTGTTCGCGGGACTGCTGCAAGGGCGGCAAAAAATGCGGTGGCAATTCGGGGTCGTGTTCAAACAGTTCCATGTAACCGAGCAAGACGGTCAGCGGGGTACGCAGCTCATGTGAGGCATTGGCGATGAAAGCCTTGCGGGTTTTCTGCAATTGCGTGCCTTCGCTGATGTCGCGCACGCTCAGGACGCGCGAGCCGCCTTGCAGGGGCAGGATACTTGCCCGCAGGGTGATATTGCCGTTGCGCGGTGAGGTAAACGTGACCTTGCGGGTGGAGTCTTCCTGCAACAGGCTTTGCAGGTCGGGGTTGCGCAACAGGTTTTCAATGCGTTGCCCCCGGTCGTCAGCATTGCTGATACCGAGCAGCTTGTCGGCGGATTTGTTGGCCCACTCGATGTGGTTTTCAGCATCCAGCAGGATGGCTGCATCCGGCAGGACAGACAGGATATGGTTGAAACGCAGCAGGACTTCCTGTTGCTTGCGTTTGCGCTCGGCACTTTTTTGCTGCGCACGGTGGAACAGGTAGGCAATTTGCTCCCACATCCCGTCACTGTCGGGGATGTCGGCAGGCTTGTAGCCACTGGTCAGCCATTTCTGGAGCTGGTAAAGCTTATAAAGCATCCATAACAGGTAGGCAACCAGTACCAGCAGCATGACCAGCATGGGGAACGGTGTTGCCCATGCCACCAATAAACCACAGCCAATAACCAGACCGAAACGGTAAAGTTCCACGCTCCAGTAATCTGTGACCATTAATCCCCCGATGCTTCAGCGGTACTAAAGAGGTAGCCTGCCCCCCGGATAGTCTGGACGACATTATCCGCAGAATGTGCCTTGAGTGTCTTGCGCAAACGCAAAACGTGCACATCGACGGTGCGTTCTTCGATAAAAGTGTTTTGTCCCCAGACAAAATCCAGCAGTTGCGCACGGGAATATACCTTATCCGGGTGCTGTATGAAAAACTCAAGTAGCCGGTATTCGGTGGTTCCCAGATGGACGGGTTCCCCGCCGATGCGCAACTGGTGGGCATCCTGGTTGAGTTGCAGGCGGCCCACCTGAATGATGCGCTGTTCCCCAAAACCTTCGGAACGGCGCAGCAGTGCCTTGATGCGGGCGCTTAATGCCTTGAGGGAAACGGGTTTGTTGAGGTAATCATCCGCCCCGGCATCCAGGCCGTGGATCATGTCCTCTTCCTCGGCTTTGGCGGTGAGCATGATGATGGGCACATCGGCAGTCAGCGGGTCACGCCGGAAGCGGCGGATCAGCTCAGGCCCGGATACGTCCGGCAGCATCCAGTCCACCAGCAACAAATCGGGTGTCTGTTCCGCTGCCAGGGTACGGGCGGTGCGTGCATCGGGGGCTTCTTCCACCACATAGCCTTCCCGTTCCAGCGAGAAACGGATCATGGAGCGGATGGAAGCCTCATCCTCAATGCACAGGATGCGTTTTTTCATGCATGGGCTTTAGTTGTTGGACAGGATTTCGCTGCGTACCTTTTCCAGGTTGGTATGGCGCACATCCTTGCCCTTGACCAGATAAATCACGTATTCGCAGATGTTCTTGCAGTGGTCGCCGATGCGTTCCAGCGAACGGGCGCACCAGGTGACGCTGAGGCTGTCCTTGATGTTGCGTGGGTCTTCCAGCATCCGGGTGAACAACTGGCGGGAAACGGCGTCGAATTCCGCGTCAACCTGCTGATCCTTGTCCACCACCTGCATGGCCAGTTTCACATCCATGCGGGCCAGGGCATCCAGCGTGTCACGCAACATGGCCTTGACGTGCTCACCGAGGTGGCGCAGCGAACGGTGCAACTCCCCGGAAGTGGCCGTTTCCGGCATTTCCACCGCATAACGCCCGACTTTTTCGGCTTCGTCACCAATCCGTTCGAGGTCGGTAATGACCTTGATAATGGTGATCAGCAGGCGCAGGTCGCTGGCCGCAGGCTGGCGGCGGGCAATGATTTCCGCGCACTGTTCGTCGATGGCGACTTCCAGTGTGTTGATTTCGTAGTCGGAAAAGGCAACCTTTTCACCCAGTGCCGAGTCGCCTTCCAGCAGTGCCTTGATGGCATTGTCCACTTGTGCTTCGACCAGGCCGCCCATGGTCATCAGGCGGCTGCGGGCATTTTCCAGCTCGTGGTTGTATTGTTGCGATGTGTGTTGCGTGGTGTTCATTTCCATACCCCATGCCGCCCTTAGCCGAAGCGGCCTGTAATGTAGTTTTCAGTTAACTGGTGCTGCGGGTTGGTAAAGACTGTTTTTGTATCATTCACTTCAACCAGTTTGCCCAGGTGGAAATACGCAGTGCGCTGCGAAATACGCGCAGCCTGCTGCATTGAGTGCGTAACAATACAGATTGTAAAACTCTGGCGAAGTTCGTCAATCAGCTCTTCAATGGTGGCGGTGGCAATCGGGTCAAGTGCGGATGTCGGTTCATCCATCAGGATGACTTCCGGGCTGACCGCGATGGTGCGGGCGATGCACAGGCGTTGTTGCTGGCCGCCGGAAAGGCCGGTGCCAGGGGCGCTCAGGCGATCCTTGACCTCGTTGAACAACCCGGCCTTGGTCAGGCTGTCTTCCACAATGTCATCCAGTTCCGCACGGTTGGCCGCCAGACCGTGCAGGCGTGGGCCGTAGGCCACGTTGTCGTAGATGGATTTGGGGAACGGGTTCGGTTTCTGGAAAACCATGCCCACCCGCGCCCGCAGCAGCACCGGGTCTTGCGCCCTGGCGTGGATGTCTTCACTGTCCAGATGGATGTCACCCGTTACACGGCAGCCGGGGATGGTGTCATTCATGCGGTTCAGGCAGCGCAGGAAAGTCGATTTACCGCAGCCGGAGGGGCCGATCATGGCAATGACTTCGTTGCGCCCGATGTCCATGCTGACATTGAAGATGGCTTGCTTGTCACCTGCGTAAAACACATCCACATCCCGGCAGCGGAACTTGGTGGCTGCATCGCTGAGCAGGGGGCGGCCAACGGTGTTACTGATTTCGTGGGCGAATTCCTCACGTTTGCCAGCGGCGGATTCGCGGGACGGGGGCGCGTTGGCCTCGGTCATATTCAGGACGGCTTCTGTCATGGGGATCACCAACGTCTCTCAAATTGTTTACGCAATACGATTGCCAGCATGTTCATCGTAACCATGAAGGCCAGCAGGATAATAATGGCGGCAGACGTGCGTTCGGTGAATGCGCGTTCCGGGCTGTCCGCCCACAGGTAGATTTGTACCGGCAGGATAGTCGCAGGGTCGGTAATGGTGTGAGGCACATCGACGATGAAAGCCACCATGCCGACCATCAGCAGCGGGGCGGATTCACCGACCGCGTGCGCCATGCCGATAATTGTGCCGGTCAGGATGCCGGGCATCGCCAGCGGTACGACATGGTGGAATACCGCCTGGGTTCTGGATGCGCCGATGCCCAAAGCTGCTTCACGGATGGAAGGCGGGACTGATTTCAGAGCCGCACGGCTGGCAATGATGATGGTCGGCAAAATCAGCAGGGTCAGCACGAAGCTGCCCACCAGTGGCGAGGAGCGCGGCATCCCAAACATCTGGATGAAAATCGCCAGACCCAGCAAACCGAAGATGATCGACGGTACGGCTGCCAGATTGTTGATATTGACCTCGATGAAATCGACGAAGATATTGTTTTTCGGTGCAAACTCTTCCAGATAAATCGCCGCCATCACGCCAATCGGGAAGGCGAACATCAGGGTCATGGTCATGGTGAACAGGGAGCCGGTCAGGGCGCTGAGGATACCGGCCTGTTCCGGCTCACGTGAGTCACCACGGGTAAAGAAGATGGTGTTGAATTTACGTTTGATCCGCCCATCCGCTTCCAGCTTGTCCAGCCATGCCAACTGGAAATCCTTGATGCGGCGATCCGCTTCCGGCGCGTTACGGTCAACATGGCCTTTCTGGTACATATCAATTTCATCGTCCGCCAGCAGCCAGACCGACTGGGTGGTGCCGATCAGGGATGGGTTGTCCAGCACCATGTGTTGCAGTTCATACGGCGCATCGCCGCTGACCAGTGATTTCAGGGCCTTTTTCTGTTTGCGGTCTTCCACGCCGGGGAACAGGGTTTTCAGGCTGTTGGTGACGACACTGCTGTAATCGGCTGCACGCAGTTTTTCCACCGGGTCAGTTGCGGTAACGCCGAGGGTTTGCGCGTCCAGCACCACATCCAGCTTGATGTAGGTGCTGGTAAAGGCGGGCAGGCCACGGCTGAAAATATTGACCATCAGCAAGGCGAGGAACAGCAGGCTCAGGGTAATGGAAATCACCCCGTAAGCCCGGAAGCGTTTTTCCCGCGCGTAGCGTTTGCCGAGGCTGGCACGGACTTTATCGGTAATGGCGCTCATACAGGCTCCTGCTTATTCGTACTGTTCACGGTATTTGCGCACGATATGCAGCGCAAGGATGTTGAGAAGTAAGGTGGTGACAAACAGCGCCAGACCCAGCGCAAAGGCGGCCAGCGTTTTGGCACTGTCGAATTCCTGGTCGCCGGTCAACAGGGTGACGATTTGCACGGTGACGGTGGTCACGGCTTCCAGCGGATTGATGGTCAGGTTGGCGGACAGGCCAGCCGCCATCACCACGATCATGGTTTCACCGATAGCGCGGGAAGCGGCCAGCAGGAAAGCACCGACAATGCCCGGCAAGGCCGCAGGCAATACGACCTGCTTGATGGTTTCGGACTTGGTTGCGCCCATCCCGTAAGAGCCGTCACGCATGGCTTGCGGTACGGCATTGATCACGTCATCCGACAGGGAAGACATGAACGGGATAATCATCACGCCCATGACCAACCCGGCGGCAAGGGCACTTTCGGAGGCCACGTTCAAGCCCGCCATTTCCCCCAGATTGCGGATGAACGGGGCAACGGTCAGCGCGGCAAAAAAGCCGTAAACCACGGTCGGGATACCCGCCAGGATTTCCAGCGCAGGTTTGACATAGGCGCGGATGGTGGCATTGGCGTACTCAGACAGGTAAATGGCTGACATCAGCCCCAGTGGCACGGCAATGGTCAGGGCGATGACGGAAATCAGCAAAGTGCCCATAAACAGCGGGATGGCACCGAACGAGCCGGAGCCGCCAACCTGATCGGCACGGATGGCGATTTGCGGGCTCCAGTGTGTGCCAAACAGGAAGTCTATGACCGGCACATGCCCGAAAAAGCGGATGGATTCAAACAGCACCGACAGGATAATGCCCACAGTGGTCAGGATGGCCAGTGCGGCGCACAATATCATGGCGTACTGGATCACCCTTTCCACCTGATTACGGGCGCGGGTTTCCGGCTTGATGAAGCGCAGCCCCACCACAGCCCCGGCAATGGCCAGTACCAGCACAACTACCGTTTTTGCCATGCGGCTGATGGTTTCCAGACGGCTGTATTCGTTTGCCGCTGCCTGCATGACCGGATCGGTGCTGCTGCTTGCGCCGCTTTCCACCAGATTATGGATGCGGTTGCTGATCAGGCTGAGTTCCGCAGCGGACTGGCTTTGCATTTCCGCTGGCAGGTGGGCAATGGTCATCTGGGTGGTGATGTGGCTGGAAAATACTGACCACACCAGGAACACCAGCAGGGCAGGGATGCCGCACCAGACGGCCACCAGATAACCGTAGTAACCGGGCAGGGAATGCAGGTTGTTGCCACCCCGTTTCAACGGCTTGGCCAGTGCCAGCGAGCGTTTGCGGCCTATATAAAAGCTGAAGGCCGCCAGCAGTGCCAGTGTTAGCAGGATACCCAGGGTGCTCATGAATACTCCAGATCGGGATGTCAGGTAAGGTTGCATGATAGCGACGCCGATTCTATGCGGCAAATATGACAGTATTGTTACAAAGGGGTGACGGATGGATGTTCCTTGATGCCACCTTAACCCGGCGGGTGAGCCGCTGGTTGCCAGTGAGGGGCGGGAAATCAAGGCGGGTGAAACCGTGCAGTTTGATTCTGGTCTGTAGCAGGGTTACATTTCCTGTATTCATCCAGTACAAAAAACAGGGAACCGATGACCACCACGTCCACTGCTGCCGACAATTTCATTGCCCGCTGGCGTAACCGCGACGGCACGGAGAAATCCAACTTCCAGTTGTTCCTCGGTGAATTGTGCGAATTGCTGGGGGTGGGCAAGCCTGACCCGGCACACGCCGACCGCCCCTGTCACCGCTTCCACCGGCAAACTCAACTGGCCGAAAGGCTTCCCGAGCAGATCAGGATCGTGCGCGAACTGCTGCAACTTGCCCCGCAGACGGCGGAAACGCTGGCGGATCGGTTCAAGCGCAAGCCTATCAAAGGCGTACAGCCGGTGGTGGATGCGCTGGTGGGGTTGGGGATGGTGGCGAGTGAGGATGGGGTGTATCATGCAGGTTCAGTTTAATGCCAAGCAACGTAAATGCCATTTATCAGGTAGTGGTCCGCCAAAACACATGTGGCGTTTGTCATTGCTCAGTTCAGGGTGCTGGTCAGGCGTGTAATATGCAACGGATTGTTCCAGTATTTGCTGGGTCGATAAATGACGGTCATGTGCAAGGTTGAACAAGATGATTTTGCCATCCAGATCAAACAGTCTTCCAACGTAATCATCGTAAAAGCCTTCTGGTGCATTAACTCGGTTAAGAATGGTACCCACATAATTTTGCGGTGATACTTGAGCGCTCTGCCGTAGGGCTTTCAAGGTGATAAATTGACCACTTATAAATCAAATACTTAAGGGTTATTATGATTGCTTTTTGTACTCTCATTGCTTCGATGTTAGCTTCA
>JBBIHI010000008.1:0-27043 GCA_037447095.1 Thiotrichaceae bacterium
CCTCATCTCCATTGCCGTCGCAATGGCAACCAACGGCATGGGCGCAAACCTGTTTGGCACTGCCTTCAACACCCAAATCCAAAACGCCGCGCTGCAAAGTGCCCTCAATGCCGGGTTCACTACCCTAAGCCAACAAGCCGCCGTCACCCTCATCAACAACAAAGGCGACCTCGGCAAAACCCTCAAGCAGCTTGGCAGCAGCGACAACCTCAAAAGCCTCGCCACCAGCATGGTCACTGCTGGCTTAAGCAGCAAACTCGGCAGCACCTTCCACCTCGCAGGCGACCCCGCCAAACTCAGCCTTGCCCAACAGTTCCAGCAAAAGGCACTCAACGGGCTGGTCGGTGCAACCGTCAGCACCGCCATCGAAGGCGGTGACTTTGACGACAAGCTCAAAACCGCCCTCAAAACCGCCGCCATCGACACCCTCAACCAACTCGGTGCGCAAAAGGTCGGTGATTTGCTTGGTTCAGGGCAACAAGGCTACCTCGCCCACAAGATCGCCCACGCCGCCCTAGGCTGTGCCGCAGGCGCAGCCGCCAACGGTGACTGTGAAAGTGGCGCAATCGGCGGGCTGGTCGGCAGCATCGCCGGGGAACAATACAACTCCGAAAAAGCCGCCACCCTCACCGCAGCCATCGCTGCCACCCTCATGGGCAAGGATGTCAACCTCGCCGCCAATGTCGGCACGATTGCGGATAAATTCAACCGACAGTTGCATCAAGTCGAGATTGACCTGATCAAGAAAAAAGCCAAGGAATTTGCTGAAAAGATGGGTATCAGCGAGGAGGTCGCCCTCGCCCGCCTCACCCAACAAGCCCTGCGCACCGTTGACTTCCAATGGAAAGTGTTGCTGGGCATCAACAGCAACGACCCGCAAGCCGCCGCCTTCCTCCAGCAACTGGCCAGCAGCAGTGAAGGCAGCTTCACGGATGACAATGCCATCCCCCGCTCTGCCTTCACCCAGGATGCCGACTACTTCCGTTCCGGCGTGTTCAACAACTATGCCCTGCAAAATGCCAGCTTCCTCGCCAGTGCCGTCCCGCAAAGTGTACGTACCGGCTCCAACCAGGAAGAGATCAAGAAATACCTTGATGACCTCACAGGTGAAGCGAAAGGGCTGCTCGACGACATCAAGGCCAACCCGCAGAAATACATTGATGGCCTGATCGAACAACTCGACCAGAAACTGGCAGACCTCAAAAACGCCGACCTCAGTGAAGAGGCAAAAAAGGCCGCAGAAGAAGCCTATCTCAAAGCCAAGCAAGACCTGCTGGGCGTAAAAACCAGCCTTGCCGCTGTTATCGGTGGCCTGCCGGGGCTTGACCCGCTGGAAATGGAAAAAATCTACGGCGACAGCAACGCCGATGAGTTTGCCGCCCTGCTTGGCATCTTCGACATCGCCAACACCATCAGCGATTACAATCCGGTCAAGGGGCTGGGGAAGAATGCTGTCAAGAATATGGCAGATGAGGCGGGGGATGCTATTACGCGCCTCACCGCTAATGACATAAAAAAGATAGGAGCAAAATTAGGCTCTGGTGGCTTCAAAAATGTATACTCTTATGGTGATGATAAGGTTATTGCATTTATTCGGAAAGACTCTAGGTTTTACAACCCTGATACGGCGACAGATGATTTGATAAAAGAATGGAAAACATTGGATGAATTAAAATCCTTGGGTCTCCCTACAGTAAATGCCCAACTGGTCTATGTAAAAGGAGAGCCTGCCTTGGTGATGGATAGCTTTTCTGTTGGATCAAAAGATATTGTCAAGAATAGGGCAAATTCATCAATGCTTAATCAACGAAGCCTTGATGATTTGAATCACATAGAGAAAACCATGAAGGAAAAAAATATTTGGGTCAATGATCTGCAATTTTTGGTTGCAAATGATGGTCGGGTTGTAATCGCTGATCCATTGGGGCACGAAATGAATCGTTCGCCATCACCAAATAACTTAAATGTAATTAATAAATTTCGTGAGAAAATAGAAAGTTCAATAAGAGGTTTAAATGATTAGCTTGGAAAAATTGGATGTTAAGCCTATGTTTATTATAGGTCGCTTTCTTTTGGTAAGATGGTTTCTTGATGAATATTATAAAAAAGAGAAACATCATCCAGAAATGCTTCGTGATAAGTTTCTCGCGCAACTAGAGAAAGGGATCGCGCCTGAATTTGAAGGTAATTTGTGTTTTGTCTACGATTTATTTCGTGTTACATCTCGTGATGAAGCCTACTTGTTTGCAAAAAATTGGCTAAATCGCATGATGGATGTTTATTCGGATAATAATAATTATATATCAGAATACGGCATTGGTATCAGTGATATGTATTTTTTAAATCATAGAAGTTGTTTTTGCGATTTTTTAAGTGGCAAGGAAAAAAACAATTGTGGTTATAAGGATGAAATGATTGACAATATGTATTTTTTATCATTCCTGACTGGAAGTCCCGTGGATTTATCCAGAGAGAATATTTTTGAACTAATAAAAAAGAAGGAAGATATGACAATGTATAAGCAGCAATATTCCTAACTGTCGTGTTTCATTTGATCATCACGTTGATACGTAAGTTGTGTTAATGAAACCAAGCATTTTCCGTATTTGTCTGATTTTCTTGCTATCACTTCAACTGGCAATCCAACCTGTGCTTGCCAGTTTCAGCAGCGCAGGCAACGACCTTAACGTCGAAGCCGGAGAAAACTACCAAAGCCACGAATACCACCGCTCAGAAACCAAGAAGAAGTGGTATGGCAAAAAGACCACCACCACCACCGACCACTTCGAGGAACACCTCACCCACACCGCCAGCAGCTTAAGCGGCAAAGGCGGCGTATCCCTCGAAGCAGGCAACGACACCACGCTCGTCGGCTCCAACCTCAAATCCGGCAGCAACCTCGACATCACCATCGGCGGGCAACTCAACATCCTCGCCGCCGAAGACAAACACATCGTCCAGCACGACCAGCAGACCAAAAAGTCCTTCCTTGGCATCAACTACGGCAAATCCAGCAGCAGCACCCGCAGCACCCAAACCCAAGCGAGTGGCTCAGTGTCCGAAGCCATGGGCGACATGGCCACTGATCTACCCCACCAAAACTGGACACATCAAGAAGCGAGAGTTTGGTAAAAATCCGCCTCAAAGTTTACCGGACTCCGGTAATGATTGGCAGAGTGTAGCCGAAGCCGATTGTAGTCGGTTTCGATGTATTCAAACACGGTTTGGCGCATGGCTTCACGAGTGACAAAACGCTCACCGTGGATAGCCTCCACCTTCAGTGAATGGAAAAAGCTTTCGGCACACGCATTGTCATAGCAGTTGCCTTTGGCACTCATGCTGCCCTGCAACTGGTGCTTTTCCAGCAGTTGGCGATAGGCATGGGAGCAGTATTGGCTACCACGGTCGGAATGCACGATCACATCTTTTGGGCGTTTGCGTTTGAAAACAGCCATTTGCAACGCATCACACACGAGGTCTGCGGTCATACGTTCGGACATTGACCAGCCAATCACCTGACGGGAATACAGGTCAAGGATGACGGCCAGATATAACCAACCGACGTCTGTCCACAGGTAGGTGATGTCGCCGACCCATTTCTGGTTAGGGGCTGTTGCACTAAAGTCCTGATTGAACAGGTTATCAAACACCGGCAGGTTGTGTTTGCTGTTAGTGGTTGCCTTGAACTTACGGACGGCCCTGGCAACCAGACCCTGGCGTTGCAGGCTGGCAGCGACCGTTTTCAGGTTGTAGTGTTGCTGGTCATCCTGCTGGATTTGTTGCTAGATACGCTTGGCACCGTAACGGCATTGGTGCCGTTCAAACAATGCCTTGACGCGGTTATCCAACGCCTGGCGTTGTTTGGCGCGTTGGCTGGGTTTACGCTGTAACCACGCATAGTAGCCACTGCGTGAGACACCAAAACACGCACACATCCCGTCAATGGAATACTCAACCCGATGATTTTTCATGTATTCGTACCTCGCTTGAGTTGTTGAGCGAAGTACGTCGCCGCATTTTTTAAGATCGACAACTCCTCCGCCTGCTGGGCGAGTTGACGTTTCAGGCGGACGTTTTCGGCTGCCAAGGCCGCTTCCCGGTCACCCACCGTTTTGGCGTGTTCACTGTCTTTGCGCCATTGGTACAGTTGTGATTCGTGTAAATTCAGTTGCCTGGCGGCTTTGGTCACACCGATGGCTGCTGCCAGCTTCAGGGCTTCGCCCTTGTATTCCTGGCTGTGCCGGATGTACGTGGCTTTCTTGCCGGATGCTTTCGTCGTGGTCATTTGAGTACCTCTCTGTCGGGGGAGAATACTCGCTTTTAAGACTGTCCACTATTTGCGGGGTAGATCATTATGATCTGTCCCATTCTCCAATGATCTGGCTCAGTAACCCATACGTTTGGTTGCGGTTAAAAATGGGGGGATTACCATGGATACAAATGGGTGGGTAATCTTTCATAAGGTCGGTTGCTGGTCAGCGGCTACACTTAAAGGACGGGAAGGAAAATCCCGACTGTTAAGTGTGTGGAGGTACATCATGAATATCCAGATTCAGCAGCCCCAGCCGTATGATCTGGTTGGCAACACCATTCTCATCAGTGGCAATGCCGTCGGTTTTGAAGGGCAGGTCAGCCTTTCCGTCGGCGAAGGCCACGATGAATATTCGGCAGTGGTCATGGTTGGCTCAACGTCGATCCGTCAGTTCCAAACCAGCATTACGGTTCCTGATAACCATGCTTTTAAACTCAATCGTCTGTTTGTACGCATGGTGGATGATGGCGGGATTGGCGATACGCCGGAAGCGCCTTCCATGATCGTGCCAGTACTGTTCGGGCCAATGATCCTGCCGGGTTATGTTGGGTTCTGGGAGCATACCGTGGCGCGGGGTGAAACCCTGTCAGGTATTGCCCGCCATTATTACGATGGTGATTCCAATAAATGGAAAGTGATCCAGCAGGCTAACCAGCATATCGTGCCGGATGCCAACGTGATTTATCCGGGGCAGGTATTGCGCATTCCGCGAGATTTTTAGCGGCATAAAGTCAGGCAATGACTTGCTGTCCATTTTGAGCGTTCTCAAATTCAGCGTGATCAGATAGCGGTAAAATCGACCTCTTTGGTATGTATTGAGGAGGAGTGTCGATGGCACGTATCGTGATTCTGGGGGCAGGTGTTTCCGGGCATACTGCCGCACGGTATCTGGGCAAGTGGGTTGGCAAGCAGCACGACATCGTGGTGGTATCGCCTAATTCCAAGTGGAACTGGATTCCGTCCAATATCTGGGTAGGTGTAGGCCAAATGACGGAAGAGCAGGTGACGTTCGACCTTCCGCCCATTTATCAAAAACTGGGTGTGGATTTCAGGCAGGCGAAAGCGCTTTCCATCCACCCGCAAGGCAGTGCGGATTCTGAGATGCCGTTTGTTACGCTGGAATACACCGAAGCAGCACGCGCTGGGCAGCAGGAACAGCTTACTTACGATTACCTGATCAATGCGACTGGGCCTAAACTGAATTTCGGGGCAACCGAAGGTCTGGGGCCGGATGGTTACACGGTTTCCGTTTGCACGGCTGACCACGCGCTGCACGCCAATAAGGAATTGCAGAAAAACATCGAGGCCATGCAGGCAGGTGAAAAGCGTACCTTCGTCATTGGCACGGGGCACGGCATGTGTACCTGTCAGGGTGCGGCGTTTGAATACATTTACAACGTTGACCATACCCTGCGCGAAGCCGGGGTGCGTGACAAGGCGCGGATCATCTGGCTCAGCAACGAATATGAACTGGGCGATTTCGGCATGGGTGGCGTGCACATTGAGCGCGGTGGCTACATCACTAACGGCAAGGTGTTCTCCGAGTCATTGATGGTCGAGCGCAATATGGAATGGATTACCCGCGCCCACGTCAGCAAAGTGGAACAGGGCAAAATCCATTATGAGCTGCTGGATGGCACGTTCCACGAACTGGAATTCGACTTTGCGATGCTGATCCCGCCGTTTGCCGGTGTGGGTTTGAAAGCGTTTGATAAGGCTGGCGAAGACATTACCGCGCAACTGTTTGCCCCGAACGGCTTCATGCGTGTGGATGCGGATTATACCGTCAAGCCGTTCGAGGACTGGAGTGCGGCAGACTGGCCGAAGACTTACCAGACACCTTCCTACCCCAACATGTTCTCGGTGGGGATTGCCTTTGCGCCGCCACACCTGATCAGCAAGCCGATGCAAAGTGCCAACGGTACGCCCATCAACCCGGCTCCGCCACGTACCGGGATGCCTTCCGCGACGATGGCGAAAGCAGTTGCACAAAGTATCCGCGACATGCTCAAGGGGGCGGAAAAACCTACTCATACGGCATCTATGGCATCCATGGGCGCGGCGTGTGTAGCGTCTACCGGTTCGCACATTTTCAAGGGGACTGCGGCTACCATGACCGTTTACCCGGTTGTGCCGGACTATGATAAATACCCGGAATACGGGCGTGATCTGGATCTGACCTTCGGTGAAATCGGCTTGGCAGGGCACTGGATGAAGTATTTCCTGCATCACATGTTCATCTACCAAGCCAAGCTGCGTCCGGGTTGGTCGCTGCTTCCAGACTAAGTAATCAGGGATTTTTCAGGAGATTTTATATGGCAGTCAAAAACAAGGAACCTTACCAGCAGGCGTACTACCCGCCCGTCCCGACCGGTTTTACGCGCTACATGCGTACCTCGGTGATTTGGCAGTTGTACCGCTTCATGGTCATCAACCTGAAGATGCTCAAGTTGATGGCAAAATCACACGGCTAAGCCGTCTTGCTGGCATTCTGCTGCACGATTAACGCCAGTGCAGCGGAATCCAGTTCCCCGTTCCCCCCATCCACCAATGCCTGCATGTAATCTGCCGCCCGTTGTGTGCCGGGCAGGTTGAGGCCGAATGTGGCCAGCGTGTCGGTGACGATGTGCATGTCCTTGTTGTGCAGGTGCGCCTTGAAGCCGGGCTGGTAATTACTGTCGAGGATGCGTTGCCCGTGTAGTTCCAGCACTTTGGAGTAGGCGAAACCACCCAGTAGAGCGGCACGGACTTTCGCCGGGTCAACACCGGCAGCTTGCGCCATGGCAAAGGCTTCGCTGATCGCAATCACGGTTTGCGCCGCGACCAATTGGTTGCAGGCTTTGCTCATTTGCCCCGCGCCGTGATCGCCGATATGGGTAATGGTCTTGCCCATGGCGGAAAGGACGGGCAGGGCGTATTCCAGGTCTTCGGCCTTGCCGCCTACCATAATGGTCAGGGTTCCGGCAATTGCGCCGACATCCCCGCCAGAAACGGGTGCGTCAAGGAAATGGATGTCTTTTTCCAGCAGTTGCGTGGCGATTTCACGGGTTTTGACCGGGGAAATGGTGCTCATGTCGATCACCAGCAAGCCCGGCTTGCCACCTTCGATCACACCGCCTTTGCCCAGCAATACCGCTTCCACGTCCGGTGTGTCGGACACCATCGAAATCACAATGTCGACCTGCGCAGCCAGTTCGGCAGGGCTGGGGTAAAAGTCCGCACCAAGGGCAGTGAGTTCCTGTGCGGATTCCGGGCGGCGGGCGTAAACAGCGAGCGGGAAACCGGCTTTCAGCAGATTTCTGCACATCGGTTTGCCCATGATGCCGGGGCCGATCCAGCCGATGCGTGGGGTGGTTGGTTGCATGATGGGGTCTCTCCGGTGTTGGGTGATAGGAGCGTTATGGTAAAGAAATCAGCTTGCCTTTGCAGTATCCTGTATTCTGTTTTTTAGGATGAATCAATAAAAATATACTGTTTTACGTTGGAATGGAGTGTCCCTATACTGAACCTATCAACACACAGCAACACAACGGAGACACTATCATGGACATCAACATTGGTATTCAAACAGAACAACGTCAGGCGATTGCAGACGGGCTTTCCCGCTTGTTGGCTGATACTTATACGTTGTATCTCAAGACCCATAATTATCACTGGAATGTGACCGGGCCGATGTTCAACACCTTGCACCTCATGTTCGAGACGCAATACACCGAGCTGGCCTTGGCGGTAGATCTGATTGCAGAACGCATCCGTGCCCTGGGGCATGTAGCGCCGGGTTCTTACGCCGCTTACAGCAAATTGTCTTCCATCAAGGAGGAAGAGGGTGTGCCGAAAGCGCAGGAGATGATCCGCAATCTGGTGGAAGGTCAGGAAGCAGTGGTGCGCACCGCCCGCAGCATTTTCCCGGTCGTCGATGAAGCAGGTGACGAACCAACGGCTGATTTGCTTACCCAACGGATGCAGATTCACGAAAAGAATGCGTGGATGTTACGCAGTATGCTGGAGTGAGTGGGGTAGCTTGCCTCTGCGGTGAATAGGCGCTATAAACACCGCAAAAGGAGCGGTGAATGTGACGTGGATACACCAGAAAGCGGATTGGCCTCATTTCCGCTGGGATGAGGCCGCCTTGAGTGGGATGTTGGCACAAGTACGCTACCAGCAAGGAAGGTTGCTGGGTCGGATGCAGGCGCTGGGCTTTGCTTTGCGTCAGGAAGCCAGCCTCAACACCCTGACCAGTGATGTGGTGAAATCGTCTGCGATTGAAGGTGAAACCCTCAATCGTGAAGAGGTGCGTTCCTCCATCGCCCGTAAGCTGGGGCTGGACATCGGCGGCGTTATGCCAACCAGCCGTTATGTTGAGGGGATTGTCGCAGTCATGCTGGATGCTACCCAATCCTGCCAGCAACCTCTGACCGAAGAACGTTTGTGTGCTTGGCATTGTGCCTTGTTTCCGACGGGGTTTAGCGGTATGTACCCGATTGTGGTGGGGGCGTGGCGTCCGCCATCTGCTGGTGCAATGCAGGTGGTTTCTGGTGCTTATGGCCGGGAGCGTGTCCATTTTGAAGCGCCGGATGCGGATCGGCTCCCTGCCGAAATGGCGGCTTTCCTGCAATGGTTTGGTGAGGATCACGGTATTGATCCGGTAGTGAAGGCGGGGTTGGCACATTTCTGGTTTATCACCCTGCATCCGTTTGAGGATGGTAACGGGCGGATTGCGCGGGCAATTGCAGACATGGCGCTGGCGAGGGCGGATGAAAGCCCGCAACGGTTCTACAGCATGTCTGCTCAAATTGAGGCTGAGCGAAAAGTTTATTACAGCGAATTGGAGCGGCAGCAGCGTGGTTCGCTGGATATTACACCGTGGCTGCACTGGTTTCTGGATTGTTTGGGACGGGCGCTGCTCAGTGCGGAAGCTTCACTGGAGGCGGTATTGCACAAAGCACGGATTTGGGAGCAGGCAAGCCCATTTCCTGTCAATGAACGCCAGCGGTTAATCTTGAATCGGATGTTGGATGGTTTTCAGGGGTACATGAATACATCCAAATACACCACGATTGCCAAATGTTCCGGGGATACGGCGCTGCGTGACATCCGCAGTTTGCTGGAATGGGGGCTTTTCGTCCAGAACGCAGGCGGAGGCCGCAGCACCAGTTATCGGCTGGTGACTGCGGCAGAGCTTGACGGTGAAACGTCCTGACGAATTGCGAAATGCGGGTGTTGTCAGTTGTTGGAAAGTGAAACCTGATGGGCTTTCAGCACTGCTCCCACGGCAAACCATGAAACCGCCAGCCACCCAGCGTACCGCGCTGGTGGTTTTCGTCGCGGTCGCCTTCAAAGCCTTCGTTGACATCCAGCACTTTCTCGAAACCGGCTGCCAGTAAGGCCGCCCCGGCTTCCTGCGAACGTTTGCCGCTGCGGCAGATCAGCAGGATGGAGGCATCCTTGCGGGCATCAACACCTTTGAAACGGCTCTCGGTTGTGCGTTGGATGTCAGGGATGAAATCGGGGTTGATGTCCCAGTCGGGTTCGTCAATCCAGGCGATGTGTACCGCGCCGACCGGGTGGCCGACGAACAGGTATTCCATGGAAGAACGGATGTCCACCAACAGGCTGTTGGGGGTTTCTTGCAAGTATGCGTAAGCCGCTTTGGGGCTTAGCTCAATCAGTTTGCTCATACTGTCCCATCCTCCGGTTTGCTGTCATTATGCTCACGTACTTTGCCAACAATAGCGTGGATGCTCAAGTCCACAGGTTGGCGGTTGCCAATCAGCCAATCGAGGATGTCCTGATCCTTGCAGTTCAGGAGCCGCTCGAAAGCAAACTGCTCGCCCATTTCCAGTCCGTCGTAGCACTCGTCCAGGAATTCCCCCAAGGGCTGGTCGAGTGCCTGCAAGGTGCGCCGACAAGCCCAGCGCAGCCGCACCAGCCGCTCATGACGCATGGCATCAGTCATACGCTTTCCTCAGCTTCCCGATCAGGCTGGTGTAGGCGTCAGGAACTGGCTCCATACCCAGGATCATGCCGAACAGAAGTGGATCCTGCATGTCCAGCAGTTCGTCCAACTGGTGGCGTTCTTCCGCACTGGCCGCAGGATAATGCATCTCCAGATAATGCTGGAAGATCACATCCAGTTCCTTCATGCCGCGCCGACAACGCATTTTTAATCGGGAAAGCTCGCTCATACCCCAGCCTTACCGTCGTTCAATCATTTTCTTTTTCAACTCACCAATCGCCTTGGCCGGGTTCAAACCCTTCGGACAGGTGTTGGTGCAGTTCATGATGGTATGGCAACGGTACAGGCGGAACGGGTCTTCGAGGTTGTCGAGACGCTCGCCGGTCGCTTCATCGCGGCTGTCCACCACCCAGCGGTAGGCTTGCAACAGCACAGCCGGGCCGAGGTAACGGTCGCTGTTCCACCAATAGCTCGGGCAGGAAGTCGAACAACTGGCGCACAGGATGCATTCGTACAGACCATCCAGCTTCTTGCGGTCTTCCGGCGATTGCAGGCGTTCGCGGTCAGGCGGAGCGGGTGTCTGGGTCTGCATCCACGGCTTGATGGAAGCGTATTGTGCGTAGAAATGCGTCAAGTCAGGCACAAGGTCTTTCACCACCTGCATGTGTGGCAGCGGGCTGATCTGGATGTCGCCGTCGAAAGCGTCGATTGCCTTGATGCACGCCAGGGTGTTGCGCCCGCCAATATTCATCGAGCAGGAGCCGCAAATCCCTTCCCGGCAGGAACGGCGGAACGTCAGGCTGGGGTCGATTTCATTTTTGATCTTGAGCAGCGCGTCCAGCACCATCGGCCCGCATTGGTCGAGGTCGATCCGGTAAGTATCCCAACGCGGGTTTTCGCCACTGTCCGGGTCGTAACGGTAGATACGGAAGTTTTTGATACGGGTCGCACCGGCAGGTGCTGGCCAGGTTTTGCCTTCCTTGATCACGGAATTGGCAGGCAGTTTGAATTCAGCCATGACGATGCTCCCTTAGTAAACCCGTTTCTTCGGTTCGATGTATGCCACTTCATCCGTCAGCGTGTAGGTGTGGACGGGGCGGTAGTCGATGGCAACCTTGCCGCTGGCATCGACCCAGGCGACGGAGTGTTTCATCCACTGCGTGTCATCACGATCCGGGAAGTCTTCGCGGGCATGTGCGCCACGGCTTTCCTCGCGGTTCAGGGCGCAATTGATCGAGGTCTGGGCGCAGTCCAGCAGGTTGGCCAGCTCGAAGGTTTCCATCAGGTCGGAGTTCCACACCAGACTGCGGTCTTGCACGGAAATATCCTGGAAGCTGGCGTAGATGCCGTTCATTTTCTCGACGCCTTCCTTCAGCGACTCGCCGGTACGGAACACGGCAGCGTGTTTCTGCATGGTGCGTTGCATATTGTCACGGATTTGCGCGGTGCTCTGCTTGCCATTGGCCTGATGGATGCGCTGGAAACGCTCCATGACCTTTTGTACACCGCTTGCTGGCAGCTCTGGCTGTGTTGCACCCGGAGTCAGGGTTTCTGCGCAACGGTTGGCAGCAGCACGCCCGAACACCACGATGTCGAGCAGGGAATTGGAACCGAGGCGGTTTGCACCGTGTACTGATACGCACGCGCATTCACCAATTGCCATCAGGCCGGGAACCACGCTGTCCGGGTCGCCGTCTTGCAGGGTCACGACTTCGCCGTGGTAATTGGTCGGGATGCCGCCCATGTTGTAGTGGACGGTCGGCAATACCGGGATCGGTTCTTTGGTGACATCCACCCCGGCGAAGATTTTCGCGCTTTCGGCAATGCCCGGCAGGCGTTCGTGGATCACTTCCGGCCCCAGGTGTTCCAGATGCAGGTGGATGTGGTCTTTGTCTTTGCCCACACCCCGGCTTTCATTGATTTCGATGGTCATGGCGCGGCTGACCACATCGCGGGAAGCCAGGTCTTTAGCGTTTGGTGCGTAACGTTCCATGAATCGTTCGCCCTGTGAATTGGTCAGGTAGCCACCTTCGCCGCGCACGCCTTCGGTGATCAGGCAGCCGGAGCCGTAAATGCCGGTCGGGTGGAACTGGGTGAATTCCATGTCCTGTAATGGCAAACCAGCGCGGGCTACCATGCCGTTGCCGTCGCCGGTACAGGTGTGGGCGGAAGTTGCGGAGAAGTAAGCACGGCCATAACCACCAGTCGCCAGTACCACTTTCTGGGCGCGGAACAGACGCAGAATACCGTTTGCCAAGTCCCAGGCCAGCACACCACGGCAGACGCCGTTTTCGTCCATGATCAGGTCGGTAGCGAAATGCTCGATGAAGAATTCCGCATTATGGCGCAAGGATTGCTGGTACAGGGTATGCAAAATCGCGTGCCCGGTGCGGTCAGCCGCCGCGCAGGTACGGTGGGCAATGCCCTTGCCGAACTCGGTGGTCATACCGCCGAATGGGCGCTGATAAATACGGCCTTCTTCGGTACGGGAAAACGGCACGCCCTGGTGTTCCAGCTCGATAACTGCCGGGATCGCTTCACGGCACATGTATTCGATCGCGTCCTGGTCGCCCAGCCAGTCAGAACCTTTCACCGTGTCATACATATGCCATTGCCACTTGTCCGGACCCATATTGCCGAGCGCAGCGGACATGCCACCCTGTGCCGCCACGGTATGGCTGCGGGTCGGGAAAACCTTGGTAATGCAGGCAGTGGAAAGACCTTTTACCGCCATGCCGAAGGTGGCGCGCAAACCAGCGCCACCCGCGCCAACGACAACCACATCATAAGTATGGTGTTCGATTTTGTATTCGGACATTTGTTGTTCGCTCCCTCAATCAGCCTGAAAACGCGACGCGCAAGATACTCAGGATGCTGCTGGTTCCCAGCAACACCAGAACCAGTTTCACCGCCAGCAATGCGGCAACCTTGATGCCGTGATGATGGACATAATCTTCAATGACCACCGTCAAACCCTGGCTGGCGTGGAACGTGGCAGTAAACACAAACAGTGTCAGCATGGTGGTGGTGAAGGGCTGGGCAAACCATGCCGCCACGCTGGCGTAACTTTCCCCCGCATGGGCGGCGACGGCGAACGCTACCCACAGGGTCAGGGGAACCAGTGCTACGGAGGTGATGCGTTCCATCCACCAGTGATGTACGCCGTCGCGGGTATTGCCGAGGCCGCTAGCCCGTTTGAAAGGTGTCAATAAACTCATGTGTGAAACTCCTACAACAGGCTTTACGCAACAATCCACAACAGGATGGTCAGGATGAATGAACTGCCGATAACCACCTTGTTGGTCAGTCTGGTAGTTGGAAGGTCGAAACCGAAGCCCGCATCCCACACCAGATGGCGGATACCATTGGACAGGTGGTAAAACAGTGCCCACGTCCAGCCAAATAGCACCAGCTTGCCCAGCCATGACCCCAGGATGGCATTGGCCGTGTTGAATGGCCCTTCCCCACCCGCCAGTGCGGCAAGCCACCAGGCGACCAGCAGTGTGCCAATCGCGAGCACGACTCCTGTGCCTCGGTGCATGATCGACAGGATGGCCGTCAGGGGCAGTTTGTATACCTGCAAATGCGGGGAAATAGGCCGGTTACGTGCGTTGTTCATAGCTGTGTTCCGTTAAATCAAATCGTTTTTGCGGGTCAGGCTTCCGTCTGCGGCATACTTTCCAGCGTCTTGCGGGCGTAATCCCGTGAAGCGCGGATATGGTGGCGCATCAGGGTTTCCGCCATTTCCCCGTCACGCCGTTCAATTGCCGATACGATCAGGTTATGTTCGTGGTAAGCCTGTTCGCTACGGTTAAAGCCTGACTTGAGCCGGAAGCGGTAAAACCGCACCAGATCGTACAAGTCCTGGCACAACATGCGGATCAGGCGCATGTTCTTGCTGCCCTGGATGATGCTGAAATGGAAATCCAGGTCAACATCCTGCTGGGAGTATTCCTGTTTCGCCTCAATTTCCACTCGGTGGCGTTCCAGGATGTGGCGTAACCTTGCCACTTCCTCTTCTGTCATATGTTCGGCTGCCAGCCGTGCTGCCATGCCTTCCATCGCTTCGCGTATCTGGTAAATCTCCATCAGTTGCGAAGTCGAAAAACCGATGATGCGTGCGCCAATATTGGGCTTGCGTGTCACCAGGTTGCAGTTCTCCAGTTTGCCGATCGCTTCCCGCAGCGAACCCCGGCTGACCCCGTAAGCACTTGCCAGTTCCGGCTCGCTGATCTTTTTGCCAGCGGGGATTTCCCCCTCCAGGATCGCGCGGCGCAGATCAAGGAATAGTTTGTCTGCAATCGTCACGGGTTCCTGTAATTTACATGCCGCTAAAAATGCCATGGTGCTCCCCTCTGTCTGTCGACATCTTGTCTGTTGTGTTGACAATAATACCGGGAAAGAGGCTTTTTTCAAGTAAAACATCCTGACATTGTTGACACTTTCATTCTATAATGTCGACATTATAACGAAAGAGTGACGGAGTTTGGCTTGATAAACCACAATACAAGTGGTGTTCCGATTGCAATTGTCGACAATGTACTGTTTGTTGCGATGCGTCAAGTCAAGCATGTTTGATCTTTACCATCAAGAAGGTTGGAGACATGAGCAGCAATACGCTATATCTGGAGGAAATGTATGGGCAATACCTGCGCGAGCCTGCCGGAGTGCCCGAGAGCTTGCAAGCCTATTTCGCCAGTTTGCCTCCGGTAGGGATGCCCCCCGCGCAAAATGCCGATCTGGAGCACGAACGCAAACAGGTCAAGGTCTTGCAATTGATCAATTCGTACCGTTTCCTCGGCCACTTCCACGCCAAAACCAACCCTCTGGATGAGAATACACCGAACTTTGTCAAGGAACTGACGCTGGCCTATCACTCCCTCAGTGAAGCTGACCTGGACACTACCTTTAATACCGGCTCCCTGTTTGCACCTGACCAGATGCCGTTGCGGGAAATCATTGCACAACTGGAAGCAACGTATTGCGGGCATGTGGGTGTGCAATACATGCATACCACCAGCACCGAGCAAAAGCGCTGGATACAACAACGCCTTGAAACCATCCGTTCAACACCTGCGTTCAGCCAGGAGCAAAAACGGGAAATCCTCGATCGCCTGACGGCTGCCGAGGGTCTGGAGCGTTACCTGCACACCAATTACGTCGGCCAGAAACGCTTCTCGCTGGAAGGCGGCGAAAGCCTGATCCCGATGCTGCACAGCCTGATCCAGCACGCCGGTTCGCTGGGGGCGCAGGAAATGGTGATCGGCATGGCGCACCGTGGCCGTTTGAATGTGCTGGTTAACGTGCTGGGCAAGGCCCCATCCCTGCTGTTCGGCGAGTTTGAAGGCAAATATGCCAGCGGCGACCGTACCGGCGACGTGAAATACCACATGGGCTTTGCCTCTGACATGATGACGCCGGGTGGCCCGGTGCATGTGGCGATGGCCTTCAACCCCTCGCATCTGGAAATCGTCGGGCCGGTGGTGGAAGGTGCGGTGCGTGCCCGCCAGGATCGTTGGGCGGAAAAAGGTGGCGAGAAAATTGTACCCGTCGTGTTGCACGGTGATGCCGCTTTCGCAGGCCAGGGTGTCAATATGGAAATGCTGCAAATGGCCGATACGCGCGGCTACCGCACCAGGGGCACGATCCATATCGTCATCAACAACCAGGTCGGTTTTACCACCAGTGCCGCGATTGATGCGCGTTCCACCTATTACTGTACCGACATCGCCAAAATGGTCGATTCGCCGGTGTTCCACGTCAATGGTGATGACCCGGAAGCGGTGGTGCTCGTGACCCAAATGGCGATGGATTACCGTAATGCCTTCAACAAGGATGTGGTCATTGATATGGTCTGCTACCGCCGTCACGGCCATAACGAAGCGGATGAACCATCCGCCACCCAACCGGTCATGTACCGCAAGATTCGTGCGCTGCCGACGACCCGCGAGCGTTACGCACAGCAACTGGTCGGCGAAGGTGTATTGACTGCCGGGGATGCACAGGAAAGGGTGCAACAATGCCGTCAGCAGCTCAGTTCTGGTGCACCCACCGTGCCGTATCTGCTGCAAAAAGGTGAAGTGGAAAACCCCTATCCGGTGAAATGGAAACGTTTTGTCGGCGGAACCTGGGACATGCCGGTCGATACCACCATCGACGTCGACACCATCCGCCATTTGGGCGAAAAGCTCACCGTCGTGCCGGAAAATTTCCAGCTCAATTCCCGCGTGACCCGCATTGTCGCTGACCGCAGGAAAATGGCGGCGGGCGAAATCCCGATGGACTGGGGTTTCTGCGAAAACCTCGCCTACGCCACCCTGCTGGAGGAGGGCTACCCGATCCGCCTGTCCGGTGAAGACTGCGGTCGCGGCACGTTCTTCCATCGCCATGCGGTATTCCATGAACAGGAAAGCGGTGAAACCCATGTGCCACTGCAAAACCTGTCCCCGGCACAACTGCCGTTTGTGGTCATCGACTCACTGTTGTCCGAAGAAGCGGTGCTGGCGTTTGAATACGGTTACGCCACCACCGAAGCCAATACCCTGACCATCTGGGAAGCGCAATTCGGCGACTTCGCCAACTGTGCGCAGGTGGTGATCGACCAGTTCATCAGTTCCGGTGAACAGAAATGGGGGCGTCTGTGTGGTCTGGTCATGCTGTTGCCACACGGCTTTGAAGGGCAGGGGCCGGAACACTCTTCCGCACGGTTGGAACGGTATTTGCAACTGTGCGCCCAGAACAATATGCAAGTGTGTGTGCCAAGTACGCCAGCACAGGCATTCCATATGTTGCGCCGCCAGATGTTGCGTGATTACCGCACGCCATTGATCGTGATGACGCCGAAAAGCCTGTTGCGTCACCCGATGGCGGTGAATACGCTGGACGATTTGACCGAGCGCGGTTTCCAGAACGTGATCGACGAAGCCGATGCCGTTGATCCGCAGAAAGTCACCCGGTTGGTGATGTGCAGTGGTAAGGTATATTACGACCTGCTGGAAAAACGCCGGGCGGAAAAGCTGGGGCACGTGGCCATTGTGCGTGTCGAGCAGCTTTACCCGTTCCCCGAGGCTGACATGAATGCAATGCTCGACCGCTACCCGGCGGTTGAAGTCAATGTCTGGTGTCAGGAAGAGCCATTGAACCAGGGCGCGTGGCTGAGTATCCAGCCGTTCCTGCGCCTGGTCTTGGGAGGTCTGGCGCGGCTTGATGTGGCCAGCCGCCCGGCATCGGCATCACCGGCAGTGGGTAGCCCGAAGGTACATGCGGCACAGCAACAGGCATTGGTCAATCAGGCGTTGGGGATAATTCTGCCATGAGAGAAGGAAACGTTATGCCATTGATGAAGCATTACCAGGATGCCATAAATACCGGGGCGATCCAGCAGGATCCTGCCCAGGTGGAAGGGATCAGGGTATTGCAGGATGTCTGGAACGATTTGCTCAGGTCGCCTGCGCCGAAGCCTAAACCCAGACGTGGATTGTTGTCCGTCTTTTCCGGCAGGAACCCGGTGATTGAGCCGGTACGCGGCGCTTATTTGTGGGGTGGTGTCGGGCGTGGCAAGACCTGGTTGATGGACATGTTCTATTCGCGTATCCCGCTGCCCGAAAAACGCCGGATGCATTACCATCATTTCATGTTTTTCGTGCATGAAGAGCTGAAGCGTTTTGCCAATCACCGCAACCCGCTGGAAGCCCTGGTAGCGGAACTGGCGAAAGAGGTGCGCCTGCTGTGCGTTGACGAGTTCCATGTCATGGATATTGTCGACGCGATGATGCTGCATGGCTTGCTGGATGCGATGTTCAAGCATGGCATTACGCTGGTGACGACCTCCAACCGCGTGCCGGATGACCTGTACGTCGGCGGTCTGCAACGTGAACGTTTCCTTCCTGCCATTGCCTTGCTGAAACGGCATACTCATGTAGTTGAGCTGGATAACAAGATTGATTACCGGATGCTCAAACGGGTCAGCCACGACAGCTTCCTGGAAGATGATGACGCGGCGCTGGTTGAGCATGAGCTGGAACAATGCTTTGTTGAACTGGCCATCGGCGTGGTTGAAACCGGGCAGGACATCGAGGTGCAGGGGCGTACTTTGCCCACCCACAAACTGGCGGAAAATATTGTCTGGTTTGATTTCACCACCTTGTGTGAAACGCCGCGTTCCACCCGCGACTATATCGAGCTGTCGGAACGTTTCGATTACATCATGCTGTCGCGCCTGCGGGTATTGGGCGAAGACGAGGACGACGAAGCCGCTGCCCGGCGTTTCCTCAACCTGATTGATGAATTGTATGACCGCAATGTGCAATTCATCTTCTCCACCACGATTGGCCTGGAAAACCTGTATCAGGGGCATAAGCTGAAATTTGAGTTTCAGCGGGCATTGAGCCGTCTTAATGAGATGCAGGGTGATGATTACCAGCAAGTGCGGCTGGCGGATGCGGGTTGAAGAATTGTCGACAATATCAAAGTTATTACTTTATTTTGAGACGTTTTAAGTATATTATGTCGACAATTTAGGAGTGATAGTGATTCGATGCGTCTGGAGTATATCCGTTGTATGCTAGCGGGCGCTTTGCCATAAATACAAGAGAGGATGTGTTTCCATGAGCAGTGAGATTCTGACGCCCGTGCTCCCCGAATCAGTTGCGGATGCAACGGTGGTGGTTTGGAGCAAGAAGGTGGGTGATGCCGTCAAACAGGACGAAGTTCTGGTCGAAATCGAAACCGACAAGGTAGTGCTGGAAGTGCCAGCGCCTGCGGATGGTGTCCTCACCGAGATTCTGCAAGAGGCTGGTGCGACCGTTACCAGTAGTCAGTTGCTGGGGAAAATGGAGGTTGGCGCTGTTGCCAGGAAAGCCCCCCCCCATCCCAACCTTCCCCCGCAAGGGGGGAAGGGGCAAGATGCACCTGCCGCCGAAGCACAAACCGCTCCTGCCGTGCGCAAAATGATGGCTGAAAACGATATTTCCGCCAGTGACGTAAAAGGTTCCGGCAAACAGGGTCGTATCCTGAAAGAAGACGTACAGGCTGCTGTCGCGAAATCTCCCCCCCATCCCGGCCTTCCCCCGCAAGGGGGGAAGGAGCAAGACGCTCCTGCTGCGCCAAAGCCTTCTTCCTCTTCGCTCCCTTCCCCCCTTGCGGGGGAAGGGCTGGGGAAGGGGGGGGCGCGTATGGAACAGCGCGTGCCGATGACCCGCCTGCGCGCCCGCATCGCCGAACGTCTGCTGCACGCCAAATCCTCCACCGCCATGCTCACCACCTTCAACGAAATCGACATGAAGCCGTTGATGGACATGCGCAACGAATACAAAGACGTATTCGAGAAAAAACACAAGGCGAAACTGGGCTTCATGTCCCTGTTCGTCAAGGCAGCCGCTGTCGCGCTGCAACGTTTCCCTGAAATCAATGCCTCCATCGACGGCAATGATATTGTTTACCACGGCTACTGTGACATCGGTATCGCCGTTTCATCAGATCGCGGTCTGGTTGTTCCTATCCTGCGTAACACCGAAAACATGGGTCTGGCTGACATCGAATCCGGCATCGCCGGTTACGCCGCCAAAGCCCGTGAAGGCAAGCTGGATATGAATGACCTGTCCGGCGGAACGTTCACCATAACCAACGGGGGCGTTTTTGGGTCGTTGCTGTCGACCCCAATACTAAACCCTCCTCAAAGCGCGATCCTGGGGATGCATGCGATCCAGAAGCGCCCTGTCGTTGTTAATGATCAGATCGTTATCCGCCCAATGATGTATGTGGCCCTGTCTTATGACCACCGTATCGTTGACGGTCAAGGCGCTGTTACCTTCCTGAAAACCATCAAGGAACTGGTTGAAAATCCGGTTCGCTTGGTGCTGGACGTGTGAGGTAGCGGGTTATGTCTGAAAAATATGATGTTATCGTCATCGGGGGCGGCCCCGGTGGCTACGTCGCAGCGATCCGCTGCGCCCAGCTCGGCCTTAAAACCGCCTGCGTGGAAGAATGGATCAACAAGCAGCAGAAACCTGCCCTCGGCGGCACCTGCCTGAACGTTGGCTGCATCCCTTCCAAGGCGCTGCTGGAAAGTTCCGAGCGTTACGAAGAAATCGCCAAGCACAATGACGACCACGGCATCACGGTCGACGGTTTGCAGATCGACGTGGCGAAGATGATTGCCCGCAAAGACAAAATCGTCCAACAACTGACTGGCGGTATCGAACAGCTGTTCAAGGCCAACGGCATTACCTGGCTGCAAGGCCGTGGCAAGCTGCTGGCTGGCAAACAGGTGGAAGTGACTGGCCACGATGGCGCAGTTACCACCCAAAGCGCGGACAACATCATCGTCGCGGTCGGCTCTGTGCCGATCGAACTGCCTATCGCCAAGTGGCTGGATGAACGCATCGTTGATTCTGCTGGCACGCTGGATTGGGAAACCGTTCCGGGCAAGCTGGGCGTGATCGGCGCAGGTGTGATCGGCCTGGAAATGGGCAGCGTGTGGCGTCGTCTTGGTTCCGAAGTGGTGGTGCTGGAAGCGATGGATGATTTCCTCGCTGCCGCTGACCGCGATGTGGCCAAATCAGCACAGATGCAGTTCAAGAAGCAGGGGCTGGATATTCGTCTTTCCTCCAAGGTCGCCAAGGTTGAAGCTACCGATGCGGGTGTGGTTGTTACCTACAACGACACCAAAGGCGAGCAGACCCTGACGGTTGACCGTCTGATCGTGGCAGTAGGCCGCAAGCCCAATACCGCAGGCGCATTCGCCGACGATTCCGGCATCCAGCTTGACGAGCGTGGCCGCGTGGTTGTCGACAGCCACCTGCAAACCGCCGTAGCGGGCGTTTACGCCATCGGTGACTGCATCACTGGCCCGATGCTGGCACACAAGGCGTCGGAGGAGGGCGTATTGGTCGCTGAACAGATCGCAGGCCAGAAGCCGCACATCAATTATGATGCCATTCCATGGGTTATCTACACGCATCCTGAAATCGCCTGGGCGGGTAAAACTGAGACGGAACTGAAAGCTGCTGGTGTCGAATACAAAGCTGGCTCTTTCCCGTTCGCCGCCAATGGCCGTGCCAAGGCGATGGATCAGGCTGACGGTCTGGTGAAAGTGCTGGCCGATGCCAAAACCGACCGCATTCTGGGTGTCCATTTCGTCGGGCCATTAGCTTCCGAACTGGTTGGTCAGGCAGTCATCGCGCTGGAAACCGAATGCTCGGCGGAAGACCTGATGCGCATGACCTTTGCCCACCCGACAGTGTCCGAAGCCATCCACGAAGCGATGCTGGCTGTCGACAATCGCGCCCTGCACGCGATTGGCAAAAAACGTAAATAAATGCGAATATCCCCCGTTCAGTGGGGAAAACCATCATAGGAACGAAGGATGAACTTACACGAGTATCAGGCCAAAGCGGTATTCAGCCAATACGGGATGCCAGTGCCAAATGGCAAGGTTGCAGCCAGCGCGGCAGAAGCCGAAGCGGCAGCCGCATCGCTAAGTACGCCAAAAGTGGTGGTCAAGGCGCAAGTCCATGCCGGTGGCCGGGGCAAGGCGGGTGGTGTCAAGCTGGTCAGCAGCCCTGCCGAGGCAGGCGAAGTTGCGGGTAGCCTGTTGGGTAAAAACCTGGTCACTTACCAGACCGACAAAAACGGCCAGCCCGTCAACACCGTACTGATCGAGGAAACCTGTAACATCGCCCGCGAATTGTACCTCGGTGCAGTGATTGACCGTTCCAGTCGCCGCGTGGTGATTATGGCTTCCACCGAAGGCGGTATGGAAATCGAAAAGGTTGCCCACGAAACCCCGGAAAAAATCCTCAAGACCGCTATCGACCCGCTGGTCGGTGTCATGCCATACCAAGGGCGTGAATTGGCTTTCGGCCTTGGTCTGACGGGTGATCAGATCAAACAATTCGGTAAACTGTTGGCTGGTCTGGGCAAACTGTTCGTAGAAAAAGACCTGTCGCTGGTGGAAATCAACCCGTTGGTGGTGACTGCCGAAGGCAATCTGTTGTGTCTGGATGGCAAGGTGAATATCGACAGCAACGCATTGTACCGTCAGCCTGAGTTGCTTGCCATGCGCGACAAATCGCAGGAAGACGCCCGCGAAATCGAAGCCTCTGAATGGGATTTGAACTACGTAGCGCTGGAAGGCTGCATCGGTTGCATGGTCAATGGTGCAGGTCTGGCGATGGCAACCATGGACATCATCAAACTGTCCGGCGGTGAGCCAGCGAACTTCCTTGATGTCGGTGGAACAGCCACGGCAGAACGGGTAGCAGCAGCTTTCAAGATCATCCTTTCCGATGCCAACGTCAAAGGCATTCTGGTCAATATCTTTGGTGGCATTGTGCGTTGTGACCTGATTGCCGAGGGCATTATCAAGGCAGTGCAGGAAGTCAATGTCAGCGTCCCGGTGGTGGTGCGTCTGGAAGGCAATAACGCCGAAAAAGGGCTGGCCTTGCTCGACCAAAGTGGGTTGGCGGTGATTACCGCGAATGATTTGGGTGATGCTGCCCGCAAGATTGTTGCTGCCACTACAGGAGAAGCCGCATGAGCGTTTTAGTCAACAAAGACACCAAGGTCATCTGTCAGGGCTTTACCGGCAAGCAGGGCACATTCCATTCCGAACAGGCGATTGCCTACGGCACAAAAATGGTTGGCGGTGTCACGCCTGGCAAGGGCGGTTCAACACACCTCGATTTGCCGGTCTTCAACACGGTGCGCGATGCGGTGCAGGCAACCGGGGCGGATGCCAGCGTGATTTACGTACCAGCGCCTTTCTGCAAGGATTCCATCATTGAGGCTGCCTACGCAGGCATACAACTGATTGTGTGTATTACCGAAGGTATCCCGGCGCTTGATATGCTGGAAGCGAAACTGGTGGTCGACAGTCTGGGCGTGCGTCTGATCGGGCCGAATTGCCCTGGTATCATTACCCCCGGCGAATGCAAGATCGGTATCATGCCAGGGCATATCCACAAGCCGGGCAGCGTCGGTATTGTGTCCCGCTCCGGTACGCTGACTTATGAAGCGGTCAAACAGACCGGTGAATGGGGGCAAAGCACCTGTATTGGTATCGGTGGTGACCCGATTCCGGGTACCAATTTCATCGGCGCGCTGACCCTGTTCCAGAATGACCCGCAGACCGAAGTGATCCTGATGTGTGGGGAAATCGGTGGTTCGGCGGAAGAAGAAGCGGCGGCCTTTATCAAGGATCATGTCACCAAACCGGTTGTATCCTACATCGCAGGTGTCACCGCGCCGAAAGGCAAGCGCATGGGTCATGCCGGGGCGATCATCGCCGGAGGTAAGGGCACTGCGCAGGAAAAATATGCCGCCCTGCAAGACGCGGGGGTTTATACGGTTTCTTCCCCGGCTGAACTGGACAAGGGTGTCGCCGCCGCGTTTGCTGCCCTCAAGGGCTGAGTTTTCTTGATTTTTTGCTTTGGAGTAACCGTATGAGCAAACACACCGTTACCATGACGGACAATGCAACCGGCAAGCAGGTTGAGTTGGATGTGCTGTCGCCAACCATGGGGCCAAAGTGCATCGACATCCGCAAGCTTTCCAAGGAGTTGGGCTACTTCACGTATGACCCAGGCTTTATGTCGACGGCCAGTTGTTCCAGCCAGATTACCTATCTGGATGGTGGTGAAGGCACTTTGTTGTATCGTGGCTACCCGATTGAACAGTTGGCGGAACACAGCACGTTTCTGGAAGTATGCCATTTGCTGTTGTACGGGAACTTGCCGACAGTGGTGGAGAAGGAAAAGTTTGAAGACATCATCATCCACCACACGATGCTTCACGACCAGATGCAGTATTTTTACCGGGGCTTCCGGCGTGATGCGCATCCGATGGCAACCATGGTGGGCGTAGTCGGGGCGCTATCTGCGTTTTACCATGACGATACTGACCCGCATAATCCGCTCCACCGCGAGCGTTCCGCACATCGCCTGATTGCCAAAATGCCGACCATTGCGGCGTGGAGTTACCGTTATTCGGTGGGTCTGCCATTCTGCTACCCCAGAAACAAGCTTTCTTACCCCGAAAACTTCCTGAACCTGATGTTTTCGGTACCGACCGAGGAATATGAGCCAAATCCACTGTTTGCCAAGGCGCTGGATGTGATCATGATCCTGCACGCTGATCATGAGCAGAATGCTTCCACCTCGACGGTGCGTCTGGCAGGCAGTTCCGAGGCCAATCCATTTGCGGCTGTGGCTGCGGGTATTGCATCCCTGTGGGGGCCTGCGCATGGTGGGGCAAACGAGGCGGTCATTAATATGTTGAGGGAAATAGAAGCGTCCGGGCAGCCGTTATCCCACTGGATTGATCGGGCCAAGGACAAGAACGACCGCTTCCGCCTGATGGGCTTCGGGCATCGGGTTTATAAGAACTACGACCCGCGTGCCCTGATTATCCGTCAGCTTGCCAACCAGATTCTGGATGCTTTGCCACCGGATAACCCTAATCAGCGTCTGTTCGATCTGGCGCGGGAACTGGAACAGGTGGCGCTGCACGATGATTACTTCAAGGAACGTAACCTGTACCCGAACGTGGACTTTTACTCCGGTGTCATTTTCCTGAGTATGGGCATTCCGGTCAGCATGTTCACCGTTATGTTCGCGCTGGCGCGTACCATCGGCTGGATTACCCAGTGGAATGAAATGATGGGTGATGAAGAGTCGCGCATTGGCCGCCCGCGTCAGTTGTATACCGGGTCGACCCGCCGTGATTATGCGCCGTTGGGGCAAAGATAAATCCCCCTCGTTCCCCCTTTTGCAAAGGGGGATACCCTCCAGTAATACCTCGCTCTGTCTGGAGGGTTCTCCCCTTTGAAAAAGGGGAGACAGAGGGGATTTAAAGATTATTGTTTTGAGGAGATTGATTGAATGTTGGAAGCGTACCGCAAACACGTTGAAGAACGCGCCGCCCAGGGCGTACCACCCAAGCCGCTGGATGCGGCGCAGACCGCTGAGCTGGTTGAATTGCTGAAGAACCCACCTGCCGGTGAAGAAGCATTCCTGGTTGATCTGCTGGAAAACCGCGTACCTGCCGGTGTGGACGAAGCCGCTTATGTGAAAGCCGGTTTCCTGGCGGCGATTGCCAAAGGCGAAGTGAGCTGTGGTCTGGTGAGCCAGGTTCGTGCCGTCGAAGTTTTGGGCATGATGCTGGGTGGTTACAACGTACAGCCGCTGATCGCCGCGCTGGATAGTGACGTGACGGCTGCGGCTGCTGCCAGGGCGCTTTCCCACACCCTGCTGATGTTTGACGCTTTCCATGATGTGGAAGAAAAAGCCAAGGCAGGTAACGCGGCTGCCAAGCAGGTGATGGAATCCTGGGCTGCTGGCGAGTGGTTCACATCCAAGCCTGAAGTGGCTGAAAAAATCACGGTCGCGGTCTTCAAGGTGCCGGGCGAAACCAACACTGACGATCTTTCCCCGGCACCAGATGCGTGGTCACGCCCTGACATTCCGTTGCACGCCAACGCCATGCTGAAAATGCCACGTGATGGCATCGAGCCGGAAGCAGCCGGTTCCGTCGGCCCGTTGAAACAGATTGAAGCGGTGAAGGCGCAAGGTTTCCCGGTTGCTTACGTTGGTGACGTGGTAGGTACTGGTTCTTCCCGTAAATCCGCCACCAACTCCGTACTGTGGTTCTTCGGTGACGACATGCCGGGGATTCCGAACAAGCGTGCAGGCGGTTACTGCTTCGGCGGCAAGATTGCCCCTATTTTCTTCAATACCATGGAAGATGCAGGCGCGCTGCCGATCGAAATGGATGTTTCCCAGATGAATATGGGCGACGTGGTTGATGTGTATCCGTATGCAGGTGTGGCCAAGCGTCACGGCACGGATGAAGTCATTGCCGAGTTTGGTCTGAAAACCCAGGTACTGCTGGACGAAGCCCGCGCTGGTGGCCGTATCAACCTGATCATTGGCCGTGGCCTGACCAACAAGGCGCGTGAAGCGCTGGGTCTGGGCGCATCTGACCTGTTCCGTACTCCTGAGCAGCCTGCCGACACCGGCAAAGGCTACACGCTGGCGCAGAAAATGGTCGGTAAAGCCTGTGGCCTGCCGGGTGTGCGTCCTGGCATGTACTGCGAACCGAAAATGACTACCGTGGGTTCCCAGGATACCACTGGCCCGATGACCCGCGACGAGCTGAAAGATTTGGCATGTCTGGGCTTCTCCGCCGATCTGGTGATGCAGTCTTTCTGCCATACTGCTGCGTACCCCAAGCCGGTTGACGTAACGACTCACCACACCCTGCCGGATTTCATCATGACCCGTGGCGGTGTTTCTCTGCGCCCTGGCGATGGCGTTATCCACTCCTGGCTGAACCGCATGTTGCTGCCGGATACCGTGGGTACCGGTGGTGACTCCCACACCCGTTTCCCGATTGGCGTTTCCTTCCCGGCGGGTTCCGGTCTGGTCGCGTTCGCGGCTGCCACCGGCGTGATGCCGCTGGACATGCCGGAATCGGTGCTGGTGCGCTTCACCGGTAAAATGCAACCGGGTATCACGCTGCGTGACCTCGTGCATTCCATTCCACACAAAGCCATCCAAATGGGTTTGCTGACGGTGGAAAAGAAAGGCAAAAAGAACGTATTCAACGGCACGGTGCTGGAAATCGAAGGTCTGGATCACCTGACCGTCGAGCAAGCGTTTGAACTGTCGGATGCTTCTGCGGAACGTTCGGCGGCGGGTTGTACTGTAGCGCTGTCTGAAGATTCCGTGGCGGAATACCTGCGTTCCAACATCGTCATGCTGAAATGGATGCTGTCG
>JBBIHI010000009.1:0-26899 GCA_037447095.1 Thiotrichaceae bacterium
CATGGTGCCAAACGCAGGCGTCAACATCGAAGCCGAAAAACCGGCGGACGGTGAAGTGACTGTTCCGGTCGAATCCATCCTCAACCTGAAATACCGCCAAGGCCCGGATGTACCGCAACTGGTCAACGGCTTTGCCGATTCCCACTTCATCTGCTTCCCGTATGAAACCCGCCGTACCGGTATCTACACCGCTGGCCCGGTTCGCCGTCCAATGGATGGTGGTCAGGCACAGACTGACGCGATGGGTGCAGTGATGAAAGCCATCCAGGCGATTGAGAACTCTGCGCTGGGCCGTGCGGCTCACCCACGTTCCGGCGACCTGAGCTTCCCGTCATTCCGTAAGGAAGGTTGTACACAATGTAAACGTTGTACGGTTGAGTGCCCGTTCGGTGCGATCAACGAAGACGAGAAAGGCTACCCGCAGTATAACGAAGCACGCTGCCGCCGTTGCGGTACGTGTATGGGTGCTTGCCCGGTACAGGTCATTTCCTTCAAGAACTACTCCATCGAAACGGTTGGTGCACAGATCAAGTCGGTCGAAGTACCGGACGAGTTCTCCGAAAAGCCACGTATCCTGGTGCTGGCCTGCGAAAACGATGCCTACCCGGCACTCGATATGGCTGCCATAAAACGTACTGAATCCAGCGCTTTCATCCGCGTCATCCCTGTCCGCTGCCTTGGTTCCACCAATACCATCTGGATCAAGGATGCGTTGGGTAACGGTTACGACGGCGTGGTCATGATGGGCTGTAAAAAAGGCGTAGATTATCAGTGCCATTTTGTAAAAGGCTCGGAAATGGCGCATGTTCGTATGGCAAAAATCGGCGACACCCTGTCCACCATGAACCTCGAATCCGAGCGTGTGGCGGTACATGAAGTTGCGATCACCGACATCGGGCGTGCCCCGAAACTGATCGACGAAATGGTCGAAACCATCAACCGTGTCGGCATGAGCCCGTTCAAGTTCTAAGGAGGAAGCCAATATGACAACTGCTGTCAATCAGGCGATGCTTGAAAAATACAAAGGCAACTTCCTGCGCGAGGTTGTCGATAACGTCGAGGAAGGCAACTGGGTCAGGATGTGTATGCAGTGTGGCGTGTGCTCCGGCTCATGTCCGCTGGGTCCGCACTGGGATCATCCGCCGCAGGAAATCTTCATGATGATCCGCGCCAACAAGCGGGAAGAAGTACTGTCTTCCACTTCCATGTGGATGTGTACTTCCTGCTACAACTGTATCGCCCGTTGCCCGCGTGGTCTGCCGATTACCCACATCATGCACGGTCTGGCGCACTACAGTAAGCGACTCGGCCTGAAGGCACAGAACCAGCCAACCGAAAAGTTTGGCCAGATGTTCTGGGACAACCTGACCAAGAAAGGCCGTGTCAACGAGCTGAAACTGGGTCTGGGCCTGTACTTCAAGGACGGTTTCGCGGAAGGTGTCAAGGTTGCGATGAGCAAGCAGAAACTGGGCATGAACATGATGAAAGCCAAGCGCATGTCCCCGATGGAAATGCTCGGTGGCCATGCCGTCAGTGACCTTTCCGGTTTCCATGCGATGCTGAAAAAGGCGGAAGAACTGGAAGCGGCGCGTGTCGGTGCCAATACGGACGCGAAGTAAGGAGCGAGATTCAACATGGCTAAACTGCAATATTCCTATTACCCTGGCTGTTCTTCACAGAAAGCGGCTTCCTCGTCCAACCTGGACAAGTCCGTGAAGACCCTGTGCGAAGAGCTGGACATCGAGTTGAACGAGATTCCTGACTGGAACTGCTGTGGCGCGTCCATCGGTTATGCAGGCGGTGGTGAGCTGCCACGCATGACGCTTTCCGCGCGTAACATTGCATTGTCCGAACAGCACCATCCGGGTCAGGATGTGGTTGCGGCTTGTGCGGCTTGCTGGCTGAACACCCGTGAAGTGAATGAGCGCCTGCTGCACGACCCTAAGCTGAAGGAAGAGACCAATATCGCCCTCCAGTCCGTCAAGCTGGAATTCAAGGGTGAAAAGAAAGTCCGCCACATGGTCGAAGTGCTGATCGAAGACGTAGGTTTCGACGCACTGGCTGCCAAGGTTAAAAAACCGTTGGAAGGCTTGAAAGTTGCCGGTTATGTCGGCTGCCAGACCAACCGTCCATTCGGTATCAACGGTGAATCTTTCGAGAACCCGGTGTACCTCGACAAGATGGTTGAAACCCTCGGTGGCGAAGCCCTGACCAAGTACGAGAAGAAAGTAGCCTGCTGTAGCGGTGCGCTGATGTTCTCTGAACCGGAAAAGGGTCAGGCACTGGTCAAGGACATCATCGAATCCGCCTACGATAACGGCGCGAACATGATCGTTACCCCTTGCCCGCTGTGTCAGGCCAACGTTGAAATTTATCAGGATGAAATCAACGCTACGTACAAGACCAACTTCAATATGCCGGTCATGTACTACAGCCAGTTGATGGACGTTGCCTTCGGTCGCAATGCAACTGATTCCGCATTGGACGGCAACATCATCCAGTCCAAAGAGCTGCGTGCGATTGCTGACAAGTAATCGTTACCGCCAGTGATTGGGGATTGAGAAAGGGGCTTCGCGCCCCTTTTTCTTTTGAATCAGTAAGATATGGGCGCTATATATTTTGTCGATGTCGGAAAACTTGCTTCGTTGTATGGCAGTAGGCGGAGCCAAATAGGCGTTTGCGTTGTATACTTGGCAATTAGTTCCACGAAAAAGAGCCGGAAAGTACAAAGTGACTCCCACTAATGATGTATTGGAAAATACCCGCATTCAGCTTTTAAGCAACTACATGGCAGATCAACGCCCGTGGGTTGTGGCCTATTCTGGTGGCAAAGATTCCACGTTGGTTCTCCAGTTAGTCTATGAAATGCTGTTGAGCCTGCCTGCTGACAAGTTAAGGCCTGTACATGTCATTGCGTCAGATACAATGGTGGAAACACCAATCGTTGTGGATTATGTGAACAATAATCTGGAGCAAATCCGGCAACATGCACAGAACTCCCATCTCGATGTATCAGTCCACTTGGTGCAACCTGACATAGATAATAGCTTTTGGTGCAACATCATTGGCAGAGGATACCCCCCTCCTACTCGTTGGTTCCGCTGGTGTACAACCAAGCTGAAGATTAAGCCTATCAGACGAGTCATTGAAGATATTGCAGCTGATTATGGCAGTGTTGTATTACTGCTAGGGACGCGAATTGCAGAAAGCAGTAATCGTTCTCGCCAAATCAAAAGCAGGGATTACAGTAGTTCAGGTTTGAATCCACATCATGAGATTCCCAATGCACTGGTTATGCAGCCTATTGCAGACTGGACAACAGAGCAGGTCTGGGAATATTTGTATGAACATAACCCTGCTCCTTGGAGTGCGACTCACGACGAAATGTTGTCTCTTTATAGGCAAGCGAATAGCGGCGAGTGTCCGGTTGTCACTGATTTAAGTACACCAGCATGTGGAGGAAACCGTTTTGGATGCTGGACATGCACAGTTGTGAAAGAGGATAAGTCTATGCAAGGATTTATCAACTCCGGTGATGAGTGGATGCTGCCACTGTATGACTTTCGACAGAAATTAAAAGATTGGCGAGAAGAAGAAGATTTAAGGAACAAATTCAAGCGGGATGGACGTGAAGGCTTAGGAGCATTTAATTCGGCAACTCGCCAGATGATTTTAAGGGAGTTGCTTGCTATAGAAAAGGTTGTTAAGAGAGTGCTTGTTAAAGATGAAGAGCTTATAGAAATACAACGCATATGGTCAGATGAGTTTGATATGCGTCAATCGGCAATGAGAGTTGCTTATGAATACGGTAGAACTCCTATGATGAAAAGGAAAGCTGCGTGACTAACAATACTTATGAGTTCATAGAGAATGCACTTACTGAGCTATCTTCGGATTTCGCTATTCCTAAAAATATCATTCCTCATATGATTGCGTTACTTGAGAAATATCCTGACATGAGTGTCCGGGGTTCTCAAAAAGGCTTGTACGATGGTTTAGAACGGATAATTGAGACCCTGAAGAATGAAGGGATGTTATTATAATGCGCTTCAAATCTATAACTATCAATAATTTGTTCGCCTATGAAGGAGAAAATACTGTTGATTTTCCCGAATATAATGATACTTGTAATGTCACGCTTCTGGCGGGGCGAAATGGCTTCGGGAAAACTAGCTTTATCAATAGTGTTAAGCTTCTTTTTGCTGATACATCAGAGGAAATTCGTCGAACCGTTCAGCGAAAGCGAATACCTACGCCAAAGCAATTTGTTATGGGGATCAGTAACGAGTGGTGGGGTATACTAAATAAAAGTGCTAGGGATAAAGGTCAGTCTAAGTGTTCAATCTCGGCTGTTTGGCTTGATGAGGAATACCATGAGGTTAGAGCTTGTCGTGAATGGGTTCTCAACTTTGACAAAGATGATTATGAATCAACATTATTGGTTAGCCATGTTTTTATTGGGGAAATGATAGGTGACGAGGCATCAGAATATTTAGAGTGGCAATTACCCAAGAACTATATCCCGTTTTTTTTCTTTGATGGTGAAGAAATTCAAACGATCGCTGAAAGTAATGATAATGAAAATATAAAAACAATGGAGTTGCTGCTTAATATTCGCCCTCTAGAGAATATGCAGAAGACATTGGATGATTTAGGGAGAACTTGGCGTCGTGAGGCAGCCAGTGCGGAAAGGGAGAGAGATTTTAATGAAAAAGAAAGAAGTCTGGCGGCTAAGCAAGACCAAAGAAAAGTGTATGAGCAACAGTTTACTGATTTACAGTATGAGATTGATGAAAAAGAAGCGTTTCTGAAACAGATTGATCGTCAGTTGCGTTTGCTAAGAGGAAACTCAAGTCAGCAAAAAGAGACTGAGCTGAAGAAAGATATTGATACCCAAAAAAGCATTAGAAGTGATGCATTGGAAAGGCTAGTATCTTGCTGGAAACGAGATGCTTTTCTCTGCACGAGTATTGCCCTGCATAATCGCTTAGTAAAGCGCTTGGAACCACTGCTAGAGAGTGGAGTTGGCGAACAACAGGAATTGTTGATGGCAGTCCGTCAACGTCTCCATGCAATGTTTGATACTCTTCCATTCCCTGCACCCAGACTCCATGATAATCAGGTTGATTTTTACAAAAAGCGTATTGACCGAGAGCTTGATGCATTGGGAGTTACAGAGTCTTCAACTGAGTTTGATGTAAGCCATGAGCGAGGAAAAAGACTTTATAAGCAAATGACACTGTATGCTAAGGGTAATAGCCTCTCACGCAGTATGGTTGGTGATCTGGATATTGCTCAAGATGCCAGTAAAAAAATGCATGATTTTGAGAGCAAACTGAAAATAACCGGTGGGTTATCTGAAAAAAAGCAGCAAGAATACGACAATTTACTTTTAGAAGAGGCTAGTGTTAAAGAGTACTTAATTGATCTTGAGCGTCGCAAGGTCAGTATCGAGAACGATCTGGGTATATTGGATCGGGATATTAGTAATATTAACAATGAATTGAATAGGTTGTATAAAGATGTACAAGCCAGTAAGGAGAAACGAAAGCAGCTTGACTTTGTAAATCGACTGAAAGAAGCACTAGGAGAGGTTAAAAACAGATTACGTCGGCAGAAACGGCAAGAGTTGGAGGATTCTTATAACCGTCATCTGTCTGCATTACTTACATCCAACACGCTTATTGATCACGTAGAAATCAATGAACATTTTGAACTCACCTATAAAGACGCGCAGGATAATAATGTGGGCATGAGCACTGTTTCTGCGGGGATGAAGCAACTTTCTGCTACTGTTCTGCTTTGGGCACTCAAAGAAACTTCTGGACGTGACATTCCTGTTATTATTGATACTCCGATGGGGCGTATTGACCGTTTGCACCAAAATAATCTGCTGGATAGTTACTATCCTAAAGTTGCCAAGCAGGTAATTCTGTTGCCGACTGATTCAGAACTCGATAAAGAAAAATACAACCAATTGAAACCTCACATCTGCCAAGAGTACCGCTTGAGTAATCCAACTGGAAAAGCGGCAAAGATAGAGAAGGTGGAGGCATTATATGGCTGATATTTACACTAGTGTCCAAGATGAACAGACTATCGACGATATTCTGCGTTATGGCTTCGAGGTCATGCCTTCTCCAACAAAATGGCCTAAGTACATTTCATTACGTTTGGCATTGGCGAAGTCTTTGAATATTGCAGTTGCGCCTGACGATGCTTTCGATCGTGTTGACAAAAAAGGTTCTGAATACGACCTGGGGCAAGTAACGGGGTTAGCTAAGGGCGAAGATAATATTGGGAGCCTGGATTTTGATGATGCTGTTTGTGGATTGCTGAGCGTATATCATTCGGAAGATTTGTTCGCAGACTCCAAACAGTATCGTATTTTGCTGCAACGCCATATCCGCCGTGGATTGCATGAAATCCGCACAACATGGAAGCGCAACCACGATTTTGCCGCTTGGTTAAAGCAGGAAATCTATTCGGATAGTTTGTTACCTAACCAGGAATCTACTCCGGTCAGAGGCGAATTTGATGAACAAGGTATCATGTCTGCTCTGGCTGAAGTTGGTGTTCGTGCGGAAATTAAACAAGTTATCGAAGGTTCCCGTATCAATCGCTATGAATTGTTGTTACCAGAAATCCAATCTTTTGATTTGTTGAGGCGCAGCCAGGACAAGCTCGGTTTCTTGCTGGGATTGGATAATGAAGGTGTTTTCATTAATCCCACTGGTGAAGCCAAAGTTATTGCACTCGATATTCCACGTTCCAAAAAGTCTTGGAAAGTCGTTCCTCCATCCCGTCTACGAGAGTGGGCGAGCCAGCGCCATACCGAAATTTTGCCTATGTGGTTAGGTGTGGATGTGTTAGGGAAGGATTTCTGCTTTGATCTTGTTGATGCGCCACATCTGCTGATTGCGGGAACGACAGGCAGCGGCAAGAGCGTAACGTTACATGCTATGATTTTATCACTCTTATATACTCAGTCTCCTGATGCAGTAAAACTTGCCTTAATTGATCCGAAGTTGGTCGAGCTAGGTCAATATCAAGGTATTCCTCACCAATATGGGAATGAAATTGCCCATTCAGTAGCTGATACCATGCGGATACTGAGTGGTTTGGTTGAGGAGATGGAAAACCGTAACCAGATACTCGGGAAGTTGGGAGCTAGTAATCTGGCTGAAGCACAAAAGCATCACCATATATCATTACCCCGAATTGTCGTGATCGTGGAAGAACTTGCCGACTTGATGATGCAATCAAAAGATATAGAAACACCATTGGTACGTTTGGCCCAGAAGGCCCGTTCCACTGGAATTCATCTGATACTGGCAACCCAACGTCCTGATGCTTCTACCTTCAGTGGACTCTTACGTTCCAACATTCCTGGCAGGATAGCGTTGCGCGTGCAGAAGAGTTCGGAATCAAAAATTATTCTGGATGAGACTGGTGCCGAGAAACTACTAGGTGCAGGTGATATGCTGGTAAAAATCGCCAGTAATGCTGTTACGCGCGTACATGGCGCGTACATTACAACTGATGATATTAAACAAGCTACACGCAGGGTATGAACATGGATAGTCTAATCATTTACGAATTCAACCCATTACGTCTAACGCTGGAGCGCGTTGGTCCGTTTCGTGAGTCGTTGTACTCGGTGGACTTTACCAACCAGGATAATCTGCCGTGTAATTTTTACATGCTGATTGCACCTAATGGTTTCGGTAAAACAACGGTACTGGACGCTCTCGCTTGTGCAATGGGTTTGCTTGGAGAAAAGCAGCCATCCCAATACGGCCTGGAAGATTTGGACAAAGGGGATGGCCGTATCCAGCTTGATTTGTCGGTGCGCTATCACTGGAAAGGTGAAAATCACCGGGTAGTATTGTCCATCCATGCCGGAAGTTTTGGTAGTGAGACAATCTCCCTCCATGACTGGATTGAGGGTGATCAGGCATTGCAAGCAGTGGAAGCTGATAACTGGTATCGCATCGGGTTTATTGGCCGTCAGTTGCGTCCCTTTTCGTCCCACAAAACAGATGAATTTGTTGAAGAGTTGCTGGGTACGCTACAGTATTTTGTTGGAGAATCTCCCGATGACTTCAACAATAGTAGTATCCATGCGCCGACAGTTTTGAGTTTTTCAGCTTACCGAGATATTCCTTCTGTACAAAGTATTTCCGGGCCACAAGCCGTGACCACGAAGCCAGCGCATTGGGGGTATCAGTGCCTCCACCAGTTTTCTGCCCACAACGAGACTTGGCTGTACTCCCTCGATAGTTTGCTTGTGTGGCTGAAATGGCTGGATGATGGGCGTTTTGAGAAAGCCTGTGACTTGTTGAATCAGCACGTTTTTGATGGAGGTAAAACCAAACGTATTGAGGATATACAGCGTGACCCTCCACAAGCAGTCATCAAAGTTAATGGCGAACGTCATCGCCTTGATCGTTTGAGCAGTGGTGAGAAAAATATTGCCCAGTTGATGCTGCGTATTGGTGCGCACATGACTAAAAACACCATTGTGCTGATTGATGAATTCGACGTGCATTTACACATTCGTTGGCAATATCACCTGTTTGAAGCGTTGAAGTCTTTGGCGGCACGTCAAGACATCAACATCACGGTCATATTAACAACACATTCTGTAGAAATTCTGGATACCTACATCAACCGCATGAAAATTAACGAAGACAGCTTGGTCAAGGGTGGTCATTTAATCGAAAAAGGCATGAGATAAGGGCGCATAATGGACTTCAAAAGTCTGTCTGGTTTCAGCAGCGAGCAGTATTTGGCGGGCGACAAAGGCGTGGTTGTCTATCTGGAGTCTACTGATGATGTGTTCATCTTCAAAAAGTGGTTTGGTAATTTACTCTCCAAAATCCAGTTTGAGCCGGTATCCGGGGAAAAGGCCAATGGCGGTTGTCGTGTCGTTATCCAGCGGTTGCAAGAAGTTGATGATGTCACTGTTGACTACTACGGAGTGGTGGATAGGGATGCCTTGCTGAATGAGATCAGAACGCAGGAATCATTGTGGTGGGAAATTGATGACGAGGTGTTTTTCGGGGCATCACCTTTCGGTGGCAGGATTTTTGTTCTGAACCGGTGGGAGTTGGAAAACTATCTGCTCCATCCCGCAGCCTTGGCAAACAGGCTATCCAACCGCACGATGGGAAAAATTTCATATACCAATGCCTCTCAATTGGCTCAAGATATTCTACAGCGGGAAGATGATCTGATTGCTGTTACCGTATTGGCGACTTTGGGGAGGGGAGATAGGTCTCCACGTCATTTGCAAGGTCTGCAAGGAGAGCAATTATGGCTCCAAGTACAGAAAGATACTCAAGCAGATGATGCAAAAATAGAGCAACACAAGCAAAGCATTATCCGGTTTGCTGAAACCCAGACAGATCCTTTGCTGCGTTGGGATAGGCTTAGTCGAATGTTTGATGGAAAGCGGGCAATGATCCGCATAGATGGTATGTTTACTGAACATAAGTTTTGTATTGAAGAGGAACGTGCTGATTTGGCAGATGATATTGCGAATCTGGGATTGATTGACCCATATTTGAATGAGTGGATTCATTATTTGGCACAATCCTCTATATGAAATTTAGGGGGGCTTTAGCCTGAGGATTACAAATAGTTGGGTGGAAGCAGTTCAGGGCTGATCTGCCGTTGCCACAAGGTTTCCATGCTGATCCTGTGCTGCATATCATCCTTGCTGGTATAGAAAGTTATACTGGCAGGTTCGTCGTTATTGTGGCGAAGGTTGTGCTGTTCCAGAACCCGCATCAACTGATGGGTTACGGGCGTGCTGGTTTCGAGGATGGTCATGCGCCCGTGGGTTACATCATGCAGGGCATCACACAGGAACGGGTAATGGGTACAGCCTAGCACCAACGTATCCGCGCCTGCTTCCAGCAAGGGCAGGGTGTAATGCTTGAGTAGTTGAAGTATTGCCGTGCTGCTGAAATCCCCCGCTTCCACATGCTCAACCAAGCCGGGACAGGCTTGGGCAATCACCTGGATATGGCTGGCATGTTCACGGATCAGGTGTTGCAGGCGTGGGCTGTTGACCGTTTGCTGGGTGGCAAGAACACCGATAACACCGGTTTGGGTCAGGCGTGCGGCTGGTTTGACCGCAGGCTCAATACCGACTACTGGGATTGGCAGGGTTTGGCGCAGGAAAGCTACTGCATGTACGGTTGCCGTATTACACGCCACAACCAGTACCTTGATCTGTTGTTGCAGCAGGAACTCGGCAATGCGCTTGCTACGGTGGCGGATGTAATCCGGCTCCTTGCCGCCATACGGTGCGTGCCCGGAATCGGCGACGTAGATCAGGTTTTCATCCGGTAACAGGCGGTGAATTTCGCGCAGGACGGAAATCCCGCCCAGCCCGGAATCAAACACACCGATGGCTTGCTGGCGTTGCGGCATGGCCTATTGGTTTTCCTGCAAGAATTGCAACCAGCCGTCAAACAGTTGCCGGTCAGGGGAAATGACTACGGAGCGTGGTGACATGGCGGGGCGGAAAACGCTCTCGCCTTCCAGCGTGCAGGCGTGGCCACCGGCTTCGGCGAGGATCAGGGTTCCAGCGGCCAGATCCCACAGTTTCATGCCGCCGTGCAGGTAAAGGTGACCCCGGTTGGCCGCCATCCATGCCCACTCCAGTACGCAACTGCCAATATTACGTTGTGAGCCGTAAGGGGCATTATCCATCAGGGCGCATTTCAGGCGTGTCCCCAGGCGTTTGAAATCCACAATGGCAACGGCATTGCAGAGCGTGAAACCCGTTTCCTGACACTGTAACGGTTTGCCGTTAAGCCATGCACCATGGCCTTTTTGGGCAGTAAACATTTCATCGCGGATCGGGTCGTAGGTCAGCGCCAATACCACTTCGCCGTGCTGGAACAGTGCCAGTGATGTGGCAAATAACGGAATCCCGGCAGCGAAATTGCTGGTTCCATCCAGCGGGTCAAGACACCACAGCGCGTCAGAATCACGCAGCAGTTTTTCCTGTTTTTCGGCGCTCATTTCCTCGCTGAGAAAGGCAATGTCAGGCCAGTGCTGATGCAGGAAATCACGGATACGGCGGTTGGTGGCCAAGTCAGCTTCGGTCAACAGACTGCCATCCTGTTTCACGGAAAAGCCAACGTTCTCGAAACGCGGCAGGATTTCCTCGCGGGCAATTTGGCGTATTTCTGTTACCAGTACTTGCAAATCAGGCTGCATCATTTAACCTACCAACAAACATATGCTAACGATACAAGGATAACAGCCGATGGACAATTCACCCGTATCGGTCAGTCAAAAACTTTTGCACTGGCTTGAGTATGCCTTGCTTGTGGTGATCACTCTGGCAACGGTTGTGGCTGTTGGTCAGGAGCTGTTCCGTATCGTGACGGAAATGACAATTCATATCAGTGACTTGCTTCAGCTTTTCATCTACCTCGAAGTCATTACAATGGTTATTGTTTATCTGGAGTCCGGGTCAGTGCCAGTGCGGATGCCTTTGTACATTGCCATGGTTGCCCTGGCGCGTTATCTGATTCTGGATATGAAGGCGATGACGGATTGGCAATTGCTGATCATTTCCGCCTCCATTCTGGTGATTGCCGTAGCGGTCTTGGTGGTACGTTTCGGGCATGTGAAATACCCGTATGAAAAGAGCAAGTAAAGGCTTTTGCCCATCATGAACAGTTTCCAGAATGAGAAGGATTATTTCCACGGTAAGTCGGAATGCACAGGAGTGTTACTGGTCAATCTGGGGACGCCGGATGCGCCTGACCGCCAGTCATTACGCCGCTATCTGAAAGAATTCCTGTCAGACCCGCGTGTGGTGGAAATTCCGCGTCTGGTCTGGTACCCGATCCTGTATGGGATCATCCTCAACAAGCGTCCGGCGGCGAGTGCGGAAAAATACCGGGAGGTATGGACGGAAAACGGTTCGCCGTTGCTGCACATTTCCCAACAACAGCAGAAAGCCTTGCAGAAGGAAATGGAAGTCCGTTTCCAGGGGGCGGTGAAAATGGGCCTCGCCATGCGTTATGGCAACCCCTCCATCCGTGATGGCCTAAACCAGCTTCGTGAGGCCGGGGCAAGGCGGATACTGATTTTGCCCTTGTACCCACAATATTGTGCTGCGACTACGGCAACCACCTTCGACAAGGTGTTTGATGAACTCAAGGGTTGGCGCTGGATGCCGGAACTGCGGCTGGTCAACCATTACCATGACCACCCCGGCTATATTGAAGCGTTGGCCAGCAGCGTCCTCGCGCATTGGGAAAGCAACCCGCGTGGCGAACAGTTGCTGATGTCGTTCCACGGCATCCCCAAACGCAACCTGACCCTGGGCGACCCCTACTACTGCGAGTGCCACAAGACGGCACGTTTGTTGGCTGAAGCACTCAACCTGAAAACAGATGAATACCGTGTGAGCTTCCAGTCACGTTTCGGCAAGGCGGAATGGTTGCAGCCGTATACCGACAAGACCCTGCAAGGTTTGCCGGGTGAGGGTGTCAAAACGGTGGATGTGTTGTGTCCTGGTTTTGCCGCCGATTGCCTCGAAACACTGGAGGAAATCCAGGTGGAAAACCGCGATATTTTCCTCGGCGCTGGCGGGGAGCAGTACCACTACATCCCGGCTTTGAATGCCAACCCCAAGCACATCCATGCCTTGGCGGAGATTGTCCAGCAACATACCCAGGGCTGGGCAGAAACCTCCCCGGCGTGGCGTGCGGCCAGTGTGGAAAAACAGGCGGAAAAGACCCTGCAACGGGCGCAGGTACAGGGGGCAAAAAAATGAAGGTGGGTTTGTTGCTGATTGGGGATGAATTGCTCAGTGGTTTGCGGCAGGACAAGCATCTCGCCCAGGTGCTGACTTTCCTCAAGGCTCGTGGCATGGCATTGGCTTGGGTGCGCATGGTAGGGGATGATTGGGAATTGCTGGTACAAACCTTGCGCGAAACCTTGGCGACAGGTGAAATCGTTTTCAGCTTCGGTGGGATTGGTGCGACCCCTGATGATCTGACCCGTGAGGCGGCTGCCTGTGCGGCAGGTGTCCGGGTATTACGCCATCCGCAAGCCGTTGCCCTGATCGAGGATTGTTTTGGCGAGGGCGCGTATCCGAACCGTATCCGCATGGCCGATTTGCCGGATGGGAGCACGCTGATCCCGAATTCTGTCAACCGTATGCCCGGTTTCAAATTGCACCATCACCACTTTATCCCCGGTTTCCCCAGTATGGCCTGGCCAATGGTGGAATGGGTGCTGGATACGTATTACCGGTACTACCAGAACCCTATCCCGCCGGTGGAATGGCGTTGGTTGTTGCGGGATGTGCGGGAAAGCGAATTGATCCCGATGATGGAGCGTTTGCTGGAAAAATTTCCGGGCGTGCGCCTTTCCAGCCTGCCCAGCACGACGGTGAACCGCCAGATTGATTTTGGGCTGAAAGGTCTGGAAGCGGCAGTGCAAGAAGCTGCCGGGTGGTTTGAAGCACAGATGCAGGCCCGTGGCATTGCCTGCGAACGTTTGCCGTGATACCGCTACCCCGCCATCTGCTGGTTCCGCGTTATTGGCCGACATGGCTGGGGGTTGCCCTGCTGTGGATAATGGCCTGGCTGCCCTGGCGCTGGCGGCGTTGGTTGGGATACCGGACTGGCAGCCTGTTTTTCCGGCGCAACCGCAAACGCCGCGAGGTTGTATTGACCAACCTGCACCAGTGTTTCCCCGAGCTGGATGAAACAAGCCGTCAGCAATTGGCCGAGGCACATTTGCAGGAATACGTCAGTGCAATGCTGGATTACAGCGTACTGTTTTTCCGCTCGCGGGCTTGGCTGTACCGGCGTGTCCGTATTCATGGTCATGAATACATTGATCAGGCTATTGCACAGAAAAAAAACATTATTCTACTGCTGGGGCATTCAGTGTGGTTGGAGTTTGCGCCATTGGCTATCGGCCAGTATTACCGTTCCTATGGTTCCTACAAGCCATTCAAAAATCCCGTTGCCGATTGGTTGATTGCCAGTAGCCGCCTGAAAGATGTGGAATTTGTCGTGGCGCGTGAGGAGGGCATGATCAGGCTGGTGAAAGCGCTGGAACCAGGGCGTTTGATGTTCCTGTTACCTGATGAGGATCATGGTATCCAGCATTCGGTCTTTGCCCCGTTCTTCGGTGTGCCCAAGGCGACATTGGCCAGCCCGGCGCGGTTGAGCCGCATGGGCAAGGCCGTGGCTTTGCCCATCATGGCGTTCCGTAACCCGGAGGATGGGTTCTATGAAATAGTGGTGGGCGAAGCTTTGCCACATTATCCGGGCAAGGATGAGCTTGAAAACGCTGCCTGCCTTAACCAGTCACTGGAAAATCTGATCCGCCAGCAGCCTGCACAATACATGTGGCTGTTGAAACTGTTCCGTACCCGCCCGGTTGGGGAAAAAGCATTTTACTGACTGGCGGCAGCCGGTAATTGTGCCGGAACCATGACTACTGAAACCTTGTCGTAACTCAGTCCCTCGATACTTTTTTCCACAATCATCTTGATGTCGGATTTCATGTCTTCAATCCGGTAGGCCGGGTTGTATTTGATGAAAACAGATGCGGAAGCGGGTTGCGCCTTTTCGTCACCAAAGTTGTTTTCTGGCAGGACGATGTGTACCCGTGCGACCAGAACACCGTCGATCTGGCTGAGTGTTTCCTGGACACTTTGCGAGAGGGCAAAAATGAAACGCGCCCGCTCTTCCAGTGGGGAGGAAATCAATCCTTCTTTCTTGAACATTTCCCCCATGGTCACGGCTTTTTCTTTCGGATAACCGTGTTCGTTGAGCAAGGTGACGGCTTTGGGAATGCTGGATTCATCGACATTCAGGGAATAGGTTCCGGCTTTCTTGTCGATGGCCTTTTCCGAGTCGATCTTGTTGGTCAACAGGATGGCCAGCATGGCATTGGCATCGTTTTCATCCAGCTTGCTGTACAACTCGGTTTTGCAACCGGTTAGCAGGAGTGTCAGGCCAATGGCAATGATGGGGTACAATTTTTTCCTTATAGTTGTCATATCCGCTCCCGTGATGGTTCGAGGTGGCTTAGCCTGTTTGGAACAAGGTCTTGAAGCCGTGGGAAACCTGGTTGACGGCTGATGAAATCAGGCTGAATTTGCTCATCCATACCCCAGCGTTCATGCTCCAGCGGGTAAGCAGCCCGTTGTATTCCAGTGCTGCCGTCATGTAATTCTGGGTATCCTGTACGGCTTGCTGGGTCTGTGTCAGGGGTGTTCCCTGATGATTGGCCACTTCCGGGTAAGTACGCATGGTGGGTGGGTTAATGCTTGTCCCTTTCTCGGCCATATAATTCTGGAAGCTTGGCATATTGCCAAACTGGTCAAGCATACTGTGGTAGGAGTTGTCCATGCTCTCGACCGTCTTGATGGCAGCCTGTTTAAAATCGGTTGTTTCCGTGTTGGCAGGATCAGCCAACTGTAGCAGGTTGCCACTATCCGTTTGGCTGGTGGCAATATCGGCCTGGCTGGAAGCGCCCTGATTGAGGATATTCTCAAACCGCATGACATCCTGCATGGAAGGTGCGGGCAGGTTTTGTGGTTTGCCCAGGTCATTGATAGGGGTGGCCGGGCTGAACAGAACGCTTGCATCCATCATGGTACAACTCCTTTACAAACCTAAATAGGCGGAAGCAATGGCACTTTCATCAGGGTTGCCACGCTGCGCAACTTCTTCAAGCAGGGTGTGCGCCTCGGCTTTCTGGCCTGTTTGTGACAGGGCAATGCCAAGGAAGCATTTGGCGCTCATATGGTCAGGTTCTTTGGCAAGAATCTGGTCGCGGAAAATCTGGATAGCCTGTTCGTATTGACCGGAATACAGTCGGGCAATGGCGACACCCATTTTGATAGGAGTTTGTTCAACACCGATGGCTTGTACACCATCCATGATGGCCTGGGAACGCTCGCTATCCCCCTTGAAACAGGCGAGATAACCAACTTCTGACATCATTTGAAGTAACTCAGCTTGTACTTGCATATTTTTATATTCCTTGCTTAGTAAGCAATGTCAGTTTAAGGCTGACATTGCTGTTGGTTGTGCCCTAAAAGGGATTATGCACTCTGGATAGCTTGCGCAATCCGGGACAGATGAGAAGTGAGACTGGCGATGAAGGAGGACTGCATTGCAAGCAGTGACGATTTCCCAGCGTACTCTTCTTGCATCTTGTTCTGCTGCTCTTGCAGGGCAAGTGAGTTATCCATCATTGACTGGGCACTTTGCAATGAGTTGGCAAATGTGCTCAGGTTGCCACTTGTACTACCGGTTGTGGTAGCCGTAGTAGCTGTGGTAGGCGCCGCAGCGGCTGCTGTTGCCATTGGCTTATCTCCTAAAATTAATCAACAGATAGATTCCCGATGTATGGACATCAAACGCAGGGAATCCTGTTACTTCCTGTATAACATTGCGTTCCATGCAGGATTTTTGGCTACATTCCCATCCCCAAGCTTTAATGGGCTTGCGACCAAAACTGTTCAACAACTTCACTACTGGCTTCCAATGCCTGGAGAAAGCTGTTCAATCTTTCATATTCATCAGGGGATACGCCCTGATTGAGTTCAAATCGTACCTGTGAGGCTGTCTGGTTGAATTTGTCTAGCAATTCGTTCTTGTAGATGCCGGATACGTCGTTTCTCAGGTTTTTTTCTATTTGTAGCATCATGGTTTCCTTCCCCCCTCAAGGCCGTAGTAGAACGGAACCTCCGTTCCATTGTTCACCAGTACGACATGATCGGGCGTGATAGATTTAACAAAATAATTTTCGCCTATTGCCGAACCTTCCATGTATTTCTTGCCATCCTTTGCAACCATAAACGGGACTTTGCCGACACTGACGCTGCGGATTGCCAAACGTATCCGTGAGCGTACATCAACCACTTCCAGGGCGATGGCTGGCTCGGAGCCGTAGGTTTCAATGAACTCCTGACGCAGTTTGCTTAACAGGTCAATTTCCTGCTGTGTCAGCTCGCCTTTAACTATAACGCGCTTGCCGTCAGTCGTAATTTTGAGCCTGCCAGGAAGTCCATTTTTCTCGACGAACTGCACAAAGCTGGCCATGTAGCTGTCCATCGACTGGAGCTTGTCAGCGTTAATGGTGCGGATGCCGCTGACATCCCCCTTGATGACGGCCTGGATGCGTTCCCATGCTGAGGATTGGCTGACATAACCCCGGACATTCAGGCTGCCGGGTTCATCCCCTGTACTGACCTTGATGGCTGGCTCTCCGAGTGCGCGGGCAATGGTGGTGGCGCTATCGGCCATTTCCTCTTGCGACCAGATATGTACGTTGGCCTGGATGCCTGCCTCCTGTAGTTGCTGCAACAGGTTGTTGCGTTCTGCCGTGGTGCGGGTATAGCCACTGAGGCTGAGTTGGCCGGAGGGGTCTTTTTCAAGGCTAAAGTCTTTTCGCCCAAGCTTTTGCAACATCTCGCTGGCCTGTTTTTCCGGGGAGGCAACCATGCCGGTCTGTTCCAGCAGTTTGTCCAGTTGTGGTGCAAAAAAGATGAAGTTGCCCAGCAGCAGCAAGCCCAGGCCAAGCCATAGGTAAAGCCCGTTACTCCGGGTGGGTTTTGGTGCATTTGGGGGGGCTTGCCGGGAAGTTGCGCCAGCATTTCCCTGCTGTCTGGTTTCTGTCTGATGGGGGGATGTTTTGACCGCCTTGCTGATGCTTTTGCTGCCGTCTGCAATCATGAATTCAACATTGCCGAGCCGGACACTCTGGAAGGGCGATAAGGGTACGCCTTCCCGGCCTGCTTCGTTGTCGCCGATAAAGACCGGCTGGGCGAGGGGGTACAGGGTAATGCCATCCGGTTTGATGTGCAGGCGGATATGTTGGTCGGCAATGGAGTCATCATGCAGGATGATGTCGCTATTCATGGAGCGCCCGATCACCACTTCGCCCACCTTGAGGCGCACGGAGGCTCCGGCATTGATGCCGCTAAGGATTTTGAGGACGAATGCGGTATGTTGTACTGACATGATGCGGGCCTATTGCTTGTTCTTGACGACATCGACCACGTTAAAGCCGGGTAATTTGTCGCCGGTTTTGACATCCCAGGCGGAACCCATATTGCCTACCGGGTCTTCTGAGCTGAAATTAACCACACCATTCTTGTCCTTCCAGCGATACACCTGGCGCTTGTCTGGCTTCTGGGTGTCCATGACTTTGGCCATGTCGAGGACTGCGCTGACAAAACGTTCCGGGCCGGTGAAATAGATGATGTTGTCGGTTTCGGAGATTTGCCACTGGAAACGGTCATCCAGCACTTCCAGGCGTTTCATGGAGTTGGTGAATTCGGCAGGGGACAGGGTTTTAAGGCTGACGGAAGCGGTCTGCACTTCATCTTCCTTGTAAACGTACAGCGCTTCCTTGTCGTAGTACCAGATAAGGCCATAGGTTTTGACCAGTTCGGCAAACATGTCGGCAGGTTGCATGAGTTTGTAATGCAGGCTGACCACATCCTTGACCTTGGGGCTGACCACGATGGGGATGTCATCCGTAGCAGCCAATGTTTTCAGGACTTCTGCCAATGGTTCCTGGTCGGAAAAATGTGAATAGGTTTCCTTTTTCCAGGGGGCGGGCGCAGACCATGCCGTGCCACTGGCTGACAAGGCAATAAGGATGAGCAATGTGTGCGCTAAGAATGGTTTACCCATAATCAAATCTGGTCTTGGTACGATAGATGTATTCAATAGTAGTGATTTGCGGGGATACGTCCACCGTGCCCTGATCAACGCGCAATAAACGCTACCCAATGGAGACGGCTGGCAAGTTGTCTGGTGATAGCTTCCATTTATCCAGTAATGCAAGCTGCTTGTTGGTTAAAACCGTATAGTGGGCGTTCCAGCGTTATGACTCTTGGAAAACCGCCCTTCCGTCATTGGGACAACAACAATAATGGACAACCCGCGCACTCACATAAACAAGCTCCAGTTGCCCAGGCTGCCACAGTATTCCGTGCGGCTGAACAACCTGTTGCTGAACAAGACGGCGGCTTACGGGTTTGCCATGGAGGATGGCAAGGCGTGCCGTTTCCGCATGGTTCCCGGTGAAATGGAGTCGCAGCACCTTTGCCCGATCAGCCTGACGCTGGAACTGGGTAATACGATGGCGGGTTTGTGGTTGTCTGAATGGCCTTTGCCGGAACGGATAAACCGGTTTGTCCCGGATGGCATGTTGCAAAAACTGCCGGAAAACCTTGCCATCAGTGTTGTTGAAAATGCATTGGCTCCCTTGCTGCACCATGCAGAGCAGGGGTTGGGCGTGAAACTGGGCATCCAGTCCATGTCGGCAGGTCTGCAAAGCCCGGCATATTCCATGCCATTTGGATTTGAGGTGCAGGTCGTTGCCCAGGAGGATGGCAGGGTTATCCAGCAGGTGATCGGTTTGCTGTTGCTTGACCCGCAGCTTTACCCCTATTTGCAGCAGCGTTTGGGCATGTGGCCTTCTGAATCCAATCAGGATTGGGAGGAGCATGTGACTCCCCTGCGCTTGGAGATCAGCCGTACCGTGTTGAGTATGCAGGAAGTCAACGGCTTGCAGGTATCTGACCTGATTTTGCTGGATGACACCCGTTTCCAGCATCAGGGGTTGATACACGTCTGCATGGATTCCGGTTTCTGCTGTGAGGCACGTTTTACGTCGGTTGAAAAGAATGCAATCACCATTAACAGTGAGTGGAACCCCATGAATGATAATGAACAAAAACAGTCAATAGACCACATTGCCCAGGTTCCCGTGCAGTTATCGTTTGATCTCGGGCAAAAGAACCTGTCTTTTAACGAGATCAGGCAGTTACGCTCTGGTTACGTGCTGGAGCTTGGGATGAGTTTGCCGGAAATAGTGCAGATACGCTCCCAGAACCGTTTGCTGGGAACCGGGGAGCTGGTTGAGATCAATGGACGGGTGGGTATCCGGGTGCTCAGCCTGTTCAATAAAAAAACCAAGGGCAGCTAGGCATGGACGGATTACCCAATCCGGTCATTGTGGTTGCAGGCTTGACCCTGCTGGGTCTGGCGCCTTTCCTTGCCATCATGATCAGTTCCTTCGTCAAGCTGGTGGTCGTGATGCACCTGATCCGCAGTGCCCTCGGCCTGCAACAGGAGCCACCGAATATTGCCATCAGTGGTATCGCGATTATTCTTTCCATCTACATCATGGCGCCAGTAGCGATGCAGACGTATGAAATATTCAATACCTACCACATTGATATTGAGGATATACGCAACCCGTTATTGCCGGATGCCCTGAAAGCCAGCAGTGACCCCTTGCGGGATTTTTTGTACAAGCATTCGACGGACAGTGAACGCAATTTTTTTGTGCAGACAACCCATAAGCTCTGGCCGGAAAAGTATGCCAATGACATTGATAACAAGAATCTACTGGTGCTGACGCCAGCATTCATGGTGAGTGAACTGACCAATGCCTTCCAGATTGGTTTCCTGCTGTTCCTGCCATTCATCGTCATTGACCTGATCATTTCCAATATCCTGCTTTCCATGGGGATGATGATGGTGTCGCCGATGGTGATCTCCTTGCCATTCAAGTTGCTGCTGTTTGTGCTGGTGGATGGCTGGTCGCGGCTGATTCATGGCCTGGTATTGACTCTCATCGACGGCAACCGGAACAGATGCCATCCATTTTACGGCGCAGGCAATGGAACTGGTCTTGTACCTGTCGTTGCCTGCCATTCTGGCAGCAACCGTGGTGGGGCTGATCATTGGCCTGTTGCAGGCGTTGACCTCCATTCAGGAACAGACCCTGCCACATGCCTTCAAGCTGGTTGCGATCATGTTTGCCCTGGCTGTCACCGTGCGCTGGGTCGGGCCGGAGTTGCTGCAATTCGCCCAGAATGCGTTTGACCAGATTCCCATGATCCAGCGGCGATGATATGGAGCCAAGCGTTGTCCAGTCCTGGTTGATGGCATGGGTATTTACCGCTCCCCGGATACTGGCGGCGTTTGCGGTTTTGCCCATCCTGACGGATCCTTTGGTGCCAGTGACCTTGCGTAACGGGGTGCTGCTGATCCTGGCGCTGTTTCTGCTGCCTGTGACTCATGACCAGTTCCTGAACATGCGGCACGACATGCTGTGGATGTTTGCCATCGTGGCGAAAGAAGCGGTGCTGGGTCTGATGATGGGGTATGTCATGAGTGTGCCGTTCTGGGCGATCAAGGCTGCTGGTTTCATGATTGACATGCAGCGCGGGGTGATGAGTGCGCTGTTCTTCTCGCAAACCACCGCCAATATGGTATCGCCATTGGGAAACCTGTTCAGCCTGTTGCTGACGACCATGCTGTTGGTGACGGGTGGGTTCCTGACCTTGTTGCAAACCCTGTTCCTCAGTTATCAGGTGTGGCCGATCGACCAGTTCATGTTCCACCTGAATGCGGATGTGGCCAGCTTTTTCCTCAAGCAACTGGATATGCTGTTGTATACCACAGTATTGCTGGCCGGGCCGTTTATGGGCTTGATGTTCCTGGTTGATCTGGGGTTGGGTCTGGTTGGGCGCTATTTGCCACAGTTGAATATTTTCCTGATTGCGATGCCGGTCAAGAGCGCCCTGGCCTTTTTCATACTGGCTTTGTACATCGGTTACATTGCCGATTACATGAGAAACAGCTTTGTCAGGATTGCGGATGCTTTGCCATTGTTGTCCAGGTTGTTGCAATGAGCGGGGATAGCGCCCAGGAAAAAACCGAGAAGGCTACGCCGCGCAAACTGGAAAAGGCTCGTGAAAAAGGCCAGATTGCCCGTAGTAGCGATGTTGCCCCGGTATTCATGCTGGCAACGGCCATCCTGTACCTGTGGCTGACCTGGGACTCGATGATGAAAGAAATCTACGGCATGTTCCTGTTGGTGCCACAGTTATATGCCATGGAGTTTGGCCGTGCATTGCAGATAGGGATGGAGAAAATCCTGCTCCATGCGATGGTTGCGCTGGCGATCCCGTTTGCCATGGTGATGATGATGGCGGGATTGGTGGGGAACCTGATCCAGACCGGGTTTGTGTTTGCGGTTGATCCTGTTTTGCCGGATATGGACAAGATCAACCCTGCCAGCGGCCTTAAACGGATGTTTTCAGCCAAACAGTTTGTGACCACCCTGCTGTCACTGATCAAAACCCTGATCCTGGCGCTGATCCTGTTATGGATACTGCGTACCGGGATGAAGGAGTTGTTCCATGCGGTTGAGCAGTGCGATGTGGAATGCCAGCAAAGCATTGTTGCCTGGCTGACCCGCAAGCTGATTTTTATCATTTTGCCCCTCCTGATCGTGATGGCGGTGCTGGACTACCTGTTCCAGCGGGCGCAATTCCTCAAGGAACAACGCATGACCAAGGAAGAAATCAAGCATGAAATGAAGGATGCTTTCGGTGACCCGCATGTGCGTGGGGCACGGCACGGGATACGCCGTGAACTGGCCGAACAGGACATTCAGCAGCGTATCCGTACAGCCCGTCTCCTGATTATCGACATGGGTATGGCAGTTGCGTTGCACTATGAGCCAGGTGTTACTCCCTTGCCCATCATCGTAGCGATAGGCAGGGGTATGATGTCGCAGAAAATGGTGGAAATCGCCACGAAGGAAAATGTCCCGGTGGCCAGCAACCCTTCCCTTGTCCAGACCCTGGTGGATGAAGGCAAGCTGGATCAGTACATCCCGGAAAATACCATTAGTCGGGTCGCACAACTGATGCGCCAGACGGCTGCTAAGGTAAAGCACTGACAATAAAGGATGGGCGTAGCCGATTTGATGATGGGGAAACCCTGTGGTGTACGCCACCCCACTTATAATTGAGGGCACTATGGAACAAGCCAAACAAGACATGACATTTGCCCAGCGTTTGCGTGATACGTGGGATAACCTGCGCCAGGCCAACCTGCGGGCGCAAATGCACTACCTGATTTTTCGTGCCGCCCAGCAATTCAAGCAGAAAAACAGCCTGCTGGCCTATTACCGTGAACGTTTCGTGGCTAACTGGCCAAAGTGGCTGGGGATAGGTGCCGGTCTGACCGGCCTGATGATGTTGCTTAACCCTGATGAAGTGTGGCGCTGGCAATGGTTGTGGATCATCGCCTGCATCCTGCTTGCCCCCTTGCTGGAAGACATGTTGCTCGTCCTGCAAAAATTGCTGACCGAATATCCCGGCAAACATTTCATTGGTCAGGTCATAAGCCTTGAAGAGGGCATCGTCGATGGCAAGGCTGAAGTGCGTCTGGAAAATCAGGCATGGCAGGTGGCCGGGCCGGATTGCCCAGCCCAGACGCGGGTCAGGGTGATCGCCATCAATGACCGTACCTTGTACGTTACCCCGCTTGAACAAGTGGCCTGATGCCTGACAGGAGTGGTGTTTCCATGCAAACCAGCCAATCGCAAGCCATCCTGACTTCCTTGACCCGCCGCAGCGATGTGGCGCTGGCGTTGTTGCTGGTCTCGATCATTGCCATGATGATCCTGCCCATGCCGACCCTGATGCTGGATTTACTGATCGGCTTTAATATGGGAATGGCCATCCTGCTGTTGATGGTCGCGATCTATATTCCGACACCGCTGGCTTTTGCATCATTCCCGTCGGTATTGCTGCTGACAACCCTGTTCCGGTTGTCGCTGGGGATCGCTTCGACCCGTTTGATCCTGCTGAATGCCGAAGCGGGCAAGATTATCCAGACGTTCGGTGAATTTGTGGTTGGGGGCAACCTGATTGTCGGTCTGGTCGTGTTCCTGATCATTACTATTGTGCAGTTTATTGTCATTACCAAGGGTTCGGAACGGATTGCCGAAGTCAGTGCCCGTTTCTCACTGGATGCCATGCCGGGCAAACAGATGAGTATCGACAGCGACATGCGTGCGGGTGTCATCACCCTTGCTGAAGCACGCAACCGCCGTGAAAAGCTGGCACTGGAAAGCCAGTTGTTTGGTTCCATGGATGGTGCGATGAAGTTCGTCAAGGGTGATGCCATTGCCGGTCTGGTCATTATTCTGGTCAATATCATTGGTGGCCTGTCGATTGGCACGCTGCAAAACGGCATGAGCATGGGGGATGCGCTCCAGGTGTATTCCATCCTGACCATTGGTGACGGTCTGGTGTCACAGATTCCGGCACTGTTCATTTCCATTACTTCAGGGATCATTGTGTCGCGGGTCACGGTGGATCAGGAAAGCAACCTCGGTGCCGATATTGGCAAACAATTGCTGGCGCAGCCGAGTGCCTTGCTGGCGGCAGCGGGAATCGTGATGGCCATGGGGTTGGTGCCGGGTTTTCCGACGGCTGTTTTCGTTTTTCTCGGCACATTGCTGGGCTTCACCGGAGTGGCTTTGCGTAAGGCGCAGCATCGGCTGGAATTTGCCGAGGCTGAAGTGACTGCTGTCATGGGGCAACAGGATGGCGCACAGGCGCAGCTCTCGGCAGCAGATGGGGGCGCTGCCCTGGAAGATATGCAGCCACTGTCGCCTGTGCTGGTGGAACTGCCGGTGCAGGCGCGGCAGTTGTTTGAGCCTGAGCAGCTTAACCAGCAGTTCATGCAATTGCGGCGTGAATTTTATCTGGACTTGGGTGTACCGCTACCGGGTGTCAGCCTGCGCTTTTCCGGCCAGATGGACAGTGATGCCTACCGTATTGCCATTCGTGGTGTGCCGGTTGCCCAGGGCAAGCTGACAGCAGCGAGTTCCACCGGGAAAGCGGCGGTTGCGGAAAGGCCCGTTGCGGCATCAGGTGCGGAAACCGCAGGCTCCGGTCTGGTAACGCATTCAGCGACGACGACTTTGCGGGACGCCCCCGACAATATCACGGCCATCAGCAACCATCTGGCCTACCTGTTGCGCAAACACGCTTCAGAATTCATCGGCATCCAGGAAGTGCATACCTTGTACGGCAAACTGGAGCAAGCCGGTTATCTGGAACTGGTGCGTGAAGTGCAGCGTGCGTCCAGTACCACCAAGACCGTGGATGTATTCCGCCGCCTGTTGGTGGAAGGGGTTTCGATCCGCGACCTGCGTCAGATACTGGAATCGCTGGTGGAATTCGGTGAGGCGGAAAAGGACACCAGCATGTTGACCGAGCGGGTGCGTATGGGGCTGAAACGGCAGATTTCCTATGCCTTTACCAATGGCACGGGTGTGTTGCCGGTTTACATGTTTGCGCCGGAAACGGAAAAGCTGTTGCAGAATAACCTGCGCCAGACACCCAATGGGGTATTTTTCGCCCTGTCGCCGGAGATTGTGCAGAACTTTGAGCGCACGGTGCGTGAGTTGGAAGCGCAGCATACTGAAGATGCGGTGCGCCCGGTCATTCTGACTGGCCTGGAATTACGGCGTCATGTGCGGCGCCATCTGGATGCTGCTTTCCCCGGCCTGCCGATTTTGTCGGTGCAGGAACTGGCGACCAATATCTCGCTTAATCCGGTTGGGGAGATTCGCCTGACATGAATGCCCCCACTTTCAGTTTCGCTGACCTGAGCCAACGTATGCGCAAGGCGATAGATGCCTGCCAGCCGTTAGTCCTGCATGGGCGGATTGTGCAGGTAACGGGAACCGTGGTGCGGGCGATTGTGCCACGGGTCAAGCTGGGGGAATTGTGCCTGCTCAGGAATCCGGGTGATGCCCGTGAAATTCCTGCGGAAGTGATCGGGTTTGAAGGCAATATTGCCCTGCTGGCACCGATTGGTGATATGCAGGGTGTTTCCGCCCATACCCAGGTCATCACGTCCGGCAAGGTACTGGAAGTGCCGGTCGGGGATGCCCTGCGTGGCTGCGTGCTGGATGGTATTGGCCGGGTGCAGGATATGCTCGGCGGGGGCGTACCGGAGTTGACATTGCGCTACCCGATTTATGCCAACCCGCCAGATCCGCTGGTGCGGCAACGGGTGAGCCGCCCATTGTCATTGGGCATCCGTTCCCTGGATGGCTTCGTGACGTGCGGGGTGGGGCAGCGTATCGGCATATTCGCCGGGGCAGGGGTAGGTAAAAGTTCCCTGCTCAGTATGCTGATCACCCATGCCGATGTGGATGTCTACGTGATTGCCCTGATCGGTGAACGGGGGCGCGAAGTCCGTGAATTCATTGAGGAAGCACTGGGTCAGGAAGGCATGGCCAAGACCATCATGGTGGTTGCAACCTCTGATCGGCCTGCCATTGAGCGCCTGAAAGCGGCCTACGTCGCCACGGCGGTTGCCGAGTATTTTCGTGACCAGGGCAGGAATGTCCTGTTATTGATGGATTCCCTGACACGTTTTGCCCGTGCCCAGCGTGAAATCGGTCTGGCAGCGGGGGAGGCACCGGCACGGCGTGGGTTTCCGCCTTCGGTATTTTCGGAGTTGCCCAAGCTGGTGGAACGCGCAGGTAACTCGGCAGTCGGCTCGATCACCGCCTTTTACACGGTGCTGGTGGAAGGGGATGACATGAGTGACCCGATTGCCGACGAAGTACGTTCCCTGCTGGACGGTCATATCATGCTGTCCCGTGACCTTGCGGCAGCCAACCATTATCCGGCGGTCGATGTGCTGGCCAGCCTGAGCCGGATCATGCCGCAACTGGTTTCCCCCGAGCACCGGGCGGCAGCCTCACATTTACGCAACCTGTTGGCAAAGTACAAGGAAATTGAGTTCTTGCTGCGGGTGGGGGAATACAAACACGGGTCTGATCCGCTGGCGGATGAAGCCATCCGCAAGATGGATGCCATTCTGGGCTTCCTGCGCCAGACGCCCCATGAAAATTCCCATTTTGAGTCGACCGTCAGCCAGTTGATGCAACTGGCAGGATAATCCAATGGAACTGGAGAAACTGAAAAAACTGCGGGTAAGGCGCATGGAGCAATGCTTTATCGAATTGCAGGCACGTCGCCAGA
>JBBIHI010000010.1:0-26057 GCA_037447095.1 Thiotrichaceae bacterium
TTTCCGAAGTATTGGAGCCATTCAAGGATAACATGGTGCGCCAGTTGCACCGCTTCCTCCAGTTTTACTATGCGTCCAGCCAGCGGGACAGTGTTGCCCAGGTGCTGCTGTGTGGTGGTTGCGCACGTATTCCAGGCATTGATGAGCAGGCCCAGTCGGTTATCGGTTTGCCGGTACGGGTAGTCAACCCGTTCACACGGGTTGGGCTGGGTTCCAAAGTCAGTCCGGTCAGGTTTACCAATGACATGCAGGCATTGCTGGTGGCCGCAGGTCTGTCACTGCGGGGGCTTGAGTAATGGCTGGCCTGAACCTCCTGCCTTGGCGCGAAAAAGAACGCGAGGCGAAAAAGAAACAGTTTTTCACCCTGGTAGGGGCGGCATTTGCAAGCGCTGTTGGTGTTGTGCTGGCCGGGCATTTCTATATGCAGTCAGTCATGGCGTACCAGCAAAGCCGCAACGACCACTTGCAGAGTGAAATTACCGCGCTGGATGCGCAGATCAAGGAAATCGAGGCACTGGACAAAACCCGGCAAAGCCTGGTTGACCGGATGAAGGTCATTGAAAACCTGCAAAGTACCCGGCCTGCAATTGTCCACTTGTTCGATGAAATGGTGCGGGCTTTACCCAAAGGCTTGTACTTGTCACATCTGCAACAGCAGGGGACACTGGTACACCTTGAGGGCAAGGCCGAGTCTTACGCGCGTGTTTCCAGTTACATGAAGCAACTGGACGATTCGCCCTGGTTGAGTTCATCGAACCTGAATGTCATTTCGACCAACGGGGGCGGTGATGCAGGTAGTGAACAATTGGTGTTAAGGGATTTCAAGCTGGATGTTACCCAGTTGCTTACCCAGGGCAATAACGAAGCAGATAAGGCCAAAACTGCCGCAACACCGGAGGTCAAGAAATGAACCTGAACGATTTCAACGGCTTGGCAGAAGACCCCGGTAATGTGTCCTGGTCGGTCAAGGGTGCGGCGTTGTTATTGATTGTGCTGATTATTGTGTTCCTGGGGTACAAGCTGGTCATTGTCAACGAGCTTGATGAGCTGGAAGGCATCCGCTCCCAGGAAAACGAGTTGCGCAGCACTTTCGAGCAGCGCCAGCAACGTGCCAGCCAGTTGCCCCTGTACAAGGCACAATTGGCCGAAATGCAGCATGTGTTTGGTGGCCTGCTCAAGCAATTGCCGAGTAATGTCGAAATTCCCGGCCTGATCCTGGATATTTCCGAGAAAGGTCTATCGAATGGCCTTGAACTGGAGTTGTTTGAGCCGGGCGGCGACCAGTTAATGGATTTCTACGCCGAGAAACCGATCAAGATTATTGCCAAGGGTACTTACCGTGAACTGGCACTGTTTGTCAGTGACCTTGCCGGTTTGCCGCGTATCGTCACCATCAACGATATTGACCTGAAGCCGGAAGAAAAGGATAGCCGCCTGCGCATGGAGGCAACGGTAAAAACTTACCGTTACCTGGATGACAGCGATACTGCCCCGGTTGCAGGCAAGGCAGCTAACCATGGGGAGAAGGCAGGATGAGTGTTTCCGCTTTCCCAGGCAGGATCATCCGGTTTTCTGCCCTGTTTGCGCTGGCTGTGGGGTTGGGTGCCTGTAATGATGACATGTCTGAGCTTGATGCTTATATCACCGAGGTCAAGGCACGTGCCCCAGCGCCCATTGAGCCGATCCCGGAGGTGAAGCCGTATGTCCGCTTCATTTACCCCGGGAATGAGGCTGATCCGTTTGACTCCAAAATCCTGGCACCCGACAAAGCACCGAGTAATGCTGGTGGGGTCAAACCAGACCTGAACCGTGTCCATGAGTTTCTGGAAGGTTTCCCGCTGGATAGCTTGCGCATGGTAGGCACGGTTTATCAGGGCAAGGAATTGTGGGCGTTGGTCCGCATACCGGATGGTGCGGTACACCGTGTCCGTGCGGGCAATTACATGGGCAAGAATGACGGCAAAATTACCAAGGTTGAAGAACGTCGGGTCGTTCTGAATGAACTGGTGGAAAACGGTTTTGGTGGTTACAAAGAGCAGGAAAATTCCATCGCCCTCGCGGATAAGGTAGAGGATAAAAAATGATATACCCCCTATTTCCTGTGCTGAATCAATAAAGGACTGGCACAACAATGAAAACAATAAAGTATGCCACTACACTGGCAACCCTTCTCGCTTCCGTGTCTGTATCCAGCCTTGTCCTGGCTGCCGGGCATCATTTACAGGATGTCACTGCACAGCCGGGCAGCAATAACCGGACCGAAATCAGGTTGCAGTTTGATGCGCCTGTTGCTGTGCCCAAAGGTGTTGTGCTGGAAAATCCCCCGCGTCTGGTGTTTGATTTTCCGGGGATGGAAGCCAGCCCGGCAAGCCGTAACAAGCAGGTCAGCCTGGGGCAGATTGAAGCGGTCGAAGCTGCCGATGACAAAGGCAAGACCCGCGTGGTCATCCGTATGCGGCAACTGGTTAATTATTCTGTTGAGGCGCAGGGGAATGCCCTGGTGATGTCGTTTGATCAGGATTGCGCAAATTGCACTTCAGCACCAACCGTGCCGGTACGCTCCGGCAGTGTGAAAGCCAGTGCTCCTATCAGGCCAGCATCCAGGCAGGCCAGGGATGTGGTGGCGGAATTGCCGCCAGCCGTGGTGTTGCCAGCGCCCGCCAAAACAGCACCTGATCCTAGTCATACGTGGTATGTGCCGCCGACACAGGCACAAAAGCCTGACGCCCAGGTGCAGCCAGCACAATCCGCGCAACCTGCGGTGCCTTCCAAGGCGATTGCCAGCGTGCCGGTGCCGGTCGTGGATACGCCTGTTGCAGTGGGGGCGGGGTCTGCGTTGGGCAATGTCGATTTCAGGCGTGATGCCGATGGTAGTGGGCGGGTAATCGTTTCCCTGCCGTCAGCCGATACCAAGGTCAATGAAGACAAACGTGGCAACACGGTAACATTGTCCATGCCGAATATTGATGTTCCCAAGCGTTTGCAGCAACGTATGGATGTGATGGATTTTGGTACGCCCGTTAGCGATGTGGATGTTTCCCAGCGTGATATGGGTGCGAGGGTTCGCATTACCGCCCATGAAGGTTTTGATTACCACACCCAGCGCAATGGCAATGAATTGACGGTGTTTGTCGACAAACTCAAAGTGACGCCGGAAGCCCTGCTGACTGGCGATAAGAAAAAGAAAAATTTCACGGGTGAAAAGCTGTCGCTCAATTTCCAGGACATTGAAGTCCGTGCCGTCTTGCAGTTGCTGGCTGACTTCACCAACAAGAACATTGTGGTCAGTGACACGGTGCAGGGCAATATTACCGTGCGCCTCAAGGATGTACCGTGGGATCAGGCGCTGGATATTGTACTGGAATCCAAAAATCTGGCGATGCGGGAAAATGGCAACGTCATTTGGGTCGCGCCAGCACCTGAATTGGACGCCAAGGAAAAGCAGGAGCTTGAAGCCATCAAGGCCAAGCAGGAGCTTGAGCCACTGATTACGGAATACATCCCGATTAACTTTGCCAAGGCCAAGGAATTGTCTGAGCTGATCCAAAAATCCCAGGGCGAAAGCAAGGACTCACTGTTGTCATCACGTGGTGCGGTATCTGTGGATGAACGTACCAATACCTTGCTGGTAAAGGATACGGTCAGTCAGGTCAAGGCTATCCGTGATATGGTCAAAACCCTGGATGTGCCAGTGCAGCAGGTATTGATTGAGTCACGGATTGTGACCGCCAGCGATGAATTTGGTAAGCAGTTGGGTGCACGTTTTGGTGTGACACCGCACTGGATCAACAAGGATAGCGTTGGTGTTGGCAGTTTGAATGGTTCTGACCAGTATTACACCAGTATTGCTCAAGCGGCTGCGGATACTACGGGGAAAACACCCGTTACCTTACCGGGATTGAGCGACCGTTTGAATGTCAACCTGCCAGTGGCTGGTGCCGCAGGCCAGTTTGGTTTTTCTGTCCTGAGCAAGGATTTCATGGTTGATCTGGAGCTTTCCGCATTGCAGGCTGAAAGCAAAGGGGAAATCATTTCAACACCGAAAGTGATTACTTCCAACCAGACCAAGGCAACGATTGAACAGGGTGTGGAAATCCCGTATCAGGAAGCTTCATCCAGCGGTGCGACCAGTGTTGCTTTCAAGAAAGCAGTCCTGAGTCTGGATGTAACGCCACAAATTACCCCGGATGAGCACATCTCAATGGATTTGCTGGTGCATCAGGATACGGTAGGGCAGGTTTACGCCAATATACCGAGCATCAATACCCGTCAGATTGCGACCAAGGTACTGGTGGAAAATGGCCAGACTATCGTTCTGGGTGGGGTGCATGAGGAGGAAAAGGTCAACAGTAGTTCCAAGGTTCCGGTGCTGGGAGATTTGCCAGTGTTGGGTAGCCTGTTCCGTACTACTAACAACTCGGACAATAAGCGCGAATTGTTGATCTTTGTAACGCCGAAGATAGTTGACGAGAAGTCATAAGGCTTTGCAATTCAGGCTGTACTGCCCCTGCTGGGGCATGTATAATGCCCGCCTTTTTAGCAACCCTTAAATCTGGAGCCTAGGCGAATGTCTCTGAGTGCAGAAGAAAAGGCTGGTGTTGTCGCGCAATACCGCCAATCAGATACAGATACCGGGTCCCCGGAGGTGCAGGTTGCGCTGCTGACAGCGCGTATCAAGCATCTGGCGGACCATTTTGCAAACCACAAGCATGACCATCATTCCCGTCGCGGTATGCTGGCCATGGTAAACCAGCGCCGCAAGCTGCTGGATTACCTCAAACGCAAGGATCTGGGTCGTTATCAAGCCCTGATCAGCAGCCTCGGCCTGCGTCGCTAATCCGGCGCAAGCTACACGAGACACCGCCTTTGTGCGGTGTTTTGTTATGTAGATTCTGATTTCTTAACGTAACTCGTCACGCAGGAAGGTTGTTGAAAAGGGCTTTACGCAACCTCCGCCAAAACCTTTATCAACAGCCTGCCCGTGACACCTCACTGTAAATATATCCTTATAAGGACAAAAAACGTAATGGCTAAAATTACCAAAACCTTCCAGTACGGTAACAACACCGTCACCCTCGAAACCGGCGAAATCGCTAAACAAGCCAGCGCAGCCGTCATCGTCAACATGGATGACACCTGTGTACTGGTCACTGTCGTAGGTCAGAAAAATGCGGTTGAAGGCCGTGACTTCTTCCCGATGACCGTTGATTATCAGGAAAAATTCTATGCTGCTGGCCGCATTCCCGGCGGTTTCTTCAAGCGTGAAACCCGCGCTACTGAAGAAGAAACCCTGGTTGCGCGTCTGATCGACCGCCCGCTGCGCCCGCTGTTCCCGGATGGCTTCACCAACGAAGTTCAGGTTATTGCCATGGTGGTTTCCATGAACCCTGAAGTTCCGGCTGACATCCCGGCCATGATCGGTGCATCCGCTGCAATGGCACTGTCCGGTATGCCGTTCCAGGGGCCTATCGGTGCTGCCCGTGTTGGTTATCGTGATGGTCAGTATCTGCTGAACCCTTCCAAGGCTGATCTGGCGACTTCCGATCTGGATTTGGTTATCGCGGGTACTGACACTGCCGTACTGATGGTTGAATCCGAAGCGAAAGAGTTGAGCGAAGATGTGATGCTGGGCTCCGTGATGTTCGGCCACGAGCACATGCAGGTCGTCATCAACGCCATTAACGAACTGACCAAGGAAGCTGGCACGGTAGCGTGGGACTGGTCCGCGCCGGAAGCCAACACGGCATTGCAGGCAGCGGTTGCGGGCGAATGCGAAGCGCCACTGACCGAAGCTTTCCAGATTGCGGACAAGCAACAGCGTTATGGGCGTATTGATGAAGTCCTGACTGCTGCGGTTGAAAAGCTGGCGGCGAAAGAAGGCGCAGAAGGCTTCTCCGCTGACGACATCAAAGGTGAGTTCAAGAACGTTGAGAAAAAAATCGTGCGCGGCAGCATCCTCGACGGCAAGCCACGTATCGACGGTCGTGCACTGGACATGGTTCGCCCGATCACTGTGCGTCTGGGCGTGCTGCCACGCGCACACGGTTCCGCGCTGTTCACCCGTGGTGAAACCCAGGCGCTGGTTGTTACCACGCTGGGCACCGAGCGCGATGCACAGGTAATCGACGCGATCACTGGCGAATACAAGGATAACTTCCTGTTCAACTACAACTTCCCGCCGTATTCCGTGGGTGAAGTTGGCCGTTTTGGTGCGCCAAAGCGTCGTGAAATCGGTCATGGCCGTCTGGCCAAGCGTGGCGTGAAAGCCATGGTGCCAAGCTCTGACGATTTCCCATACACCATCCGTTGCGTTTCTGAAATCACTGAATCCAACGGCTCCAGCTCAATGGCCAGTGTGTGCGGCAGCTCCCTGGCGATGATGGACGCCGGCGTGCCGTTGAAAGCGCCGGTTGCGGGTATCGCGATGGGTCTGATCAAGGAAGGCGACCGTTTCGCGGTGCTGTCCGACATCCTCGGTGACGAAGATCACCTCGGCGACATGGACTTCAAGGTAGCCGGTTCCTCCGAAGGTATCACCGCGCTGCAAATGGACATCAAGATCACCGGTATCACCAAGGAAATCATGCAGCAGGCGCTGACCCAGGCGAAAGCTGGCCGTCTGCACATCCTCGGCGAAATGGCGAAAGGCATCGAAGCGCCGCGTGACGAGATTTCCCAGTATGCACCGCGCTACGTCACCATGAAGATCAACCCGGAAAAAATCCGCGAAGTTATCGGCAAGGGCGGCGAAACTATCCGTGGCATTACCGAGAAAACCGGTTGCAGCATCGACATCAACGACGAAGGCTTCATCAAGATCGCGGCGGTTGACGCCAAGGCTGCGTATGAAGCGCGTTCCATCATCGAATCCATCACTGCCGAAGTGGAACTGAACAAGGTTTACGAAGGCAAGGTTGCACGCATCATGGACTTTGGCGCATTCGTCACCATCCTGCCAGGCAAGGACGGTCTGCTGCATATTTCCCAGATCAGCAACGAGCGTGTTGAGAACGTGACCGATCACCTGAATGTGGGCGACACTGTGCGCGTCAAGGTTATCGAGATTGACCGTCAGGGTCGTCTGCGCCTGAGCGCGAAGGCGGTTCAGGAAGGCGAATAATGGGTGAAAGGGTTTTGCACCCTTAACCCCATAGCGAAAGGCCCTGCGGGGCCTTTTGTTTTGTGTTGTATTTAAGAATATTATTATTTTTCAATAAACTAAATAGCCAATGGATTGATGACCTTTATCAACTAATCATCAAGTTAGCTTTCTTGCTTGATTTTTGTCAAATCACTCCCCCTGTCCAGTTTGTAGTATCAGCGATGCTAGGTTTGCACTATTTGCTTAGGAGGAAGAGGATTTATGGCTTGGATATTTCCACGGCTAACGCGCCGCTCGTTCCTGAAACTGGGGGCAGCAGCTAGCGCAGCCGCTTCCCCTTTGCTGACATCCGCGCCGGTGAAAGCGGCGTTGTTCGAGTTTGCCCACCCTAAACGCGAGCAGATGAAGGCGGAAGTCCATCAGACTATCTGCAATTTCTGTTCTTCCCTGTGCAACGTCAATGTCAAAACATTGGGTGAGGGTGAAACCAAACGCATCGTCAAGCTGGATGGCAATGTCGAATCCACCCTCAACCGGGGGCGCATGTGCGCACGGGGGCAATCCGGCCTGTACCAGACCTACGATACCGACCGGCTGAAGACACCGCTGATCCGTGTGGAAGGCTCCAAACGCGGGGAAATGAAATTCCGTGCCGCAAGCTGGGATGAAGCCTGGAAATACATTGCCGACAAGAAAAAGCAGGCCAATATCCAGCCGTGGGAATGGACCAGCGTCGGTGGCTGGACGTCCTGCGTGTTTTACATGAACTGGGCGGTACCGTTTGCCGTTTCCAACCAGATTCCCAACCTGATTGCCTCGCCGATGCAGCATTGCGTCACCACCGGGCATCTGGGCACGGACGTGGTGACCGGCAATTTCAATATCCACGATGAAATCCTGCCCGATTACGAAAATGCCCGTTACATCATGTTCGTTGCCAACAACGGTTCATTGGGCGCGGTGTCGACCTGCCGGGCGATACGGTTTGCGGAGGGCAGGAAGAAAGGTGCGAAAGTGGTGGCACTTGACCCCCGCCTGTCTGAGACGTCCGCCAAGGCGGACGAATGGGTTTCCATCCGTCCCGGTACTGACCTCGATTTCATGTTGGCGATGCTGCGTGAAATGATGACGGAAGGTTATTACGACCTCGATTTCGTGCGTACCCATACCAACCTGCCGTTCCTGCTGTACCGCGATGACAAACAGCAGTGGCAATTGCTGAAAGATGCCAACGGCCAGCCCTATACCTGGGATGAAACCAGCAATGCTGCGGTGGCCATGAAAGCCTTCGCCAACAGCAACACCATGGATGCCAGCGGCAAGCATATCCTGCCCGCCATGCAAGTGGCTGCCGGGACGCAGGTGGACGGCAAGCCCGTGCAGACGGTTTTCCAGGCGCAACTGGCGGAAATCGGCGATTTCACCCCGGAGCGTGCAGCAAAGGTCACTGGCATTGAGGCAGACCGCATCCGCCGGATTGCCAAGGAATTTGGCACGACCCGTCCGTCGCTGATTGATCCCGGCTGGATGGGGGCGCGTTACAACAATATCCAGATGCTGCGCCGGGTGCAGGCCATGATCCAGACCCTGGTGGGGGGTATCGACACGGAAGGCGGTTGGATCATGAGTTCCGAATACCGCCACAAAGCCACCAAGATGCTGGAGCGCATGGCGAAAAACGAGCAGGCTACTGCGCCACTGGTACAGACTGCCGGGCTGCCATTTGCACAACTGGTGGTCGGGGTGATTTCCAAAGGTGAGAATTTTACCCACGGCAAACCCGGTTGGGCCTGGGCATGGGCGGAACAACAACGTGCCGAAGGCAAGCCTGCCGTGGCTTTGCCGGTCATGGCCGATACCGGCTTCAAGGAAACGGTCGAAGGCAAACTGAGTTTCAAGGGTGAGAAATACCTGGCGCGTGCCCTGTTCGTCAATGCAGCGAACCCGGTACACCACTATTTCCCTGACAGTCACTGGAAGGACATCCTCACCAACCCGGCGATGGAACTGGTGATCGTATCCGACGTATTGCCATCTGACACCACAGCGTATGCGGACGTGATCCTGCCCAACTCCACCTATCTGGAACGTGACGAGCCAGCCATGTACGGCAATGGTGTCAACCATGACCTTGGCCTGACTACCCGTTACCGTGCCATTGATCCGTTGTATGACACCTGGGAAACCCCGGACATCATGCTGAAGCTGAGCGAAATTATCAGCGGCACTGGCGATGGTTTCATCGGCGCGATGGAAGCACTGACCGGTACGCCTGCTGCCAAGGTCAAGTCGGAACTGGCGAAACTGAAGGCAGCCAATGTTCCCAGCCCGTTTTCTGCGGCCTGCCGCAAGGTGAATATGGAAATGGCTGCCGAGGAGGTCGGCATGACCCCGGATCAACTGGATGGCGAATTGCGCCGCCGGGGTGTGTACCTGATTGAAAGCAAGGATGATTTGTTGGCCAAACACAGTATGCCGCGCCATCAGCCCGTGCCGACAGGTTCCGGGCGGCTGGAATTTTTCTCCAGCTTCTTCGACAGCCTGCGTGGTATGGGCATGACTGCGCCAAATTTCAATGTGCTGGCTGGTTACGTGCCGAATACCATCCGCAGTGATAAAAAACCGGATGAGCCGCTGGCCGACAACGAGTTCTATTTCACCTACGGCAAGTCGCCCACCGTATCGCACGGCTCGACCAATGCCAACAACCCGATCCTGGCGGGGATCAACCGTTTCAAGAAGGACATTTACACCGGTATCTGGATTCACCCCGAGCGGGCGAAAAAACTGGGCATTGCCAGTGGCGACCTGATTGAGATGGAAAACATGGTGTCTGGGCAAAAGGCACGCGGCAAGGCGCATGTCACCAACATGATCCAGCACGAAACGGTGTTCATGTATTCATCGTTCGGGACGGAAAACCCCGCGCTGACCCGTGCCGCCGGTTTCGGTACGTCAATCAACAAACTGATCCCGTATCAGGTTGACCCGGTAGTGGCAGGTTTCCGGTCGCAGGAATTCACCCTGCGCATCAAGAAAGTCGAAGGTGAAGGAGTGCAAGCATGACACATTATGCAATGGTGGTGGATTTGAACACCTGCACCGGGTGCAATGCCTGCATGGCAGCGTGCGCGGTGGAAAACCAGACCCCGGTATGGGCAGACAAATGGCGTACCCGTGTCCACGATCAGGAAAAGGGCAACGACAGCGCCAACGTGGCACGCACCTTTTTCCCGCGTTTGTGCAACCACTGCGATATTCCGGCCTGTATGACGGTGTGCCCGACGGGCGCGACCTACAAGATGGATAACGGCATTGTGCGCATTGACGATGCCTTGTGCATGGGCTGTCAGGCTTGCGTGCTGGCTTGCCCTTACGATGTGCGTTACGCGGTGGAATATGAGGACATCCATATCGCCAAGTCGTTTTACGATGAGGATGTGATGAAACGCCACCGCCCCGGTGTGGACAAGTGTGACTTCTGCCATGACCGCGTGGCGCTGGGGCTGAAACCGGCCTGTGCGGCGACTTGTACGGCGGATGCGCGGATTTTCGGCGACCTGGATGATCCTGAAGACCGTGTAACCAAGATTGTGCGCAGTGGCAAGGCAACACCGCTGATGGCGCATCTCGGTACACGCCCCAACGTTTATTACATCGCAGAACACCGTGAGGAGGGTTGAGTCATGACGTATGCAATGCAAGATGCGTGGGGCTGGTCGATTGCTATTTACTTGTTCCTCGGCGGGCTGGGGGCGGCGGTGATGGGGGTGGTGGTGATCACCGATATGTTCCGCATTTCCAAACGCGAACATCCGACCCTGGTGGTATGGGGGGCGCTGAGCAGTATCGTGTTCCTCGCGGCGGGTTCCGGGATGCTGTTCATCCACTTGCTGGATCATCTGGCGGTCATCAATGTGCTGAACCCGCTGGTGCTGTTCAAAAAGCCGGATGCGTGGATCGGCTGGGGTACACAGTTCATTATCTGGATGATGGTGTGGGGCTTTTTCTATGCCTGCCCTTACCTGAACAAGGCCAAAGGGACGCGCGACATGCCGGTGATCGGCAAGAGTGATGAGTGTAACCCACTGTGCAAGATGATGAAGCTGTGTTTGAAATATCATCGCGCGATTGGCTGGCTGACCGTCGTCAATGCAGTGGGGACAGTGGCTTACACCGGTTTGCTGCTGCAATCCTTCCCGGCGGTGGCGCTGTGGCATAACCCCGGTTTGCCCATGCTGTTCATGGTGTCGGCGTTTTCCACCGCGCTGGCCTACATCCTGTTGCTGCAATACCTGGCGATCAAGGAGCCTGATCAGGATTTGCGCAAGCTGTTCGAGCGTATCGACCTCGGCTTGGTCGGGCTGGAAATCGCACTGGTATTTTTCTTCGTCAACTACATGCTGTCCGGTTCGGAAAGTGGCCTGCAATCGGTCAACTTCCTGTGGAACAGTTGGGGCTGGCTGCTGGGTTTCATCGTGATGGGTCTGATCGTGCCCTTGTTGCTGGAAATTGGCGCGGTCAGCGGCAAGCTGAGCGGGCACGCGCCAGTGGTGATGGCTGCGGTGCTGGTGCTGGTCGGTGGTTTCCTGCTGCGCCATTACACCCTGGTGGCGGGCGTGTATGAGTATCCGTGGTAATGGAAAAACTGGCTGAACTGGAGTTGCTGGCAGTCCTGCTGGGGACGCCGGGGGAGGAGGCGCTGGAAGTCCTGCAAAGCATTTCCACCTCCGAGCCGTGGTTGCAGGATGCGGTAACAGGACTGGCGGATGTCCCGTTGCAGGAATGGCAGGCGGAACACACCCGGTTGTTCGTGAGCGGGCATCCGCGTACCGTGTGCGCCCCGTTCGCTTCCGTGTGGAAAGAGGGCAAGATGCAGGGGCAGGCGCGGGATGCTGCACTTGCCCTGTACGCACGGGCAGGTTTCAAGCCGGAAGCGGAATTGCCCGCCGATTTCCTCGGCAGCGAGTTGCAGTTGCTGGCGTTCCTGCTGGCACAAAATCCGCTGGATGAATCACTGGTGATGGATACGCTGGAACACCTGCGCGACTGGGTTCCCCCGTTCAGTGAAGCATTGCGCCGGGAAAGCCGGGTAGCCCTGTACCGTGCCATGGGTGAACGGCTGGAGACCCTGTTCACATGAGTGGCTGGCAGTTATTGCAGGCGGAATCGCTGGAGGATGCGCGGGAAAAGGTGCTGGCAGCGTTCCGGCAGATTCAGGAACAAAACTTCCGCGATGGTTTCGGGATCAACCCGGCGTTGTCGGTGGAACTGTGTGGCTGGCAGGAACGTGGCGGCTGGTATGAAGGCTTGCTGCTGACGCCGTGGATGCTGGCGCACCTGTATGTGCCGCAAACCATTCCCCCAGAGCCGTTACCGGAAGGCTGGGAGGCAGCAGATACCCGGCGGGATGCCGCTTACCTCGTGATTGGCCCGGCCATTGACTTTGACATCGGTGAGGAACGCCCCACAGCCCACCTGAACTATGAACCTGCGCTCGGGCATTACTGCCTGCAACCGCTGGTGCAGGCGTTGGCAAAATACCCTGATGCGCAAGCCGTTTACGCTGCTTGGGAAACCGTGCTGGCTTCCCGCGCCCGAACCCGCCAGCAGATGCTGGAGGATCAGGAACAACAGTGCCAGCAGCAACAGCGGCCCCTTTCCCGACGCGAGTTCATGACCCGCTGGATCAGGGGGTAACGCAATTTACCGCGTGCGTGGGTTGAAACTGGCGAAAGCGGTTTTCATGCGTTCATACAGCGCTTTCTGCTCTTCGGTTTCAGCCAGTGGCGTCTGGATGGCCAGTACGGCGTACAAGTCACCTGCCGGATTGCCCGGCATCCCCCGGCCTTTGAGGCGCATTTTCTTACCGGACTGCGAGTTGGGCGGCAGTTTCAGCATGATGTCGCCGCCCGGTGTGGGCACGGCAACATTGCCGCCGAGCGCTGCTTCCCACGGCGTAATGGCCAGGTCGGTGTAAATGTCACGCCCTTCCAGCCGGAAACGCGGGTGCGGCTTCATTTTGACTTGCAGGTGGATGTCGGAGCCGTTCGGGCCTTTGCCGGTCAGGCGCAGTTTCTTGCCTTCTTCCATGCCAGCCGGGATGCGTACCTGCACGCTGTTGCCGTCTGGCAGGCGGATGGTTTTTTCTGTGCCACTGTAAATATCTTCCAGACTTAACTGGATGTTTAGGTTTTGTGCCGCTGGTTTGCGTGGCTGTTGGGTGTGTTGGCTGCGCCTTGCCCCTTGTGCCTGTGCAAAGCCGCCACCAAACAGGCTTTCAAAAAAGTCGCTGAAACCGGATGTGCCGTGACCGCCGCCGCCAAAGCCTTGGAAATCACTCGGGTCAAAGTGGAACGATGCACCGCCACCACTGTTGCCCGCCCAGCCGGGTGGAGGCTGGAACCCACCCGCATTGTTCCAGTTTGCGCCAAGCTGGTCGTAACGGCTGCGTTTTTCCGGGTCGCCCAGCACTTCGTAGGCTTCGTTGACTTCCTTGAAACGCTCTTCGGCATCTGCTGCCTTGTTGCGGTCAGGGTGATACTTGGCAGCCAGACGCCGGAAAGCCTTGCGGATGCTGTCCTGGTCAGCGCCCCGTTCAACGCCCAGGGTTTTGTAGTAATCCTTGTATTCCATGTGCTACCTCTGTTTGAGTACCACAAATATGGGGACATCCTGCCATCCCTCAAGGGGGTAGGGCGCTTTTATGGATTTGCGTCAGGCTGTCTGTAATGCCTGCTCCAGTGCGGAACGGAGCAGTGCCTGCTGTTTCGCATCGGTGATCATCTGCCCGTTACGGGTGGTGATGTAAAAAAAGTCCTGGGCGCATTCCCCCAGGGTAGTGATGCGGGCATTGTGGACACGGATGCCGAGGCTATCCATCGCTTCACCGAGGCGCGACAGCAAACCGGGCATGTCGCCTGTATTCACTTCCATCTGGGTCAGTTTTTTGTCGGCTTGCTGGCTGAACCCAATCCGGGTCTGGATATTGAAACTGCGCAGGATACGCGGCTTGCGGTGTGTCGGGCGGCGTGGTTTTTCACAGGCCAGATTGTTTTGCAGGGTGTCGGTAATGATCTGGAGTTCTACCGGGTCGGTGATGACCTGGCCAGTGGAGCCGAGAATCTGTAGGGTATACAGGTTGCATCCGCTGGTGGCGGCAACAATCCGTGCGTCGACGATATTGAGGTTGAGTTGTTCCATGGAGGAAACAACCCGGGTAAACAGGTCGTCGCGGTCGCGGGTATAGACGAACAGGGCGTTGGTGCCTTGTTTTTGCGGGCGGAATATCTGGATGATGGTCGGGGTTTCCGTGCGTTGGCGCAGGATGTGGTAGGTGTGCCAGACCATAAGCTCAACAGAGTGTTGCAGGTAGTAATCATTGCCAAATTGTTCCCACAATTTCACGCAAGCCGTTTCGTCGAAACCTTCCGGTAGCAGTTGCCCAAGGGCGGCGTCACGTTTCTCGTCAATCTGCTGGGCGGTTTCACGGGTAATGGAAAGGCGGTTGCGCAACAGGTTGCGGGTGGCATGGTACAGCTCGTGCAGCAGGGCCTGTTTCCAGCCGTTCCACAAACTGGGGTTGGTTGCGCGGATGTCGGCAACGGTCAGCAGGAACAGGTAATCAAGGCGGCTCTGGGAGACAACCTGCTCGGCAAATTCGCGGATAACCGCAGGGTCGCTGATGTCCTTGCGCTGGGCCGTCATGCTCATTAACAGATGGTTGCGTACCAGCCAGCTTACCTGTAAGGCATCATCCTGGCTCAGGCTGTGTTCGCGGCAGAAGCTGAGGGCATCGGCAGCACCCAGTTCGGAGTGGTCGCCTTTGCGCCCTTTGGCAATGTCGTGGAACAATCCGGCGAGGTACAGCAGTTCCGGTTTGCGCAGGGCGCGGAACACTTCCGTGCACAAGGGTAATTCCTGCTCACCAACGGCGGTGCTGTAACGGCGCAGGTTACGCACCACCAGCAGCGTGTGTTCATCCACGGTATACATGTGGAACAGGTCGTATTGCATCCGCCCGACAATATTGGCAAAGGCCGGGATGTAGGCAGCCAGGATGCCGTAACGGTTCATCAGGCGCATGACGAAGGTAATACGCTGCGGCTGGCGGAGGATATGGATAAACAGATGGCGGTTGCGTTTTACCTGGCGGAAGCCTGAATCAATCCGGTGCAGGTTTTGCCGGATCAGGCGGATGGTATCCGGTGTCAGCCCTTGCACGCCCGGTGTCATTTGTAAGAGCAGGAAAATTTCCAGCAATGCCGTCGGGTAGAGCACAAACACATCGGGTGAATTGACGGAAATCAGGTTGCCGTGCTTTTGATACCACTTGCCGAGCATTTCCGGGCGTGGGCGTTGGATGGCGGTGATCTTTTCGTGGAAAATCCCCATCAGCATCTCACTGATCCGCTCCAGGTCGGTGATGGTGCGGTAGTAATGCTGCATGAAACCTTCCACAGCAGCATTGTCGGTGTCGTCAGTGTAGCCAAATAAATGGGCAAGGCTGCGCTGGTAGTCAAACAGCAGGCGGTCTTCTTTGCGTTTGGCCAGTTCGTGCAGGGCAAAACGGGTGCGCCACAGGAATTGCCGACCGTCCCGCAGGATTTCAAACTCGTTGTGTTCGAGCAGGCCCTTTTCATACAGCCCGTGCAGTGAGGATGTGCCGTATTTGCGCAATGTCACCCAGTCGATGGTCTGGATGTCACGCAAACCGCCACGGCCATCCTTGAGGTTGGGTTCCACACGGTGCGAGGTATCACCGTCTTTCAGGTGGCGTTTGCGCTGTTCTTCCAGTTTGGCGAGGAAAAACGCCTGGCTGTCCCACATCTGCTCCGGGCTGATGGCATGTTGCAGGCGCTGGAACAGGGCAGTGTCGCCGCTCAGGTAACGCGCCTCAATCAGGTTGGTGATGATGGTCAGGTCGCGGCGGGCTTCCTCGGTACATTCATCCAGGGTGCGCACACTGTGGCCAATGTCCAGGCCGATGTCCCAGAGCAGGGTAATAAAGGTGGATAACCGTTCCTGGCAATCTTCGCTGGGGCTGTCGCCCAGCAGGATCATCAGGTCGATGTCAGATGCAGGGTGCAATTCCCGGCGCCCGTAACCACCAACCGCGATCAGGGCGGCGCCGTGTTGGGGAATGCGGTTCCGTTCCCACAGAAGCTGGAGCAAATGGTCGATGAAATCAGCGTGTTCGTGCAGCAGGCCAAGGACTTCCCGGCCAGCGTGGAACGCTTCCCCCAGTAACTGGCGTGCTTCGCGGATGGCTTTGGTGTAATCAGCAATTTTCGGTGCGGTGTTGGCACGCAGGGCTTCGAGCGCAGTCAGCAGGGGATTGTTCGGGTTCATAAATTTGCTTGCCAGTCTGTTTCTTCTTCACGCAGGGTCAGGATGTCGAAACCATCCGCTGTCACCAGGATGGTGTGTTCCCACTGGGCGGACAGGGAATGGTCTTTGGTGACAACCGTCCATTTGTCCGGCAGGGTTTTGAGGTGGCGTTTGCCCTGGTTGATCATCGGTTCGATGGTGAAAATCATGCCCGTGACTATGATCAGTTTGTCGCTGTCCTTGCTGTAATAGTGCAGGACTTGCGGCGCTTCGTGGAAATCCACCCCGATGCCGTGCCCGCAATATTCTTCCACCACGGAACAGCGCTGGCTGTGGGCATAGGTCTGGATGGCCTTGCCGATATTGCCGAACGGTGCACCGGGTCTGACTTCCCTGATACCCAGATACAGGCAGTGTTGGGCAATGTCACACAGGCGTTTGCCAGGGATGGTTGGCTGACCGACGATGAACATCTTGCTGGTATCACCGTGGTAGCCGTCCTTGATCACGGTAATGTCGATATTGATGATGTCGCCTTTCTTCAACACCTTGTCACTGGGGATGCCGTGGCAAATGACATGGTTGACCGAGGTGCAGATGGATTTGGGGAAACCGTGGTAATTGAGCGGGGCAGGGGTGGCCTGTTGCTCATTGACGATATAATCGTGGCACCTCCGGTCTAATGCATTGGTCGTGACGCCTGGTTGCACATGGGGGGCGATCATGTCCAGTACATCGGCAGCAAGGCGGCCTGCAACGCGCATTTTTTCGATTTCGTCAGCGGTCTTGATCTTGATTTCGCGGTCTCTTTCCTGCTTCGCCATCGGGCAACCTTTTCCGTAGCACTAAAAAGCGTTTCATGGTATAAAGCGCCCGCGCCAAGCGCAAATTGTTTTACGATTGTTTTTAAATTCACACATACATCGACACGCCGCGCAGGGTGCCTGATTTTTAAGTCGGGTTGCGTTGGTGGGGTGTATGGAGGCATAACCCACAGGAGACTGACAATGCCTAAAGTTACCATGCGCCAGATGCTGGAAGCAGGTGTCCATTTCGGCCACCAGACCCGTTACTGGAACCCGAAAATGGGTCAATTCATTTTCGGTGAACGCAACAAAATCCATATCGTCAACCTGGAACACTCCCTGCCAATGTTCAACGATGCGTTGAATTTCATCGGCAAACTGGCTTCCAAGGGTGGCAAAGTCCTGTTCGTTGGCACCAAGCGTTCTGCGCGTGAAGCAGTCCGTGAAGCGGCGATTTCCTGCAAGATGCCTTACGTCAACCACCGTTGGCTGGGCGGGATGCTGACCAACTTCAAGACCGTCAAGCAATCCATCAAACGTCTGAAAGACCTGGAAAAAATGGCTGAAGACGGCACTTTCCAGAAGCTCGGCAAGAAAGAAGTGCTGATGCTGAGCCGCGAAGCGGAAAAGCTGGAACGCAGTCTGGGCGGTATCAAGGACATGCGTGGCCTGCCAGATGCCATTTTCGTCATTGACGTAGGCTACGAAAAAATCGCAGTTCAGGAAGCCAACAAACTGGGTATCCCGGTTATCGGCGTTGTCGATACCAACAACTCCCTGCAAGGCGTTGATTACGTGATTCCAGGCAACGATGACGCAATCCGCGCCATCCAGTTGTATGTTGCGGCAGCATCTGATGCCGTAAATGAAGGCCATGCCAGCGCTGCTGTTGCACCGGCAGAGATGGCCGCTGAAACCACTGAAGCTGCTGCTGCTGAAGCGGCTCCAACTGCGGACGCTGGCGAATAAGCCGCATCCCACTAGAATTTCGAGGAGTAACCCTAATGGCAATTAGTGCTGCAATGGTTAAGGAACTGCGCGAACGTACCGGCGCAGGCATGATGGAATGTAAAAAAGCCCTGACAGACACCAATGGTGACATGGAAGCGGCTATCGACCTGATGCGCAAATCCGGCGCTGCCAAGGCTGACAAGAAAGCCGGGCGTGTCGCTGCGGAAGGTTGCGTGGTTATCGCGGTTTCCGCTGACGGCAAGCAAGCGGCGATGGTTGAAGTCAACAGTGAAACCGACTTCGTTGCCAAGGACGCGAACTTCGCCAGCTTTGCTGAAGCGGTCGGTGCTGCGGCACTGGCTACCCGGCCCACTGATGTTGAAGCGTTGTCCGCAACGGCTATGGCTAACGGCCAAACGGTAGAAGAAGGGCGTACCGCCCTGATCGCCAAGATTGGTGAAAACATCCAGGTTCGCCGTATGCAACTGGTGGATGCGGGCGAAGGCCAGATTGCTGTTTACCAGCATGGCGCCAAAATCGGTGTGGTTGTCTGCCTGAACGGCGGTGAAGCTGAGCTGGGCAAACACGTTGCCATGCACATTGCTGCCAGCAACCCGGTTTGCGTTGACGAATCCGGTGTGCCTGCTGAAGTGGTTGAGCGTGAACGTGAAATCCAGATCGACATCGCCATGCAAAGCGGCAAGCCACGCGAAATCGCGGAAAAAATGGTTGCTGGCCGTATGAAGAAGTTCCTTGGCGAAATCACCCTGGTTGGTCAGCCGTTCGTTATGAACCCTGATCAGACCGTTGGTGACTTGCTGGCTTCCAAAGGCGCTTCTATCAGCCAGTTTGTACGTCTGGTGGTTGGTGAAGGCATCGAGAAGAAACAGGAGAACTTTGCTGACGAAGTGGCTGCGCAAGCGGCAGCGGCTGGCAAGTAATTCTGCTGGATGGCGCGAAAGCGCACGGAAAAGAGGGGCATTGGTTGTGCCCCTTTTTTCTGTCTAATGCGACTGGATTAAATGCCAGAAAAAAGCATATCCAGCGCCGCCATGATTTCCTGTCGTTGATCAGCCAGCGAGCAGACGTACCCGCCCAGCGAACGGGCATGAATGCCTGCCAATTCCGGGGTGGACATCATCACAGTCACACCTTCGATACGGAATGTGGGGGTAAGGCGTTGCGCGGCGGCGAATTGGCTGCATTCTTCCAGCGGCACGACTACGCGGGTTTTCAGCAGGTCGAGCAAGTCAGTTTGCACATCCAGCAGGTAGGGGATTGCTGTGCAAGTGGCGGCGTTGGTGTTGCGGTAAGCGTCGAATTGTGCCATCAGAAACGCCTCAATCCATCGCTGAATACGCCACGCCCTTCAATCCGCTGGTTGTAAGCTTCCAATGCGGCACGGTTCTGTGCCAGCCATTCGGTACGCTTCTTCTCAGTGAGTGTTTCGACCAATGCCTGTTCCAGCAGTTTGGACAAGTTGACTTTGTACTTGCGGGCTTCTTCCTGCAAATTGCTGTTGATACTGAGGTTCAGGGCGCGTTTGGGGGCATCGGTGTTGTAGATCAGTGTTTGCATGGCATTGTCTCCATTCTATATTGCGTACAGTCTATGCGTATTATGAACGCGCATCAATCGTTTGGTGGGTAGTTTGTTGCTGCCCCCTGCTTGCCCCGTCCCCCTGTCCGCTGTATAAATGCAGCCAATTCCAAATAACACAGGCCAGCCCATGTCATCCAGTGCAACCCGTCCTGAATCCCGTTTCCGCCGTATCCTCCTCAAACTCAGTGGTGAAGCCCTGCTGGGCAATCAGGATTCCGGTATTGATCCTGAAATCCTGTACCGTGTGGCAGGCGAATCGCTGGAATTGCAACGTTCCGGTGTGCAAGTTGCCGTGGTCATCGGCGGTGGCAACCTGTTCCGTGGCGCAGGTCTGGCGGAAAAAGGCATGGATCGGGTACGTGGCGACCAGATGGGTATGCTGGCAACCGTGATGAATTCCTTGGCGATGCAGGATGCCATCGAAAAACTGGGTGGCGAATGCCGGGTCATGACCGCGCTGGGAATAGACCAGATAGGTGAGCGCTATGCCGCACATCAGGCTCGCCGTTACCTCGAAGCGGGCAATATCGTCATTTGTGCGGCAGGCACAGGCAATCCGTTCTTTACCACCGATACGGCAGCCAGTTTGCGGGCGGTGGAGTTGCAATGCGATTTGCTGCTGAAAGCGACCAAGGTGGACGGTATTTATGATGCCGACCCGAAAAAAAATCCTGCGGCGAAACGTTTCGATCGGTTATCCTTCGATGACGCCATCCAGCGCCAGTTGGGCGTGATGGATCTGACGGCCATGGTGATGTGCCGTGACAATAAACTTGCCCTGGGTGTGTTTGACATGTTCGCACCGGGGGCGCTTGCTGCCATTGTGGGTGGTGAGCCAGTTGGAACTTTGGTTGAGGTTTGATAGTGATGATTGCAGACATCAAGAAAGATGCAGAACAACGGATGCAGAAAAGCATCGAAGCCCTGAAAAGCGATTTGACGAAAATCCGTACCGGGCGGGCGCACCCGAGCCTGCTGGATCAGGTACTGGTGGACTATTACGGTTCTGATGTGCCGGTCAGTCAGGTTGCCAACGTAACCACTGAAGATGCCCGTACCCTCAAGGTTGTGCCGTGGGAAAAGCCAATGGCGTCCAAGATCGAGAAGGCTATCCTGATCTCTAATCTCGGCTTGAATCCAGCCAATGATGGCAATGTGATCCGTGTACCACTGCCTGCCCTCACCGAAGAGCGTCGCCGTGATCTGGTCAAGGTCGTCAAGGGTGAAGCGGAAGGGGCGCGGGTTGCCATCCGCAATATCCGCCGTGATGCCAATTCCGATTTCAAAGCCCTGTTGAAGGAAAAGGAAATTTCCGAAGATGAAGAGCGCCGTGCCACGGACGACATCCAGAAACTGACTGACCACTACATCAAGGAAGTGGAAGTCGTGTTGGAGAAAAAAGAAAAAGAACTGATGGAGGTGTAATGACACTTCCCCGGCATGTTGCCATCGTCATGGATGGCAATGGGCGTTGGGCGAAAGCCCGTTTCCTGCCCCGTCTGATGGGGCATCATCGGGGCGTCGAGTCTGCCCGCAAGGTCATCCGTGCGTGTAGTGATGCAGGAGTAGAATGCTTGACCCTGTTTGCCTTCAGTAGTGAAAACTGGAAGCGCCCTGATGACGAGGTGAATGGCCTGATGTCGCTGTTTGTTTCCGCACTGGAAAAGGAAGCGGCAGCACTCAAACGCCACGATGTCAGGATGCGCTTTATCGGTGAGCGCAGCGCCTTTCCTGCCGGGCTTCAGGAAAAGATTGCGCAGGTTGAGGGATTGACGGCTTTGTGTACCGGTATGACCCTGTTGATTGCCGCCAATTACGGGGGGCGCTGGGACATCGTGCAAGCTGCCCGGCAACTGGCTATACGGGTTGCGGAAGGTGAAATGGCGGTAGATGCACTGGATGAAACTGCGCTTGAATCTGCCCTGTCAACAGCAGGGTTGCCTGCGCCTGACCTGTTCATCCGTACAGGTGGGGAGCGGCGCATCAGCAATTTCCTGATGTGGCAACTGGCGTATGCCGAACTGTATTTTACGGATGTTTTGTGGCCGGAATTCGATGAAGCGAGCCTGCAAGCGGCATTTGCCGATTTTTCCAGCCGCCAGCGGCGTTTTGGTATGACGGGCGATCAGGTATCAGGAGGAAAACATGCTTAAGCAACGGATTATTACGGGACTGGTACTGGTTGTTCTGGTATTTGCAGGCGTTATTGTGTTGCCGACAGCGCTGTTTGCGTTGTTTTCCATGCTGTTTCTGGTGGGCTTGGGTGCCTGGGAATGGGCTGGCCTGACCGGCTGCTATTTGCCGGAAAAGCGCATGATGGGCACCATGATGATCCTGATGGCTTCCGTGCCGCTGGTATTCCTGCCTTTGCCGACGGTGGCGGTACTGTGGGTAAGCGTGCCGGTGTGGGCAATGGCGGTGGGGGCATTGTGGCAATATCCCAACCCACCCGGCTTCTACAAGCAACACGCCTTGCAGATGCGCATACTGGGGATTTTTGTCCTGCTGCCTGCCTGGTTTGCCCTGTTTAAGCTCCATGCGCTGGATTACCGTTACGTGTTGTATCTGATTACCCTGGTAGCTTTGGCTGATACGGCAGCCTATTTCACTGGCCGCAAGTTTGGTAGGAACAAGCTTGCTCCGGCCTTGAGTCCGGGGAAAACCCGCGAAGGTCTGGTTGGAGCTGTGGTGGTGACAGGCATTTTTGCCTTGCTGGTGTCTGTCCTGCTGCCGCTGCCGGAAGGGCGGAAAATAGCTTTCGTGCTGGTGTCGATGTTGACAGTATTGATGTCGGTGGCAGGTGACTTGTTTGAAAGCCTGCTTAAACGTGAGGCAGGGGTCAAGGACAGTGGCAACATCCTGCCGGGTCATGGCGGTATTCTGGATAGGGTGGATAGTATGCTGGCGGCAGCGCCGCTCTTTACCCTGGGGCTGTTATGGCTGTTGTAAGCGCGATGAAACCATCCAAAGGCATCACGGTTCTTGGCGCGACGGGCAGTATTGGTGTCAGTACCCTGGATGTATTGGCGCGTCACCCGGAGCGTTTCCATGTCTTTGCCTTGACTGCCAACCATAATGTCGGGCGTCTGCTGGAGCAATCCCTGAAATTTTCCCCGCGTTACGCAGTTATGGCGGATGAACAGGCGGCAGAAAAGCTGGCCGCAGCCCTGCAATCGGCAGGCAGCGCAACCGAGGTGCTGGCAGGTACGGATGCACTGGAAAAGGTTGCCAGCCACCCTGATGCAGATTATGTCATGGCCGCCATCGTGGGTGCCGCAGGCTTGTTGCCTACCCTGGCAGCGGCGCGGGCAGGCAAGCGGGTCATGCTGGCAAACAAGGAAGCCCTGGTAATGTCCGGCCCCTTGTTCATGGAGGCTGTACGTACCCATGGCGCAGAATTGTTGCCCATTGACAGTGAGCATAATGCCGTTTTCCAGTGTATGCCGAGGGATAGCCGTAACGGTGTGGAAAAGGTTCTGTTGACCGCATCGGGAGGGCCTTTCCGTACCTGGGCTGCGGATGCTTTGCAGGACGTAACCCCGGAACAGGCGGTTGCCCACCCGAACTGGTCGATGGGGCAAAAGATTTCCGTGGATTCCGCAACCTTGATGAACAAGGGGCTGGAAGTCATTGAGGCGTGCTGGTTGTTTGGGATTCCGGCTGGGCGGGTGGAAGTGGTGGTGCATCCGCAAAGTACCATTCACTCGATGGTGTCCTATAATGATGGTTCCGTGTTGGCCCAGTTGGGCAACCCGGATATGCGCACCCCGATTGCTTATGCATTGGGCTGGCCGGAGCGTCTGGTTTCAGGTGTGGCACCATTGGATGTGTTTGCAGTTGCGAGGCTGGATTTCGAACGCCCGGATACGGAGCGTTTCCCGTGCCTGCAACTGGCTTATGAAGCCCATGCACGCGGTGGTTATGCCACGATTGCCTTGAATGCTGCCAATGAGGAGGCGGTCAAGGCATTCCTGCAACGGCAAATCGGGTTTACCGATATTCCCCGGTTGGTGGCTGATGTCATGCAGCAGGCAAGCGGGGGAAACCCAACGGATATAGAAGGTATTATTATTCAGGACGGGGAAAGCCGCCGTCATTCACTATCCTGGATCAAGAATAAGAAAATGCACTAACCATGAGCTTGCTGATCATCATTCCCGCATTTCTTGTCACGATTGGTGTACTGGTCACGGTACACGAATTCGGGCACTTTTGGGTTGCCCGTAAGTTGGGTGTCAAGGTCTTGCGCTTTTCGGTCGGGTTTGGCAAACCGTTGTGGCGGTGGGTTTCCCGTGATGCTGACCGGATTGAGTATGTCATTGCCGCCTTGCCTCTCGGTGGCTACGTCAAAATGCTCGATGAGCGTGAATGCGAGGAAGGCGAGCAGATTCCCGAGGAAGAATTGCCGCGTGCGTTTAACCGTCAGGTGCTGTGGAAGCGGGCGGCAGTTGTGGTTGCCGGGCCGTTGGCCAATTTCCTGCTGGCGATTGTTGTATCCGCATTGACCTATCTGATTGGGGTTGAAGCCCAGCGGCCTATTGTGCAGGTTGAGGCAAATACACCGGCAGCGGCAGCAGGCTTTGAACTGGGTGACAGGATTACCGCGATTAATGATGAACCAGTGGAGTCCTGGGCTGATGTCAACATGCTGCTGGTGGAGGATTACCTGAATTCCGGGCGGATTGTGGTTGATGTGCGGGATGCTGAAGGGAATGCTGCTGTCCGTACCCTGGAGTTGGCAGGGCAAACGCTGTTCAAGGGTGATGAGGACTTTCTGGATAAGGTGGGCTTGTCCCTGTGGGTTTCCGGTATTGGGGTAGGCGAAATTCTGCCCGGTTCGCCTGCCGAACAGGCGGGACTGCATGGAATGGATAAGATTTTATCTGTGGATGGGAAACCCATGGATAATGTCCAGCAGTTTATCGGCTATATTCATCAGCATTCAGGCAAATCCATCAACTTGCGGGTTGAGCGTGACGGCGTGCAACTGGGTATGGATGTTGTTCCCCAGGATAAACAGATGGATGGCGAACAGGTCGGGACTATCGGTGCGAAAGTTGGCCGATACATGACGGACTCAGACCAGCAGCGCCTGGTGTTTACCCAGACTTATTCCCTGTTTGAAGCTGTCTGGCAGGGTATCCTGAAAACCCGGCAAATGTCTGTCGTGACATTGAAACTAATGGGGCGTATGCTCACGGGCGAAGTTGCGCTCAAAAATGTCAGCGGCCCAGTGACAATTGCCCAGTTTGCGGGGGCGAGTGCGAGTATTGGTCTGGTTCCGTTTCTGGGGTTCCTGGCGATCGTCAGTGTCAGCCTCGGGGTGTTGAACCTGCTGCCCATACCCATGCTGGATGGTGGACATTTATTGTATTACCTTATTGAACTGGTGAAGGGTAGCCCTGTGTCGGCAAGTGTCGAGGCAGCCGGTTTCCGGGTAGGGATGGCAGTCATCGCTGGTCTGATGATGCTGGCTTTGTATAACGATTTCATGCGGTTGATGAATTAACTATGAAAAAACAGACTCTTGGTTTAACGGTTGCAAGCTGTTTGGTGGTCTTGAGCCAGACTGCATGGTCAGCTTCATTTGTAGTCCGTGATATTGTGGTGAACGGATTGGAACGTATTCCCGCCGGGACAGTACTGACCTATTTGCCTGCCCGTGTCGGTCAGACGTTTGATGACCAGCAGTCTGCTGGTGCTGCCAAGGCATTGCTGGATACCGGATTGTTTGATGATGTGCGTCTTGGGCGGCAGGGTGATGTACTGGTGGTCAATGTGGTTGAGCGCCCAGCTATCGGTGAAATCAATTTCAAGGGTAATCATAAGATTTCTTCAAGCAAACTGATGGATGTGCTCAAGGAACGCAATGTTGCCAAGGGTGATACCTTCGACAAAGCAGCGTTTGAGGCCATTCAGCAGGAAATTGGCGAACAGTATCTGGCAATGGGCTACTATGGTGTCAAGATTAATACGAGCATTGAGCCGCTGGCCCGTAACCGTGTGGCAGTGACCATCAATGTTCAGGAAGGTGGCCCGACCCGCATCCAGAATATCAGGATTACCGGCAATCAGGCTTTCCCCGAATCGGTCTTGCTGAAACAGTTGGATTCTGGTCCTAAAGGTGCATTTACACCGTCTTTCCTGAGTTCGCGGGACAAATATTCCAAGGAGAAAATGGTCGGCGACCTGGAAAACCTGACCTCATTCTACCGTGACCGGGGTTATCTGGATTTCCAGATTACCTCGACTGATGTCAACATGTC